>DASCPW010000049.1:0-4328 GCA_036012725.1 Rhodospirillales bacterium
CCGTAGGCTTGGTAGTAACCCTTGTGGTTGCGCTTATAGGCATGACCCTTTTCCACCCACCCGCCGAAATGACGGCACCGCCGGTTGCGAAACTGAGCACCAGCAAGCTCACCGATGTTTTCAACAGCCTAGGCTATAATTTTGACCGGCTCCGTTCCGGCGAGGGACGGGTGCCGCGTCTATTTTTGGCCGCCCTGCCCGCCGATATGGTCGATATCCGCGAAAATAAGCTCCGTAAGTCCCTATTTTTCCTAGCCCTGCTGCCTTTGGTCCTGCAAGCCAACGAAGAGATACTCACCGACCGGCGCCGCCTTTGGCATATACGTTACCGACTCCATTCAGGCCTGCGCCTGAAAGCCACCGAGCGTCTTTGGCTGACCATGATGAGCGAGCGTTATGGCGTTAAACGGAACGATGTCGACGCCTTGTTGGAACGTATCGACATCATTCCACCGTCCCTCGCCTTGGCGCAAGCGGCGGAAGAAAGCGGCTGGGGAACGTCGCGTTTCGTGCGCGAGGGCAACGCCATTTATGGCCAGTGGACCACCGCTGAACGCAAAGGGCTATTGCCTCTCCAGCGTGACAAAGGGATGACCCATAAAATCAAGTCTTTCGCAACCCTCTTTGATTCGGTCAAATCTTATGCCCACAACCTCAACACCCACAGTTCCTACCGGGGATTCCGCCAGACCCGGGCCCGGCTCAGACGCCGCGGCGCCCCCATCGACGGCGTCCTTCTGGCCGGAAAGCTGATCCGCTATTCGGCGCGGCAAATGGCTTACGTGGAGACCATCCGTGACCTCATCAAGGCCAACAACCTCCATCGCCTTGACGATAGCCGTCTTCGCGTCAACAAGCTGGTCCGTAAGACTTTGATCTAATGGCCTAGCATATCGGCAACTCCCACGTGAGTGGTGAACGCCTTATCTCGCCAAAAAATAAAACTGACGGCCCAGCCAGCGCCAACGGCCATCGGCCGCCGGCTGGGTGCAGTTGAGGCGTGTCTGCCCTTCAGGCAAGGGACTTCTCAGGCGCACCTCGATACGGGTGTCGGCCAAGCGGATCACCCGCAACTTGCCTTCATGCGAGGAAAAACAGTTGAGCCGCTCCAGGCCCTCAATGCCGCCAGTGACCGTAAAACCGATAGCTGGCGGGTTGTTGCCCGTGACCAGGAAATCGGGAGGGGTCACCTCGGTGACCGTCAACGGTAATGCGTTCGCGGCAAGGCGGAAGCGGCTGAGAGCACCGTATTTTTCACTCATCGCAAAACGCGGCAGAAAGTAAAGATCACCGTCGCCACCGATGACGCCGGAATGTTGGCCGAAAGCGGCACTGAAACCGGCATCTATGATCATTTTTCTCACCGCCTGGCTGGCTGCGCCGTAAGGATAAGCGAAGAGTGCGGGTTTGTTTTCCAGCTTCTCCGAGAACCGCTGGGTGGCTTCGGCAAGTTCGCGCCGATTGCTTCCGGCCTCCGCCGCCAGCATGTTCCCATGCGATGCCATGTGGTGACCGATGGTAACACCTGCATCGGCCATCTCGCGGATTTGCCGCCAGTTCATGTAGCTTTTGAGTCCCTGGTCGATGGCTCTGGTACTGGTGAACAGGGTAAAGGGGAAGCCAGCCTCTTTCAGCCTTGGCCAAGCCATCGTGTAAACGGAAAGATAAGCATCGTCGACCGAGATGCCGACGGTGCGCTCGGGCAGGGGCGCGCCCCGACGCAAGGCGTCGGTGATATCAGACAGCGAAAGGACGTTATAAGTGCCGCTTTCGAGTTCTTTGAGATGGGCCTCGAACTGCTCGATGGTGATGTTGGTGGAAGGATGACTGTTTTCCCCGAAACGGTGGTACATGAACACCACCGCCGAGGCACCAGCCAGGGCCGGCGGTACCACCACCATAAAAATGGCTAATGCAAAAAGGGTAATCCGTAACTTCCATCGGCGAAACATGGCGAGGTGATATCCGATCTTGTAAACACAAAAGATTTTTCCCACTTTTTTTCGCGATAAACAAGTGTGATGCCTCCAGACACGATTTTTTAAAGCGCCGACATTGGAGGCCAAACGGCTCTTACATCATTCCCTCCGGCAACGTGGAATCACCGAGCACGGGATAGCGGCGGCTGTCGAACAATTGATAATGCCACCATTCAAGTTGGTAGAAATCCCAGCCGGCGGAACTCATCAAGTCGAGGAGAAGAGTCCGGTTGCTCTGGGCTTGCGCCGAAACGCCCAAATTGCCGTGATGAGAAAAAGCCGTAAAAGCATCGAAGCCGGTACCCATTTCCAGTTCCCGACCCGAAAGATCTGTCAGGGTCAAATCGACGGCAACCCCTCGTGAGTGCGGCGAACCACGACGCGGATCCGCCAAGAATTCCGGATCAGGTCTATGGTTCCACAAGATCCACTGCGCTTCCGAAGGCCGAAAAGCATCAAAAATCTTTAATTTCAGACCCCGCGCCGCCGCCAAACCGGCGGCACTCTCGAGCAGGCATTCGGCGGCAGCGTGAAGATAACATGTCGGCCGCCGGTAGACGGGCCGGCCGGTAAAATTGTTGTTACCGCCATAAACCAGGTCAAGCAAAACACCATGGCGTTGCGGGGTGATTTCGACTAGGGACATAGAAGAAAACCCGAGCACGGTTTCAACAAGCTCTTGCGGCGGTGGCGGCGAGAGGCAGTATAACCCGCGGAAAAAAAGTCGGAAGTGTTAATGAAGATTCTTGCCCTCGATACAGCAGTTTCGGCTTGTTCGGTGGCTTTATGGCGAGACGGTGGTGTTTGCGCAAGGCGCTACGAACTAATGCAACGTGGTCACGCGGAAGCCCTGATGCCAATGGTGGAAGACGTTCTTGCCACCGCCGGGGAACGGATTCTTGGTCTTGACCTGCTCGCCGTCACCATTGGCCCGGGTGCATTCACGGGACTACGAGTTGGCTTGGCGGCGGCGCGGGGCATGGCTTTGGCCTCGGCGCTACCGTGTCTTGGCATTACCAGCTTGGAGGCGGTGGCGCATGCAATTCCCGATGTAGAAAGACAGGAAGATACGGTTCTGGTGGTTTTGAACTCGAGAACGAAAATCCTCTTTGCTCAGTTTTTCTCGGCCGGCCTAGAGTCCTTGTCATCGCCATTGGCGCTGGCCGCCGAGGACCTGGCCCGGGACATTTCCCATTCGCCGCTTTTGGTCGCCGGCGATGCCGCCGAGTTGGTAGCGCAGAAGCTGACCGAAACCGGCATCAAGACGACTCCCAGTTCTGCTCCCGCACTTCCCGACGCGGCCATGGTGGCGGCCATCGCCGCCCGCCGCTGGCGTCCGGAGCAGACGGTGAAGCCACCGTTTCCATTGTACTTGCGGCCGCCGGCCGCCATCCCGGCAAAGAACGGTGGCCGGCCATGACGCCATATGAAATCGTTTCTTGTTCCAAGGCCCATACCGAAGTCGTTGCCGCCCTTCACGGCGCCTGTTTCGACAAGGCATGGGATGGCGCCGCCATTACCGGTTTCATGAGCACCCCCGGCACCTTCGGCTTCATTGGCTGTTGCGGCCCCATCCCACAAGGCTTCATTCTCTGCCGGGCGGCCGGTGGTGAATGTGAGATTGTCTGCCTCGGCGTATCGACCGGCCACCGCCGAGCCAGCTTGGCGACTCGGCTTTTGACGATGGCTTTGGAAAGCGCCGCCGGAAAGGGAGCCGAGTGGGTTTTCCTCGAGGTCGCTGAAGACAACGAACCTGCGCGGCGCTTTTACCAAGTCCAGGGCTTTAAGGAAGTTGGCCGGCATCCCGGCTACTATCGGCGGACTTCCGGTGGACCTGTTGATGCGATGGTTCTCAGGGCCCGACCGGAAAGTTATTGCTTGCGGATCAATAAGCGATGAATTGATTCCTTGCCTTTCGCTGGCTCTTCCGGCTCCAGTCTCAACATCTGATGGCCGTGCTCGCGCACCGAACGAGGAACGTTTTCCAGGGGTTCGGTGCCCTTGAGACGCACCTCGGCCACTTGCCCCGGAGACATCCGTTCCAGCAAAAGTTTTGTTTTGACAAACGTCAGGGGACAGGTCTCCGGAGTTATGTCAAGATAATAGTCGGTCTCATTAACCTTATTGTTCCTGGGTGTTTTTTTCATGTGAAGTTCTTGCTTATGCTGGAAATATTAATTATGTAGTAGCTCTTCATAAAAAAAGATGGAAAGAATTTTAGATGAGCGAGAAACTCAGTGTTAGTGAATTGATGGAATTGACAACTGAAATTGTCGCCGCTCACGCCGGCAACAATGCGGTGGAAATTGGCGATCTGACCCAGTTAATTCAAGACGTTTATAAAACTTT
>DASCPW010000050.1:0-5996 GCA_036012725.1 Rhodospirillales bacterium
TAGACCACCGGCACCAGAAACCATCTTGCCCAACGTTGATGTTCCGGCCTACGCTCGCCAATGGCTTCGGCCGGTCCATCAACTTAAACCGCGCCAAACTCTAACTTAAGCGGTGGACCACTTAATGAGGGCAGGCCACCGTCAACCTAATCGGGGCGGGCGGACCCATTGAAGAGAAATATGAAAGGCCCGGGAACCGCCAACCCAAGAGCTTGTTGACATCCAAGGCGGTGGGGGGTAACGACTATTTCCAAGCCGTCAAACAGCGGATTTTGTTTTTCCGGCGCCCAGGTGGCGGAATTGGTAGACGCGCAGGTTTCAGGTACCTGTGGCCGCAAGGCCGTGGAAGTTCGAGTCTTCTTCTGGGCACCAAGATTATCCTGGGCAGTGGTTTCACTGTCACTTTCCTAAAGAGGGCTCCCTGGTGGTGAAAGTTAAACCTCAATCTATTGAACTACACCAGGGCGACCTTCCCGGCGGCCTCGATTTCGGCGACAGCGTCGCCATCGACACCGAGACCATGGGCCTCAATCCATGGCGCGACCGCTTATGTCTGGTACAGCTGTCAAACGGCAACGGCGAGTGCCATCTGGTCCAGTTCCTTAACGGCGAATACAACGCCCCCAACCTGGCGGCACTGCTGACCGACGCGAAAGTCACCAAATTGTTTCATTTCGCCCGTTTCGACCTGAAGGTTCTGCGCCGCTCCCTGGGCGTGTTTTGCCAGCCCGTCTATTGCACCAAGATCGCCTCGAAACTGGTCCGCACTTATACCGCTTCTCACGGTCTGAAGGACCTCTCCCAAGACCTGCTGGGCGTGGAAATGTCCAAGGCCCAGCAGTCGTCGGACTGGGGCACGGACGTGCTGTCGCCCAAACAGATTGCTTATGCCGCTTCCGATGTTCTTCATCTTCACGAATTGCGCCGAAAACTCGATGTCATGCTCGCCCGTGAGGGACGGACCGAATTGGCCCGGGCATGTTTTGAGTTTCTCATTCACCGAGTCGAACTCGACTTGGCGGGTTGGGATGATGAAGACATTTTTGCCCATTGATGCGGATCAACCCGGCAAAGCTCATCAAACCGTTTGATTTTGTTGACGAATCAATGTCTCAAGCGCATACTTCGGCAAAGGTGAAGAGGCGATTATTGCGTTCTTAAAAATTGTTGTTTCTGGCATGCTTTCAAAAGTCCGAGGGGGAACATGAGTGCAAACCCCAAGCGGATGGACTCATCCGCGGCGACGCATTTGCATTTAAAACATATATATTGAGTGTTTCAGGCAAACCCATGTAAACCGGAAGTGCTCCAACGAGAATGAGCATAAATTTGTGTCAGCGTTGAACGAAGGGCGCGGCCCGGACTCGCCGCCACGGGGCCGGCCCCGGCAACCGGTTTTGGCGCCGGGGCATTGGTAACAAATCCCGCGACCCTGGCTGCCCTCGCGATAGGAACCAAAACAGATGACCCCTCCCAATGTCATAATGCGTTCGGGCATCGACGCCGATCACACCGATCTGAAATCGGCCAAACGAGTTCTCGGCCTGGAAGCGGATGGCTTGCGGGCCCTCGCCGAGAGCTTGGACGTGAATTTCATCGAGGCCCTGGACATTTTAGGTAACTTGACCGGCCACGTGGTGGTCACGGGCATGGGGAAAAGCGGCCATGTAGCGCGCAAGATCGCGGCGACACTGGCTTCGACCGGAACCCCCGCTCTTTTCGTCCACCCGGCGGAAGCGAGCCACGGCGATCTCGGCATGATCACGGAGAGCGACGCCATTATCGCCCTGTCCAATTCGGGAGAAACCGTGGAAATGGCCGACTTGGTGGCCTATGCCAAGCGCTTTGAAATTCCCTTGATCGCCATTACCGGTGACGCCGGCAGCGCCCTCTGCGATGCCGCGAACGTGACTTTGAACCTGCCGCCAAGCGCCGAGGCCTGCCCCATGGGTCTGACGCCGACCACTTCATCGACGGTTATGTTGGCCTTGGGCGACGCCATTGCCGTGGCACTGCTTGAGCGCGATGGATTTCCGCCGGACAAGTTCCATATTTTTCATCCCGGCGGCAGGCTGGGACGAAAATTATTGAAGGTGTCCGACGTCATGCACGTTGGCGATGCGCTGCCGCTGGTAAAAGGCGACATGCCGATGTCCGACGCCCTTGTGGTGATGACGGAAAAGAGCAAAGGCTGCGCCGGCATCGTCGATGACGACGGCCTGCTTCAGGGTGTCATTACCGACGGCGACCTGCGCCGGCACATGAGTCCGGACTTACTCACCCGCAAGAGCGCCGACATCATGACCCGAGGAGCTAAGACCATTCGACCCGACGCCCTGGCTAGCGAGGCGGTGCGCCTTATGAACTCGCGGGCCATCACCAACCTGTTCGTCGTCGTCGATAGCCGCCCCGTCGGCATCATCCACATTCACGACTGCTTACGCGCCGGCGTGGCGTGAAATAAGGGAAGGGCATGCGGACAACCGACCCATCCCTGATCACGAATGAATTTTCGCTCATGAACGCGGTTCCCGCCAGCGGTCAGAAAATCGCCTTACAGGCCGTGAACCGCCACCACGCGTCCACTTACAGCCGATTCGTCAACTGGATGAAGTTGTTTCTTCCCTTCCTGGCGGTGTTGATAATCATCATGGTCGCCATCTGGCCCCACCTGAAGGTCAAGAACAACCGTTTCCAAATCGAGTTCAGTAGTTTGAAAATGGGAGCATCGGAAGATCCCAGCATGGTTAACCCCCGTTACATCGGAACAGACAATAACAGCCAGACCTATTCCGTCACCGCCGATTTAGCCAAAAACCTGTTGCAAAGGGATTCCGCCGTGATCCTAGAGATGCCCAAGGCCGACATCACCTTGGAAGACGGATCCTGGGTGGTCTTGACCGCCGAGACGGGAACCTACGACCGCGGGGCGGAAACCCTAGGTTTGGCCGGCGCGGTCAATATGTTCCATGATTCGGGTTACGAATTTCAGACGACAAAAGCCTATTTCGATTTGGCCAAGGGCATCGCCTCCGGCGCCGAACCGGTCAAAGGCCAGGGACCGTTTGGCATTCTCAAGGCCGAGGGGTTCCGCCTGATCCAAAACAGCCGAACCATTCAGTTCACCGGCAAGTCAAAACTAATTTTGTACCCCGGACTCGGAAGTACGGGACAGTAATGCCTGACAAGGGAATCATCGGCTTGGCCTTGCTGGTGGCGCTGCTGGGGCAGGGTTTATCTTTCGCCGCCTCACCGGCATCCGCGCAAACTTTAAACTTCACATCCCAAAATTCCGAGACCGGCATTGAGATTTATGCCGATGACGGCATTGAATGGCAGCAAAACAACTTGATTTTCCTGGCCCGCGGCAACGCCCGCGCGGTGCGCGGCAACGTTGCCGTGCATGCCGACCTGCTACGCGCCCATTACCAAGAAAAAGATGGCGGCGACACCGTAATCAAACGGCTCGACGCGGTCGGCCATGTTCGTATTGTTACGCCCACCGAAACCGCCTACGGAGAAAAAGGGGTTTACGACATCGATAATGCTATTTTCGTTTTGAGCGGCGGCAAGGTTCGCTTGGTCGCCGGCGATGACGAAATCACCGCCGATAGGCAGTTGGAATATTGGGAACGGAAACAAATGGCGGTGGCCCGCGGCAACGCGGTGGCGGTGCGTGAGCATAAAAAGTTACGGGCCAATTTGCTGGCCGCTTATTTCCGCAAGACCAGCGAAGGCAAAAACGTGATCCACCGGATCGAGGCGTTCGACAACGTACGCTTGGATACCGCCACGGAAAAGGTGACGGCGGACCGATCCGTCTATAATGTTAAAAGTGGTATCGCCACACTCACCGGATCGGTTACGATCACCCGCGGTTCGAACCGGCTTGATGGCTGTAGCGCCGAAATAAACCTAAACACGGGTATCAGTACGCTATACAGTTGTTCGACTTCGCAAGCTGGCGGCAAACGGGTGCATGGCCTGATTACGCCGCGTAACGTAAAGAAAAAATAAACTTGTGCCTGATAGGGTGTTAAACCAAGATCATGGAAAGCCAAATGGAATATCCCTCCCCCCCCAAAGGCGCCGCTAACAGCAACGGTCCACGTTTGGTCACCGACAACCGTGGCCTTCACGCCAACAACATGGGCAAGCGGTTCAAAAAGCGGCAAGTGGTGCGCAAGGTCAGTATGTCCATTCAACGCGGCGAGGTAGTGGCGCTGCTAGGACCTAACGGAGCCGGCAAAACCACTTGTTTTTACATGATTACCGGCCTGGTCCCTCCCGACTACGGCAGTATTGTTTTGGATGGTCACGATATTTCTGATTTGCCCATGTACCGGCGGGCGCGGCTAGGCATCGGATACCTTCCGCAAGAAGCCTCCATCTTCCGTGGTCTTTCCGTTGAAAATAACATCCGCGCCGTTCTCGAGGTAGTGGAAAAATCCCATGAGAAACGCGAAATAGTGCTGGATGCGCTTTTGGCCGAGTTTTCCATCACCCATTTGCGCCGCGCCCCGGCTCTGGCGCTCTCTGGCGGCGAGCGCCGCCGCGTCGAAATCGCCCGGGCGCTTGCCACGAGCCCTAATTTCATTCTCCTGGACGAGCCATTCGCCGGCATTGATCCCATAGCCATCGGCGACATTCGTGATTTGGTCATGCATTTGAAAGACCGTGGCATAGGCGTCTTGATCACCGATCACAATGTCAGAGATACGCTGGGTGTGATTGATCGCGCATATATCATCCACGATGGGATGATTCTGATGGAAGGCGAGCCCTCGGATATTGTGGGCAACGAGGATGTCAGGCGCGTTTATCTGGGCAATAGGTTCAGCCTTTAATCACCAACCGGGCGGGTGCGCGGCATGGGGTTAACCCCCCGCCTGGAGTTGCGGCGGAGCCAGTCGCTGGTGATGACGCCACAACTGCAGCAGGCGATCAAATTGCTGCAACTTTCCAACATCGAACTGCTCGACTACGTGGAGCAGGAACTGGAGCGCAACCCGCTCTTGGAGAGGGACGGCGAAGAAAGCAAAGGGGAAAACGGCGAGACAGCGCCGGAAGATGACCCCAGGGTATCCACGGAGCAAGAATCCGCCAGCCTGGAGAGTATTGATTTCAGCGACGATCAAAACCACCAAATCCCCGAGGACAGCACCCTGGACGTGGATTGTGACAATCAATGGAGCACCGACACGCCCGGTGACGCCGTTATTAACGACGTCGAGGGCGGGTTTGCCGACGTCGCTTTCGCCAACTGGGGCCAGGGCGGCGGGTTTGACGAAACCGCGCCCAACTTGGAAGAGGTCCTTTCCGGCAAACCGTCCCTGCGTGATCATTTGTACAGCCAGTTGGCGATCGATATCGACGACCCGGTTGACCGGATGATCGGCGTCCATCTGATTGAAGCCCTGGACGAGGCCGGTTACATCGCCGGTGAACTGGCCCCGATTGCCATTGCTCTTGGCTGTGCTATGGATCGCGTGGAGGCGGTGCTCGAGCGGTTTCAACAATTTGATCCGCCGGGAATTTTCGCCCGCAACCTAGTCGAATGTCTGAGCTTGCAACTGCGCGAGCGCAATCGCCTCGACCCCGCCATGCAAATTTTTCTCGAAAACCTGGACCTGCTGGCGAAACGGGACCTGGCAGGTTTGAGTAAAATCTGCGGTGTGGATAGCGAGGACATCGCCGACATGGCAGCTGAAATCAGGGAGTTGGACCCGAAGCCGGCGCTGGTCTTCGACCAAACTATTACCCAGCCGATCACTCCCGATGTTCTCATGCGGCCACGGCCGGGTGGCGGCTGGATCATAGAGCTCAATCCGGATACCTTGCCGCGTGTGTTGGTCAACAACACCTACCACGCACACATCAACAACGCCACCCGCTCCAAGGAAGACCGGCAATATATCAACGAGTGCTATCAGTCGGCCAACTGGCTGGTGAAATCCCTTCATCAGAGGGCGACGACCATCCTCAAGGTGTCGACT
>DASCPW010000051.1:0-9155 GCA_036012725.1 Rhodospirillales bacterium
CGGGCGTCGCCGCCGAAACGATTAACTCGTCGCACGATTATCAAGTCAACGCCGCCAGTTGGAGGCGCGCGGCGGCGGGTCGAACGCGTCTTCTCTATATATCCCCGGAACGCCTGATGACTGTTCGCATGCTGGAAGCCCTACAGCAGTTGCCCCTGAAACTCATCGTCATCGACGAGGCCCATTGCATTTCCCGCTGGGGGCCGTCATTTCGGCCCGAATACGGCGACTTGGCCCGTCTTGGCCAACTTTTCCCCGCCGTACCCATAGCGGCGCTAACGGCGACAGCCGACAAGACGACCAGAAAAGACATCGCGGCCAAGCTTTTCGATGGTGACGGGCATATTTTCATAACCGGCTTCGACCGCCCGAACATACGCCTGGCGGTGGAAGCCCGGCGTGACTGGAAACGCCAACTCTTGGAGTTCGTGCGTTCCAGGGCGGGCGAAAGCGGCATCGTCTATTGCCTGTCGCGCAAGAAGACAGAGGACACGGCGAACTTTCTCACCGCCAACGGCATTCATGCCCTCCCCTATCATGCCGGAATGGACAAAGCCGAGCGCAAGGCCAACCAAGATATCTTCATGACCGAGCCGGCTGTGGTCATGGTCGCCACCATCGCTTTTGGCATGGGCATCGACAAACCCGACGTGAGGTACGTCTTCCACGCCAATCTGCCCGCCAATATGGAGGCTTATTACCAGGAGTTCGGCAGGGCCGGCCGCGACACCAAGCCCGCCGACGCGCTTATGCTTTACGGTCTCGACGACATTCGTCAGCGGCGCATGTTCGTTGAACAGGACGGCGGCGACGAGGCGCACAAGCGGCGCGAACATAAAAGGCTCGACCACCTGATCGCCTATTGCAAATCGCCGGAGTGCCGCCGCCGGGCCTTGCTCGCCTATTTTGGCGAGGACAGCGGGCCGTGCGGCAATTGCGACGTTTGCCAGGACCCTCCGACCCTGGAGGACGGCACGGTCGAGGCTCAAAAGGCCCTCAGCGCCATCTACCGGACCGGCCAGCGTTTCGGGGCGGCGCACATCATCAACCTGCTGCGTGGCGCCGATACCGACAAGATAAGAACCTTGGGCCATGATCGACTCCCCACCCATGGCATCGGCCATGACCTCGACAAGGAAACCTGGCACTCGATCGTCCGCCAGCTGATCGCCGCCGGCTACCTTCGCCTGGACATCGCCGGCCATGGCGGGCTGAGTGTCACCAAAACCGGCTCTGCCCTGATACGCGGCGAAGCGGAATTCCACTACCGGCGAGATACCATGCGCGCCAAGACCAAGACCGCGGCGGTAAAGAAGAAATTAGCCGCCGCCGACCTCTCCGATTTCGATTGCGGCCTGTTCGAGGCCTTGAAGGAGTTGCGGTTGACCATCGCCCAGGAGCGCGGAGTGCCCGCCTACGTCATATTCCAAGACCGCGCCCTCATGGACATGGCGCGGCGCAAACCCCGAAACAAAACGGAATTCGCCGTTGTCCACGGGGTCGGCAAGGCCAGGCTGCGCGATCTCGCGGCGCCGTTTCTGGCCCTGATCAGGGGTTTCATGGATGGCACCGATGAGCCGGAAGAAACCAAGGCGCCATCGGAAGCCAGCTGAAACGACTGCTAACGTAGGGTTCCCCCCACTGGAAGGGGAATTGGAATGGATCGCAGCGGAAGAGCGATCCAGCGATTTTTAAGTGACTTGCAGAAGCACGGCGAGGCAAGCTCTTGCACTTGGAATGTAGGCTTATTGGCCGAAAGCGATCATAAAACTGCGTTCCGTGTAACCGCCGTTTGTAGCCAAGGCTGTTGAAAAACTATTTAGAGACCTGAAATTTCGACATTTCAGAGAATATGCAAAAATAAGATCCAACAAAATCAAAGGTATAATAATTTTCCTTTCGGCAGTTTTAGCTAAAATATGCTCCAAGAGTGCCATTTGGGAAGTTTTTTAACAGCCCCGGCCATAACCAGTCATTCCAAAATATTTGAGCAACCCGACCACACGTCGCCAAAGAAATCTTCCAATATTCTCTGCCCAGACGCCTCTGGCTATCATCAAGGCCTGCTTGATCAAGCCGCTGGAACACTCGGCAACCTTACACCTGCCACGTCCTGCATCATGCGAAACACCTGGGCGCTATAGCCGTACTCGTTGTCGTACCAGACATAGAGCACCAGCCGGTCACCGTCTACGATTGTAGCCAGTGAGTCCACTACACCGGCGTGGGCCGAACCCACCAAGTCAGTGGAAACCAGTTCGGAGGAAGCGGTGTAATCGATCTGATCCTGCATCGGGGAGTTGAGGGAGATATTACGCAGATATTCATTCACCTCGTTCTTGCTGGTCTCACGTCCCAGTCTGAGATTCATGATCGCCATGGAGACGTTGTGTGTCGGGACACGGAGGGCGTTACCGGTGAGTTTACCCTTCAACTCGGGCAGGCACTTGGCTACTGCCTTGGCGGCGCCGGTGGTGGTAAGCACCATATTCAGGGGGGCGCTACGGCCGCGGCGATCACCCTTGTGAAAATTGTCGATCAGATTTTGGTCGTTGGTGTAGGAGTGAACCGACTCCACGTGGCCGTTGTTGATACAGAACTCATCATTGATCGCCTTTAGCACCGGGGTGATGGCATTGGTGGTGCAAGAGGCGGCACTGAGGATGGTATCGGAAGATTCGATATCGTTATGGTTCACACCATAGACGATATTCTTGATACCGCCCTTGCCCGGGGCAGTAAGGATTACCTTGGAGGCACCGGGACGATGGATGTGCTGTGCCAGACCCTCCTCATCACGCCACATGCCGGTGTTGTCCACCACCAAGGCATTATTGATCCCGTAATCATTGTAATCCACATCCGATGGAGAATTGGCGTAGATGACCTGGATATAGATCCCGTTAGCGATAATTGCATTTTCTTCTTCATCCACCTTGATGCTGCCTTTGAAGGCGCCGTGGACGGAATCGCGGCGTAGCAGGCTGGCGCGTTTTCTCAGGTCGCCGTCCTTGCCGCCACGCACCACAATGGCCCGCAACCGCAACTTATTGCCGGCGCCGGCCCGTTCTATCAGTATCCGAGCCAGCAGACGGCCGATGCGGCCAAAGCCGTAAAGAACGACATCTCGAGGCTCCTTCAGGATATTGTCCTTACCCGTATTGATACTCGCCAACTGCTCGTTCAGAAAGGCCTCGGGATCACCCCCCTCCTGCATGTAGCGGTAGCAGAGCTTGCCCAAATCGACCCGGGCCGGCGCCAAGTTCATGACGATCATAGTCCGTGCCAGCTTCAGGGTCTTGCGGATATCTAGCTCTTCCCCCACCATCTGGCGGGCAAAGCGATGGACCTTAATGATTTCAATGGGGGAACTGTTCAGGATCCGGCTCCCGAAGATCCTGATTGTCACGCTGTTATCACGGTACAACTGGCCTACCAACGGGATCATCTGTTCTGCCGAGCCTAGCATCTCTTTCCACTCCGCGAAGTGCGGGGCGTACGATTTCTTCTTACTCATTTAACCCTCTATCCTTTAAAAATACGTGGTGAAATAACCACTCCGGAGGTGCTGAGCCGGCGCTACCGGTATAGCCTGTCCTGATCCGACTTACCCCAGATGGTACCCAAATTCGGTCCCAATGAAAGCCAAACTGGTTCTATCGGAGAACAGAAACGGTGGCGAACTGATCTGATTCTCTCGGAGTTTGCCGTCAAGCCGCCGAGGCGGTGTCGGCCGGTGATTTGCCGACCGTCCTTTCGTAATCCTCCATGAGGGTCCGGGTGATCTCGCCGGGGCTGTAACTGTGCCCGTCGATCTCGCCGACCGCCGTCACTTCGGCGGCCGTTCCGGTGAGAAAGACCTCTTTCGCCTGCTTTAGTTCGTCCGGCATGATGGCCCGCTCCACGATGCCGAGGCCGCGCCCTTTCGCCAGCTCGATCACTGTTTGCCGGGTGATGCCGTCTAGGAAGCAGTCGGGCGCCGGCGTATGCAGCTTGCCGTCGTCCATGACCAGGAAAATGTTGGCGCCCGTCGATTCGGCGACCTGGCCGCGCCAGTCCAGCATCAGGGCGTCGTCGAACCCTTGCGCCTCGACGGCGTGCTTGGACAGGGTGCAAATCATGTAAAGCCCCGCCGCCTTGGCCTTGACCGGCGCCGTCTCGGGGGACGGGCGGCACCAGGAAGAGGTTTTCAGGCGGATGCCGTTCATCCGCGCCTCCGGCGAGAAATACGACGGCCAGGGCCAAGTGGCGATGGCCAGGTGAATGGTCGCCGCTTGCGCCGATACCCCCATCATTTCCGAGCCGCGCCAAGCGATGGGGCGCACGTAGCCGTCGATGATGTTGTTGGCGGCGGTGACCTCGCGGCAGGCGTCGTCGATGGCTTTCGCGCCATAAGGGATATCGAGGCCGAGCAACGCCGCCGAAGCGGCGAGCCGCTCGCTATGTTCGCTGAGTTTGAAAATTTTGCCGCCGTAGACCCGTTCGCCCTCGAATACGGCGGAAGCGTAGTGCAAGGCATGGCTGAGGACATGCAGGCGGGCGTCGCGCCAGTCGACCATCTTGCCATCGAACCAGATCAGACCGTCGCGGTTGTCGAACGGGGGGCTGACCATGTAATTTTCTTTCTTGAAAGTAAGTAAGTTCAAAATGATCTTGCTTTTTTTATCATTGCTGGGCATATTTGTCAATTATGTCAATAAGGCTGACTTAATTTCCATTGGCCATAGACTTTTATCGCCCATGAGCCCCGCCAAAACTCGCGCCAATCCTCTCTTTCTCCGTGACGAAGAATTGCGCCAGACGATGGAGCTTTTGTTTTACGCCTATCGTGATTTCACCGCCGAACCCGATGCCATGCTGGCCAAATACGGCTTCGGACGGGCCCATCACCGGGTCATCTATTTCGTCGGCCGCAATCCCGGCATCACCGTCAGCCGCCTTCTCGCCATCCTCAAGATCACCAAGCAAAGCCTGTCAAGAGTGCTGGGCCAGTTGTTGCGCGAGGGTTTCATCGCCCAGCGGACGGACAGGGCCGACCGGCGGCGGCGGCTTCTGTCCTTGACCGCCAAGGGCGAGGAACTGGAAAGGCTGTTGACCGACCGGCAGGCGAAGCGCATCGCCCGGGCCTACCGCCAGGCCGGCGCCGAGGCGGTCGAGGGGTTTCGCACCGTGCTTCGCGGCATCATCAACGAAGACGACCGCGGCCGCCTGGCGGTGCGCCCGGAGCGCGACTAGGGCTGTGCCGTCATGGATAGTGATTTACCTCATATCCTGGTTGTCGACGACGATGGCCGACTGCGCGAGCTTCTGCGCAAATATCTGACCGAGAACGGCTTTCTCGTCGTCACCGCGTCCAATGCCGCCGATGCGCGCGGCAAGCTCAAACACCTTGCTTTCGACCTGATCGTGCTGGACTTGATGATGCCCGGCGAGACCGGCCTCGATTTCGCCAAATCCTTGCGCCAGACAAGCACCATGCCGATCCTCATGCTGACCGCCATGGGCGAACCCGGGGATCGCATCAAGGGACTGGAGAAAGGCGCCGACGACTATCTCGCCAAGCCCTTCGAGCCGAGGGAGCTTTTGCTGCGCATTCACAGCATTTTGCGCCGCCTGCCACGGCGCCCCGAGATGCTGCTCGAGGTGCGCTTGGGCCGCGTCACCTTCGACCCCGTCCAGGGCGAGCTCCGCCGCGACGGCGTGCCGGTTCGCCTGACCGATGTCGAGGCAGCGTTGTTGCGGCGGCTGGCCGAGGAACCCGGTTCCATCCTCAGCCGCGACGAATTGAGCTTGAACACCGGCACCGGCGGGCGCGCCGTCGATGTTCAAGTCACCCGGCTTCGGCGCAAGATTGAGCCGGATCCAAAACTGCCCCGCTACCTGCAGACCGTCCGCGGCAAAGGCTATGTTTTGTGGCCGGATTGAGGCATTCCACTTGATAGGCTCCGACCCTTGGCCGTTATGACTTCCGGGAATCTTCCTCCGGTCCTTGTCGTCGCCGGCCCGACGGCCAGCGGTAAGTCGGCTCTCGCCTTGGACGCCGCTGGCGCTTTTGCCGGCACGGTGATCAACGCCGATTCCATGCAGGTCTACCGCGAGCTCAGAATTCTGACGGCGCGGCCGTCGGTGGAGGCCGAGGCGCGGGTTCCCCACAGGCTGTTCGGCCACTTGCCGGCGTCGGAACCCTGTTCGGCCGGACGTTGGCTCAAGATGGCAGTTACCGAAATCAAGGCGGCGCATTCGCGAAGCAGCCTACCCATCGTTATCGGCGGCACCGGGCTCTATCTCAAGGCGTTGACCGGGGGCTTGGCCGAAATCCCGGATATTGGCGAGGACATCCGCGCCGGGGCCCGGGTTCTGCACGCCCGCCTGGGCGGTGAGGCGTTCCGCGCCGAATTGGCGAAATTGGATCCCCAGGCAGCGGAAAAACTACCGGCTGGAGACAGCCAGCGCTTGATCCGTGCTTTTGAAGTGGCACGGGCGACGGGGCGGCCGCTCGCCGATTGGCAGGACGAAACGGCGCCGGCAACGAGCCTTGGCGCCCGCTTTGCCACCATCGCCCTCATCCCGCCTCGGCAGTGGCTCTATGCTGCCTGCGACGCCCGTTTCGACCAGATGATCGCCGCCGGAGCCGTTGCCGAGGTCAAGGCCTTGGCCGCCTTGGGCCTTGCTCCGGGCCTGCCGGCATTGAAGGCCGTCGGCGTTCCGGAACTGAGCCGCCACCTGCGCGGGGAAGCTAGCCTGGAAGAAGCCGCCGGCGCCGCCAAACGGGCGACCCGCAACTACGTTAAGCGCCAGCTGACTTGGTTGCGCACCCAAGGAGCCGGGGCCTGGACTCTATCCGCGCAATATTCGGAAAGCATTCGTCCAAAAATCTTTTCATTTATTCGCCGGTTTCTGTTGACCGTGCAATAGTGAAAGTCTAGTTTGGCCCGTTTTTCAGTCCGGCCAAGAGTTTGCCGTGTTTTGTGGGCTGGCCGCGTTATCAACCGAAATCCCTCGCCTAAATAGAGAATAATGATGGCAATGAAAAAATTAACGGGAGCGGAAATTTTCTTGCGGGTCCTCAAGGACCAGGGCGTGAAAGTGATTTTCGGCTATCCCGGCGGCGTCACCCTTTCCCTATACGATGAAATCTACAAACAGAATCGTTTGCGGCATGTGTTGACCCGGCACGAACAAGCGGCCGTGCACGCGGCGGAAGGTTACGCCCGTTCGACAGGCAAGCCGGGCGTCGTCCTGGTAACATCGGGCCCCGGCGCCACCAATACGGTCACCGGTCTCACCGACGCCTTGATGGACAGCATCCCGATCGTCTGTATTGCCGGCCAGGTGCCGACGCCGTTGATTGGTAACGACGCCTTCCAAGAGGCTGATACCACGGGTATCACCCGATCCTGCACCAAGCACAATAATCTGGTCAGGGATGTCGATCACCTTGCCCGCGTCCTGCACGAGGCGTTTTATATCGCCACCCATGGCCGCCCCGGGCCGGTAATGATCGACCTGCCCAAGGACGTGGTCATTGCCCGCGGGCCTTATGTCGGGCCGGAAAAGATTCGCATCAAGAGCTACCAGCCAAAGGTTGAAGGCGATATCGGGCTGATCAAGAGAGCGGTGAAGCTGATGGCCGAGGCCAGGCAGCCGATCATCTACGCCGGTGGCGGGGTCATCAATGCCGGGCCAGCGGCGTCCGCCTTCCTCAAACAATTGGTCCACACCACCGGCTTTCCCTGCACCCTGACACTGATGGGGTTGGGGGCTTTGCCGGCTTCCGACAAGCATTTTCTGGGCATGCCCGGCATGCACGGCACATACGAAGCCAACTTGGCCATGCACCATTGCGATGTCATGCTCAATGTCGGTGCCCGTTTCGACGACCGGGTGACCAGTAATCTTGATGGTTTCGCGCCCAAGGCCAAGAAGATCCATATCGATATCGATCCATCGTCGATCAATAAGAACGTGCTTGTCGATATCGCCATCGTCGGCGACGCCGGACTGGTCCTCGGAGACATGATCAAGGCATGGAAATCAACACGCTCCAATGGCAAGTCCCTGAAAAGGTGGTGGAAGAAAATCAATGGCTGGCAAGCTAAGAAATGCCTGAGTTACGGTAACAATGGCAAGCTAACCAAGCCCCAATACGTCCTTCAGCGGTTGCAGGCGGAAATCAAGGATCGCGACGTTTATGTCACCACCGACGTCGGTCAGCATCAAATGTGGACGGCGCAATACATCCAGTTCGAAAAACCGAACCGGCTGATGACATCGGGCGGCCTCGGCACCATGGGTTACGGCCTGCCGGCCGCCATCGGTGTCCAGATCGCCCATCCCGAGGCGCTGGTCGTCGTTGTTACCAGCGAGGGTTCATTGCAGATGAACCTGCAGGAACTCGCCACCGTCGGCCAGTACCGGTTGCCGATCAAGATCCTCGTCCTCAACAATGGCTATATGGGAATGGTCCGCCAGTGGCAGGAGTTGTTCTACGGCAAACGCTATTCGGAAACCCGCTACCAGGGCCAGCCGGACTTCGTCAAGCTGGCGGAAGCCTATGGCGCCTTGGGTTTGCAGGCCGAGCGGCCGGACCAGGTTGACGGCCTGATCAAGAAAATGCTTGCTCATGACGGCGCTGTTCTGACCAATTTTCAGGTTGACCCGACGGAGAACGTTTTTCCGATGATCGCCGCCGGCTCGCCCCACCATGAGATGATCCTGGGTTCCCAGGAACCAGATCTGGAGGAACCCGGGAAAGACGTGGTCCTGGCTTGACGCTGTGGCCCGCCGCAAGCTAGTGATAGTGCCACCGGTACTGGGGGAGTGACGTTCGTGACAGCCAGCGACGAAAATATTCAGTTTCACACTATCGCCATCCTCGTCAACAACGAGCCCGGTGTTCTTGCTCGCGTCATCGGGCTGTTCTCTGGGCGCGGCTACAACATCGATAGTCTGACCGTCGCCGAGGTGAAGCATAGCGAGAATCTGTCGCGGATCACCATCGTCACCTCGGGGACGCCGATGATTATAGAACAAATCAAGGCTCAGCTTGAGCGCTTGGTCCCGGTCCACAGGGTAAGCGACCTGACGGTGGAAGGTCCTTTCGTGAAGCGGGAACTGGCTTTGGTCAAGGTCCGGGGCAGCGGCAAAAACAGGGT
>DASCPW010000052.1:0-57162 GCA_036012725.1 Rhodospirillales bacterium
GCGCATGGACAGGTCCAATTCGTTGTCTGCCAGAACCAGTGAAACATCGATGTCGGGATAGAGGTTGAGGAACTCCTTGATGCGCGAAGTCAGCCACACCGAGCCAAAAGCAACCGTCGTGGTAATCTTCAAAGGACCCTGTGGACGTTCCCGGCTATCCCTGAGCCGGGCCTCGGCCATGATCAACTTATTGGAAACTTCCTGTGTCGCTCGGTAGAGAACTTCTCCCTGTTCGGTGAGGATCAGGCCACGGGCATGGCGGTGAAAGAGGGATACTTTGAGACTTTCCTCCAACCCGCCGACCTGCCGGCTGACCGCCGATTGGCTGAGATTGAGCGTCTCACCGGCATGGGTGAAACTACCGGCATCAGCGACCACTTGGAAGACGCGGAGCTTATCCCAATCCATGACGTTACCCACCCTCTCTGGCCGGGTCACGCGCGGCCGTAAAGTGTTCGCCCAGGAACCGTTCCGCTTGCAAGGCGCTCATGCAACCCGTGCCGGCGGCGGTGATTGCTTGCCGATAGATCTTGTCCTGAACATCGCCGGCGGCGAAGACACCGGGAACGGAGGTGGCGGTGCTGTCCGGCAGGGTAATGATGTAGCCGTCCCCATCCAGGTCCAACTGGCCTTTGAAAAGGTCCGTATTGGGGGTGTGGCCAATGGCGATAAAAACACCATCGACGGCGAGTTCGCTCATCGCACCCGACTTCACGTTCTTGACTTTGAGCCCGGTGACGCCGGGTGGGGTGCCCGAGCCCAAGATTTCTTCGGGTACGCTGTCCCACATCACCTCGGCCTTGTTGTTAAGGAACAAGCGGTCCTGGAGGATTTTGTCGGCCCTCAGTTCATCGCGGCGGTGGATAACCGTCACTTTGGTGGCATGGTTAGTGAGATAAACCGCCTCTTCAACCGCCGTATTGCCGCCGCCAATGACTGCCACCTCCTTGCCGCAAAAAAAGAAGCCGTCGCAGGTGGCGCAAGCGGAAACGCCAAAACCCTTGAACTTTTCCTCGCTTTCAAGGCCAAGCCAACGGGCACTGGCACCGGTGCAGATGATAAGGGTGTCGCCAGTGTAGATATCGCCGGAATCCCCTTTCAACGTAAACGGAGATTGGCCAAGCTCCGCCTCGACGATGGTGTCGTCGAACATGGCGGCGCCGACGTTTGCCGCTTGTGAATGCATTTGTTCCATCATCCACGGCCCTTGTACCGGCTCGGCATAGCCGGGGTAATTCTCAACCTCGGTGGTGATGGTCAGTTGACCACCCGGTTGCAACCCCTTGACCAAAACCGGTTCGAGGTTGGCGCGGGCGGCATACATGGCCGCGGTATACCCGGCCGGACCCGAACCTACGATCAGGACTTTGCTATGGTGACAGGTCGGCATGGCGGCGGCGTTCCTTAGGTTCCGTCAATGGTCAGGTAACAGTCTTGGTGATTCCCCACAAGTCGGAACCCGTAAAATACGAACCCGGCGGACAAGGCGCAAGCAGCGGCTCCCGCCGATATCAAATGAAGTAGACGTGAACTGGATATGATGTGGCCTTGGCATGGCGCCGCCGCCATCGTAATATAATTGCGCGGGCCACGGACTAAGAGAAAAATCGTATGCAAAAAGTCAAGCTGGACAGCATCGACCGCCGGATTCTCCATGACCTGCAAGCAGACGGCCGCATCACCAACGTGAAACTGGCCCGCCGTGCCGGTATTTCCGCGCCGCCGTGTCTACGGCGGGTGCGGGCGCTGGAAGAGGCCGGATACATTCGCGGCTACCACGCTGATCTGGAAGCCAAGGCCCTGGGCTACAACGTCACCGTATTCGCCCAAGTCGGCCTCAACTCACAGGCCGAACCGGATCTGGAGGCTTTTGAGGAAAGAGTCCGGCAATGGCCCGAGGTCTGCGAATGCCACATGCTGGCGGGCGAGACCGATTTTCTTTTGAAAGTGGTTGCCGGGGACTGGGATGCCTATCAGCGGTTCCTAACCACTCAGCTCACCGCCGCTCCCAATGTCAACCATGTCAAATCGGCGCTTTCCATCCGCACCTCCAAGTGCCTTGCCGGTGTTCCCATTAGCAAAGGCGGAGAATGACAGAGGCGGCAACGCCCAGCTGCCTGAAACAAGCAACCCTGATTTTAAGAAAGACCTAATGTCTAGGGGTTTTCCGCCGGCAGGCGGCAAGGGCGGCGGCTAAAGCGGTTTGCCAATGGTCAACGGTGAAACCAGATTTCGTCAGCAGCCGGGGCAAATCGAGAGCGTATTCCTTGGAGTAATCGGTTGTCACCGGCTTGGGAGTGAAAAACGGCATGGCTGCTCTCCTCTCTTTGGCTCACTTCCCGCCTGCGAGAAGCGTGGAGGAGAGCTTCTCCTGCGGACCCGGAGCAGCGCTTTTGGATGTGAAATTTCAGCGCTTCGATAGATGGCCCGGCCCGGTCATCGATAATACACAATTAATCTTATCAAGTATATAACTTATATGTTTCAATGTGTTGATGTGAATACACTATTCTTTTGAAAAAAGAATAATCTCTTCTATATGCAGAATATTTTCCTTGTTTAATTCTAATTTCACGGCATTAACGACGACAGGCTGGCATTCCCTTTCGGCCGCCGCTAAAACTCATATCGGAATGTTACCCGTGAATGTGAGATGACCAACCCGGCAATCTTCATCCCCGAAAAGCGGCCACATGCGGTCGGCGGCAAGCCGTTCAATCTGGCCAGTGACTTCCGGCCGGCCGGCGACCAGCCGCAGGCCATCGACGGGCTCTGCCAAGGCCTTGAGGAAGGTGTGCGCGATCAGGTTCTGTTGGGCGTCACCGGTTCGGGAAAGACCTTCACCATCGCCCATGTTGTCGAAAGGTTGCAGCGCCCGACCCTGGTGCTGGCCCCCAACAAGACCCTGGCGGCACAGCTTTACAGCGAGATGAAGGCCTTTTTCCCGGATAACGCGGTGGAATATTTCGTTTCCTATTACGACTATTACCAGCCGGAGGCCTACGTCCCCAAGACCGACGTCTATATCGAAAAAGATGCCTCCATCAATGAACAGATCGACCGTATGCGCCACGCGGCGACGCGGGCATTACTGGAACATAGCGACGTCATCATCGTCGCTTCGGTATCCTGCATCTACGGCATTGGCGCCGTAGAGACCTATGCCCGGATGGTGGCGAAGTTGAAAACGGGGGCACGGGTCGAAAGAGGCGGCCTACTCAAGCGATTCGTCGAACTCCAATACCGGCGCAACGATACCAACTTCCACCGTGGCGCATTCCGGGTGCGTGGCGACGTCATCGAGATTTTTCCTTCTCATTACGAGGATCGGGCTTGGCGCTTATCCTTGTTCGGGGACCAATTGGAAGCCATCTGGGAGATTGACCCCCTGACCGGCGAGAAGGGGGTAAAACTTGACGAGGTCGTCATCTACCCTTCCAGTCATTACGTTACCCCGCGTCCGACGCTCTTGCAGGCGATCCCCAAGATCAGGGCCGAGTTGAAAGAGCGGCTCGATGAACTAAACACCCAAGGTAGGCTCCTCGAGGCGCAACGTCTCGAGGAGCGGACCACCTTCGATTTGGAGATGATGGAGACCACGGGCTTTTGCAGCGGCATCGAGAACTACTCGCGCTATCTGACCGGCCGCAAGGCGGGCGAGCCGCCGCCGACCCTGTTCGAGTACTTGCCCGACAACGCGCTTTTGATCGTCGACGAAAGCCACGTCGCCGTGCCGCAGTTGGGCGGCATGTACCGTGGCGATTTCAACCGTAAGAGCACGCTCGCCGAATTCGGTTTTCGCCTGCCCAGTTGCGCCGACAACCGGCCCTTGAAGTTCGAGGAATGGGAGGCAATGCGCCCGCAGAGCATTTTTGTCTCGGCCACGCCAGGACCTTGGGAATTGGGACGGACCGACGGCGTTTTCATCGAGCAGATGGTGCGTCCAACCGGGCTTATCGACCCTCTTTGCATCGTCCGGGCGGTGGAAACACAAGTCGACGACATTTTGGCCGAGGTCAAGGACATCGCCGCCGCCGGCCAGCGGACCCTGGTCACGACGCTGACCAAGCGAATGGCCGAGGACTTGACCGAATACCTGCACGAGCACGGTGTCAGGGTGCGCTACATGCATTCCGATATCGACACCCTGGAGCGCATCGAAATTATCCGCGACTTGCGCCTCGGCGCCTTCGACGTCCTAGTCGGCATCAACCTCCTGCGCGAGGGCCTCGATATTCCAGAATGTGCCCTGGTCGCCATTCTCGACGCCGACAAGGAAGGTTTCCTGCGTTCGAAAACGTCGCTGGTCCAGACCATCGGCCGGGCGGCGCGCAACATCGACGGCCGGGTGATCCTCTATGCCGACAAGATGACCGAATCCTTGCAATACGCCCTCGCCGAGACCGACCGGCGGCGCGACAAACAGCAGGCTTATAACGCCGCCAACGCCATCACCCCGGAATCCGTGCGCAAGGGCATCTCCGATGTTCTCCAGTCTGTTTACGAGCATGACTACGTTACCGTCGATACCTGTGTTTCCAGCGATGCGCACCTTATCGGCCACAACCTCCGGGCCCATATAGCGGATCTGCGGAAACGCATGCGCGAGGCCGCAGCCGATCTTGAGTTCGAGGAAGCGGCGAGATTGCGCGATGAAATCCGCCGCCTCGAAGCGGTTGATCTCGGCCTCGACAAGGCCGGCGTCGCGCCCCGGGCAGCGGCACGCGGCGGCTGGCGGGCGAAGGAGAAGAAAAAAAATAAGAAAATGCGAAGGCGGGTTTAGAGCCTGTCCGAAAATCTGGAGGCAATCATTTTTATCTCACTGCCCGAGCAATTCGGGGCTGGCCATCCATGCGATGGCCCAGTCGCCTGTTTCTCCGTTATGTTCCAGGCAAAGGACGGTTCCCGGCGTGAAAGCGACGACGCCGACCTCCTCGGCGCCGGCGACCAGCAGCGAAGCCAGCTTACCCATGAATGGCAAATGCCCGACCAGCATCGCATCACCCGCCGCCTCGACGCCGGATGCCACGTCCTCAAGCCAGTTGCCGATGGCCTGGACGAAAAGATCGGTTGAATTGTTTGGCGCCAAACCGGCCGCCGCCTCTTCGATTTCCGTCCCTGGACTGACGACGTCGGCAAGAAACCTGGCGGTTTCCCTGGCCCGCGTCTTGCCGCTGTGAATCACTCGCCCTACCCGCATGCGACCGCGCCCCAGGAAAGCGGCGACACGCTGGATGTCGGCAAGACCTTTGTCGCTTAAAGGCCGTTCGGGGTTTTCCGCCTCCCCAAATGCCTCCGCGTGTTGGACCAGATAAAGGCGCATTTTTCACTTACTGATTTTCAGGCCCCTTGGCGGCGCCTTCGGCGGCCGCCAACATCGCTTCGGCCAGCTCCATCCGGCGCTCGGCATTCTTGGCCTCTTCGCTGCCGGCCTCGGCACCGTCCAGGTGTTCACGGGCGGCGTTGAGGCGCTCTTCGGTTTGCGCCCGATCGATCTCGGAGACCGGCACCGCTTCCTCGGCCAGCAGGACGCAGCCATCGGGCGAGACCTCGGCAAAACCACCGGCGACGAAGATGCGTTCGCCGACCTTGCCGCCCTGGTAAACATCGACAGTGCCGGGACGGACGGCGGAGATCAGCGGGGCGTGCCCCGGCAGGACTCCGAAGTCGCCCTCGCTTCCCGGAATCACCACCATTTCCACAGGCTCGGCGAGAAGCAATTTCGCCGGCGTGATCAACTCGAATTCGACAATGTCCGCCATTCATGTCTCCGTTTACGGAAAAGCCGACATCAAGCCGCTTCCGCGGCCATTTTCTTGGCCTTCTCGACCGCCTCTTCGATGGTCCCAACCATATAGAAAGAGGCCTCTGGCAGATGGTCGTATTTGCCCTCGACGATCCCCTTGAAGCCCTTGATGGTGTCCTCCAGTGAAACCAGCACACCTTTGGTGCCGGTGAACACTTCGGCGACAAAGAAAGGCTGGGAAAGGAAACGCTGGATTTTCCGCGCCCGTGTGACGGTCAATTTATCGTCCTCGGAAAGCTCGTCCATGCCCAGGATGGCGATGATGTCCTGCAAGGATTTGTATGTCTGCAAAACCTTCTGCGTGGCGGTGGCTATACCGTAGTGTTCCTCGCCGATAATTCTGGGGTCGAGCATGCGGGACGTGGAATCAAGAGGATCAACCGCCGGGTAGATGCCTAGCTCGGCGATCTGGCGGCTGAGCACGGTGGTTGCGTCCAAATGCGCGAACGATGTTGCCGGCGCCGGATCGGTAAGGTCGTCGGCCGGCACATAGATCGCCTGGACGGATGTGATCGAGCCCTTTTTGGTGGAGGTGATACGTTCCTGCAGATTGCCCATGTCGGTAGCCAATGTCGGCTGGTAGCCGACGGCGGAGGGGATGCGCCCCAATAGTGCCGACACTTCGGAACCGGCCTGGGTAAACCGGAAGATGTTGTCGATAAAGAGCAGCACATCCTGGCCTTCCACATCACGGAAATATTCGGCCACGGTCAGGCCCGACAGGCCGACGCGGGCGCGGGCGCCGGGCGGCTCGTTCATCTGCCCGTAAACGAGAGCCGCCTTGGAACCGGAACCGTCCAATTTGATGACGCCCGATTCGATCATCTCGTGATAAAGGTCGTTGCCCTCGCGGGTGCGCTCGCCGACCCCGGCGAAGACGGAATAACCGCCATGCGCCTTGGCGATGTTATTGATGAGCTCCATGATGATCACGGTTTTGCCGACTCCGGCGCCACCGAACAGCCCGACCTTGCCACCTTTGGCGTAAGGCTCGAGCAGATCAATGACCTTAATGCCGGTGACCAGGATCTCGGCTTCCGTGGACTGGTCGACGAATTCCGGCGCCTCGGCGTGGATCGGGGCGCTCTGTTTGTGGCCAATGGGACCGCGTTCGTCGATTGGATCGCCAATGACGTTGGTAATGCGCCCCAGTGTTTCCTGACCGACCGGCACCATGATGGGAGCGCCGGTGTCGGTCACTTCCAGGCCGCGCTGCAAGCCCTCGGTGGAATCCATGGCAATGGTTCGGACCGTGTTCTCGCCCAAATGCTGTGCCACTTCCAAAACCAAACGCTTACCCTGGTTTTGGCAATCAAGAGCGTTGAGGATTGCCGGCAGATCTCCTCCGAAATGGACGTCTACTACGGCACCGGTGACCTGGGTGATAAAGCCGATGTTGTTCTTCGCCATCACTGATGCTCCTGTCCGTCTGGCAGCGTAAAAAGTTGTTAAAGCGCTTCCGCGCCGGAAATGATTTCGATTAATTCCTTGGTTATGGTGGCCTGACGAGTGCGGTTATAGGTCAGTGTCAGGTCATCAATCATATCGTCGGCATTGCGGGTGGCGCTGTCCATGGCTGTCATCCGCGCGCCTTGCTCGGAAGCATTGTTCTCGATCAGCGCCTGAAACACCTGGGTTTCGATGTTACGCGGCAACAACTGCTCGAGCATTTCCCCCTCTTCCGGCTCAAAGATGAAAGTTGCCGAAGTTTGGGCTGTTTGCGTTGCTTTCTCGTCCGTTTCGTCTTCGCTTTCCAGCATGGCGAAGGGAATGAGTTGCCGGCGGGTGACAATCTGCGTCATTGCCGATTTGAAGCGGTTGAAGACCATGGTGCAAACGTCGAAGTCTCCCGCCTCGAACATGCCGATAATCTTGTCGCTTACCTCCACCACATCCGAATAGGAAAGGCCCCGGTGGCCAAGCCCAAGGATTTCCCCAGCGATGGCGCCGCTGAACTCGCGTTTAAGCGCGTCGCGTCCCTTGCGGCCGATGCAAAGGATCGTGACGGATTTTTCTTCCTCGCTAAGCTCCTTTGCCATCTTGCGGACCTCGCGGATGATCGAACCGTTGAAACCACCGCATAAACCCCGGTCGGCGGTGCAAGCGATGATCAAGTGGTTTTGCTCGGCCCCGGTGCCGACAAGCAACGGTGGCGCCCCTTCGCTATCCTTGAAACTGCCGACCAATGAGTCCAGCAGATGGTCCATGCGCGAGGCATAGGGACGCGCCGCCTCGGCCGCTTCCTGGGCGCGCCGCAGTTTCGCCGCCGCCACCATTTTCATGGCCGAGGTGATCTTCTGCGTCGATGTGACGCTATTGATCCGAGTTTTTAGGGCCTTGAGGCTGGGCATGGATCGCCACTCAGTCTATCTCTGTGATCAGCTCAGGAAAATTTTTTGACAAAATCGTCGAGTAATTTGGTGAGTTTGGCCTCAGTATCTTCCGAGAGCTCTTTTTCGGTACGAATGGCGTCGAGAATATCCGTTCCGCTGCTGCGGACGGTATCCAATAAGGCGGCCTCGAAACGCAACACGTCGCTGACTTCGACACCGTCGAGATAGCCTTTGACGCCGGCGAAAATAACCACCACCTGTTCCTCTACCGGAACCGGTGAGAATTGCGCCTGTTTGAGGATTTCGGTCAACCGCTCGCCACGGGCGAGCAGCTTCTGGGTTGACGGGTCCAAATCGGAGGCGAATTGGGCGAAAGCGGCCATCTCGCGGTACTGAGCCAGTTCCAGCTTGATCGAGCCGGCGACTTGCTTCATGGCCTTGATTTGGGCAGCCGAGCCAACCCTGCTCACCGACAGGCCGACGTTCACCGCCGGTCGGATACCCTTGTAGAAAAGCTCCGTTTCCAAGAAAATCTGACCGTCGGTAATCGAAATGACGTTGGTCGGAATATAAGCGGAAACGTCGCCGGCCTGGGTTTCAATGACGGGCAAGGACGTCAATGAACCGCCGCCGTGGTCGTCGTTCATTTTGGCGGCCCGCTCGAGGAGCCGCGAATGCAGATAAAAAACATCGCCCGGATAAGCTTCGCGTCCCGGCGGGCGGCGTAAAAGCAGCGACATCTGGCGATAGGACACGGCCTGTTTCGAAAGATCGTCGTAAAATATAACCGCGTGCATGCCGTTGTCGCGGAAATACTCACCCATGGTGCAGCCGGCATAGGGAGCCAGGAACTGCAACGGCGCCGGCTCGGAAGCGGTGGCGGCGACAACGATGGAATAGTCCAGGGCCCCATAGTCCTCCAGGGTCTTGACCAGCTGCGCCACGGTCGAGCGTTTCTGTCCGACGGCGACATAAATGCAGTAAAGCTTTGCGGATTCGTCATCGCTTTCATTGACCGCTTTTTGATTGATGATGGTGTCGATGATGATAGCGGTCTTGCCTGTCTGGCGGTCACCGATAATGAGCTCCCGCTGGCCGCGGCCAATGGGAATCAGGCTGTCGATGGGTTTGAGCCCCGTCTGTACGGGCTCGTGTACCGATTGGCGCGGAATGATTCCCGGCGCCTTGACCTCGACGCGGCCTCGGGTTTCGCTTTCGATCGGCCCCTTGCCGTCGATGGGATCGCCGAGAGCATCAACGACGCGACCCAGAAGCCCCTTGCCGACGGGTACGTCGACGATGGTGTTGGTGCGCTTGACGGTATCTCCCTCCTTGATCAAGCGGTCATCGCCGAAAATCACGATGCCGACGTTATCGGCTTCGAGATTCAACGCCATTCCCTTGACACCGCAGGAAAACTCAAGCATTTCGCCTGCCTGCACGTTGTCCAGCCCGTAAGCCCGCGCGATGCCGTCACCGACCATAATCACCTGACCAACCTCGGCGACTTCGGATTCGGTTCCAAACTGGTCAATTTGTTGTTTCAAAATTGCCGAAATTTCCGCCGCCCTGATTTCCATCAGCCAATCCCTTTCATGGCAAATCGTAACTGTTGCAGTTGGGTGCGAAGGGAGCTGTCAACCATGCACGATGCAACCTTGACAATTAAACCGCCAAGCAAATCGGCGTCGACATGCGCCTCCACGGCAACCTTGGTACCCAACGCTTTTTTCAATGCGGCGGCAAGGGCTTTGAGTTGCTTTTCCGTTAGTTTCTTGGCCGAGACCACTTGTGCCGTCGCCTCGCCACGGCGTTTTGCCAAGAGGTTGTGATAAGCAGTGATCATGCTCGGCAAGGCGTACAGGCGCCGGTTGAGAGCCACCACCCCAACGAAACGCTGGCTCAGATCGTCCATCTTGGCCTTGCTGGTGAGTTCCACCAAAACCCGCATCTGGTCTTGACGCGAAAACGTCGGCGAGCGGATCAAACGGAAAAGGTCGTCGCTGGCCTTGATCATTGCCAAAAGAGCATGCAGATCACCGGCCACTTGATCCAGCAAATTACCGGCTCCCGCCAAATCATAGAGAGCGACGGCATAACGGCCGGCAAGCCCGGTCGCGCCTATGGTCTCGGATGACACCTGGGAGTTTCCTTAGGTTTCTCGTTGATGCTGGAAATGAAGTAGCGCGCGGGTTCCCGGCGGAACATACCTCTTCCCTCGCCCTAACGTCGGCGTATCTAGCACACCCGCTGTTGCCTTGCAAGCCGTCTCCCGGCTGGCGCGAGCCCAAAAATAGCGGGATTCCGCGCCTGATCGGGAAGAGAAGGCAAGTATTAGTGACGAGCCCTTTAAGCGGCTCCCGCGAGGCCTGGTGGGGGCGATGCAATCGTGACACAAATCACAATGTCCCCACCGAAATATGGCTATTGTTGATAATGGTCGTCTGTTTGAAAGAAACGTAAAAATCTTTAAGTTCAAGCCATGGCCTTAAGTAGCAAAAAACAGTAATCACAGACATAATGATGAAGGACACTTTACCGCTCCCCCCGGAGCTCGCCGAACTCTTTTTTATCATTATCGACGACAGCCGATACTCAAGAGAGATCACCAGAAACGCCCTCTACGCGTACGGCATGCGCAATGTGGTCGAGGTGGATGACGGTATTGCCGCGCCCAAGGTTCTGCAAAAAAACGCATATCGACGTGATCCTGGTGAACTACGAATTACCGCGGAAGATGACCGGCATCGATTTTACTATGCGAGTTCGCCGCTGTGAGGACATCCCCAACCCCGAAATCCTTCTCATCATGCTTTCAGAGAGCTCGGAAAAAGGCAAAATTATCGCTGCCCGCAATGCCGACGTTCACGAATTTTTGGCCAAGCCTTTCTCTCCGCAAGTCCTTTACAGGCACCTCCGGACCAATATTCTCAAACCTCGTAGGTTTCTGCGCACCAAAACCTACGTCGGTCCGGACCGCCGCTGGGAAAACGCCGGTTCGCCGGACGGAGTCGAGCGGCGCAAGGGCCACGGCTACTACACCCCGGCGGAATTCCCGTTTACAAAAAACTATAGGGGTCTACGTCCACTTGCACACGCACCTTAGGCGGTAGTCTGACGGCATTCAGCCAACAACGAACCAGCGGCTGCACCGTGATATCCTTGCGCGCCTTAAGAAGCAGTCTTTGCCGGTGGCGTCCGCGTAAAAGAGCAAGCGGCGCCGGCGCCGGCCCCAATACGGCAATGCCCTCGGCATTCGGCGCCGCCCGGCCCAATGCGCCTGCCGCCCGTTCGACTGTCCGCTCGTCGGGACCGGAAACAATAAGCGCCGTCAGCCGGCCGAAAGGCGGCATGCCGGTTTGCTCCCGATCCGCCGCCTCCGCTTCCAGGAAACGGTTCCTCTCACCGCTGGCAAGGGCCAGCATCACCTTGTTGTCCGGCATGTAGGTCTGTAGCAAGACACGTCCCGGACGCGCCTCGCGCCCGGCCCGGCCGGCCACCTGATGGAGCAACTGATAGGTCCGCTCCGTCGCCCGCAAATCGCCGCCGGCAAGGCCTAGGTCCGCGTCCACCACCCCGACCAGGGTGAGCAGGGGAAAATGATATCCCTTGGCGACGATCTGGGTGCCGATCAAAAGGTCGGTATCGCGTTCCTCGATGCCGCGCACCAACTCCGCCGCGGCGCGTGGCCCGCGGATGTTGTCGCTGGTGGCGATGGCCAGGCGGATACCGGGAAAATGGGCCGAGGCCTCCTCGGCCAAACGCTCGACACCGGGTCCGCAGGCGACAAGGCTGTCTTCTTCCTCGCAGGCCGGACACCGCCCGGGGACCGCGATTATGAAACCGCAATGATGACATTGCAGGCGTCCCCGGGTGCTTTCCCGGAACCGGTGCTCGACCAGCCAGGCGGTACAACGCGGGCAATGCAGGCGATGACCGCAGGCCCGGCACAGGGTCAGCGGCGCATAACCTCGGCGGTTGAGAAACAGCATCGCCTGCTCGCCCTGGGAAAACGCCATTTCCAACGCCTGGAGCAGGACCGGCGACAACCAATTGCCATGAGGCGGGAGATCGGCTCGCATGTCGATAATGCTCACCTCTGGCAGCTTGGCGCCGGCGTGGCGGTCCGGCAGGTGAAGGCCGGCGTAACGCCCCATTTTCACATTGACCACGGTTTCCAGCGACGGCGTTGCTGAAACCAGGAGCAACGGAATTTCGCTCATCTGCGCCCGCACCACCGCCATGTCGCGGGCATTGTAGATGACACCGTCTTCTTGCTTGAAAGAGGCGTCGTGTTCCTCGTCGATAACGATTAGCCCGAGATCTGAGAACGGCAGGAATAAGGCTGAACGCGCTCCCACCACCACATCCGCCCGCCCCTCGGCCACCGCCCGCCAAGTCCGCCGCCGGGTACTCATCGGCAGGTCGGAATGCCACTGGCCGGGCTCGACCCCGAAGCGATCCTTGAAGCGTCTGAGCCATTGGGCGCCAAGGGCAATTTCAGGTAACAACACCAGAACCTGGCGACCCCGGCGCAAAGCCTCGGCGACGGCCTGGAAATAGACTTCCGTCTTGCCCGATCCCGAAACACCGTCAAGAAGTGTGACCCCGAAACCGCCCTGTTTCATCTTGTCCGTTAAATTTTTCGCGGCATCCGCCTGTGAAGGCGAGAGAGCCGGACCGGGATGGCGCCAATCAGCGGCGGCGGGCGCGGTGGCGGGAAGATCAACGGCGACGATCGCGCCCGTTTCGGCGAGGCTCCGAATGACACCGCTTCCCGTCGCCGCCAGGCGGGCTAGTTCGCTGGTGGCACGGGGCGGTCCGACGGCCAAGGCATCAAGGATTCGCCGCCGCGCGGAGGTCATCCGGATCTTCGGCCGTTCACCGGCCAAAACAAAAGCCGTGGGGGCCTGACTCGGACGCAGGGCGGCGGGAACGCTCATCGCCATCTTAAGAACGGCGCCGGGTGGCGACAAGGTATAGGCGGCGACCCAATCGACAAAGCGCCGCAGAACATCAGGCAAGGGCGGCGTCTTCAGTCGCTTTGAGACATCTTTTAGTTTCGCCGCCGCCACGGAACCCGAGCCCGTCCCCCAGACCACGCCCAAGGTCCGGCGCCGCCCGAGGGTCACTTCGACGAAGTCTCCCGGCGCAAGCTCCATCCCTTCGGCCACCCGGTAGTCGTATGCCCCGGCGAGCGGCAGCGGCAGCAAGACGCTGATGCGCTGGCCGGGCGGGTAGCGGGAACTGGCGCCGAATTCAAGCATGGGCTACACTTTAACGATTCGTTTTCTATTCGCGAATTAGGTTTGTTGCCGGTGACCAGTGAGATGCAGGAACATGACCGCGACTAACGACAAAGCGGCGATTACGAAAACGGTTAATTCCGTCGCCGGTGAACTCAGCGCCGAGCAAGTCGGTGAATACTTGCGTGGCCATCCCGAGCTGTTTGCCGATCATCCCGAGCTTTTGGAATCGCTTATGGTGCCGTCACGGTGGGGCGGTGACAGCGTGGTTGATTTCCAACATGCCATGGTCGAGCGTTTACGTGATGAAATCGATTGCTTGCGCGACTGCGCCCAAGACGTCATCGAGACCTGCCGCGTCAACATGGGCAACCAGACCCGTATCCACGGCGCCGTTCTCACCCTGCTGGAGGCAACCGACTTCGAGCAAATGGTCAGGGTCATTGTCGACGACTTGCCGTTGCTTCTCGGCGTTGACGTGGTCGCCATCGGCTTTGAAGCGGAACATCCACCGGCCATTGGACTGGTCTCGCCCGACATCCGCCGATTTGACGCCGGTACCGTGGACCGGTTTTTGGGCAATGACCAGAAGATTCTTTTAGTGCGCCAAATGAACGACGATGGGACCGTTTTCGGCACCGCCTCGGGACTGGCGCGCTCGGCGGCGTTGGCCCGGCTGCATTCGGGCCCGGTCACTCCCGAGGGATTGCTGGCGATGGGTTCCCGCGAAAGCGCCTTTCACCCCGGCCAGGGCACCGAGTTGATCGCCTTTCTGGCAAGGGTGGTGGAACATCGCATCCATGAATGGCGCGGAAAGCCTATATGACCCCTTATGCCGCCGAGCCCGCCGTGCTCCGGGCCATCATGGATTGGCGGGCTTGGCTGGCCCATGAAAGACGCATGTCCACGCACACGCTCGACGCCTATGGCCGCGATCTGGCGGCTTTCCTCGATTTTGTCGCCGAACATCTGGGCTTCGCTCCCGGACTGCGGGATCTGGAAAACCTGACGACTACCGATTTTCGAGGTTATCTCGCCAAACGCAACACCTTCGGCCTGGCCCGCACATCGACGGCGAGGGCAATGTCCTGCTTGCGCGGATTTTTTCACTTTTTGGACCATAACGGCATCGCCCACAACGCCGCCATCGGCGCGGTGCGGACACCAAAAATACCGCAATCCTTGCCCAAGGCGCTGTCGGAAGAGGAGGCCCTGGACGCGCTCGGCGCCATCGGGGATTTGAGTGACGAGCTCTGGATCGGCAAACGAGACACGGCGCTCATTACCATGCTCTACGGTTGCGGGCTGCGTGTCGGCGAGGCCCTGGCCTTGAACAGAGGGCAAGCGCCGAAAAGCGAAACCATGGTCGTCACCGGCAAAGGCAGCAAGCAACGCCTGGTGCCGGTCCTGCCCATCGTCGCCAACGCCATCGGCAACTATCTCGCCGCCTGCCCCCATGCCTTGGGCAACGACGACCCGCTGTTCGTCGGCGCCCGCGGCAAAAGGCTGAACCCGGGCATCGCCCAGCGGCAGATGCGGCGCTTGCGGGCGCGGCTTGGCCTTGCCGAAACAGCGACACCACACGCGCTCCGGCACAGTTTCGCCACCCACCTTCTTTCCGGCGGCGGCGACCTACGCACCATCCAGGAGCTTTTGGGTCACGCCTCGCTGTCCACCACCCAGCGCTACACCGCCGTTGACGCCGGACGGATCGTCCAAGTATACCGCTCGGCCCACCCTCGGGCTCGCCGCTAACCCCGCCACTCACTTCTTTTTCGGCAGGCACCGCAGCAGAGTCCCGCTGATCGCCGCCGGCAGGGCGGCGATCAGCCACATGACGGCGGCCATTGGCAAGGGGAAGGCGATACGCGCCTTATCCCGGGAAAGGCCATGTTTTATTTTCCGCGCCGCCTTGTCCGCCGTCATCAGGAATGGCATGGGAAAAGCGTTGTTGGCGGTTATGCGGGTCTTGACATAACCGGGACAGATCACCGAAACCCGGATGTTGTCTACTTTGAGCCAGCCGTGGAGAGCTTCGCCATAGACCTTCACCGCCGCCTTACTGGCCGAATAAGCGGGTGCCCCGGGCAGGCCGATGAACCCGGCAAGCGAACTCATGATGGCGATTTGGCCGCTTTTGCGTTGCCGCATCAGGGCCATGGTGGGGAGCACCGTGTTCAAAACCCCAGCCATGTTGACGGCAAAGATTTCGCGGACCTGGTCCTCGTCCTCGCCATGCCCGCCGGCGCCGCCCGAAATGCCGGCATTGGCGACCACCAGATCGAGGGGATGTTCGCCGTCGACGCGTTCGATCCATTTGGCCATGGCGTTCCGGTCCTTGACATCGATAACCTCGGCGATGACCTGGGCGCCGCGCCGGCGGCAGGTCTCGGCGACTGCCAGCAGGCGTTCCTTGTCGCGTCCCGAGATGGCCAGGGAAATACCGGGTCCGGCATAAAGACGGGCCAGCCCGGCGCCGATGCCGCTGGAAGCGCCGGTGATCAGGATAGAACGCGGTTCGTTCCGTTGTTCGCTCATGCGTGTTATAACCGCCGTCCCCATGGCAGTATCGAGAACTCACGTGTCCATTTCATCGATGACCGGTTTCGCTCGCAACGAGGGCGATGATGCCGCCTGTTCCTGGACTTGGGAAGCCAAAAGCGTCAACGGCAAGGGCCGGGATATCCGCTGTCGGCTGCCGCAGGGATTCGATGGCCTTGACTTACCGGCCCGCGAGCGCGCGGCGCGCCGGTTCCGGCGCGGCAACATCACCATGACATTGACCATTACCGGCAACGAAAGCCATGGCAGCTACCGGATCAACCACCATATCCTGGAGCAAGTCAGCGCCTTGCTGCCGGAAATCCGGGAACGGTTCCCCGATGTCAAGGAGCCGAGCACCGATGGTCTCATGGCCCTGCATGGCCTCATCGAGCCGGCGGAAAACGGTCTCTTTGGCGAAGCCAAGCGGCAATTGGAAGCCGGCTTGTTGGTGTCTCTCGACAAGGCATTGGACGGCCTGGCCACCATGCGTAGCGAAGAGGGAGCCCGCCTCGCCGTCTTGCTCGGTGAACAGCTCGACAGCATTGATGCACATTACCAGGAGGCCGAACGCCTAGCCGCCGTTCAGCCCACGGCCATCCGCGCCCGTCTTGAGGAACAGATGGCGGCATTGATGGAATCGGTTCCGGCATTGCCCGAAGAAAGGCTGGCTCAAGAGGCCGCTCTGTTGATAACCAAGGCGGACCTGCGCGAGGAATTGGACCGTCTCAAGGCCCATATCGAGGCGGCGCGGGATTTTCTGGATAAGGAAGAGCCCGTTGGCCGCAAGCTGGATTTTCTTTGTCAGGAGTTAAACCGTGAAGCCAACACATTATGTTCCAAATCCCAAGGCCTGGCCTTGACCCACGCGGGCCTGGCCATCAAGGCGGCGATCGAACAGTTCCGAGAGCAGGTACAGAACATTGAATGACGTCAAAAAAATCAAACGCCGCGGCCTGATGCTGGTACTGTCGTCGCCGTCCGGCGCCGGTAAGTCAACCATATCGAGGGAACTTCTGAAGCGCACCGGCGACCTTGCCATGTCCGTCTCGGCGACCACCCGGCCTCCGCGTCCCGGCGAGGAAAACGGCAAGGATTACTTTTTTTTCAATAAGGACGAGTTTGACGGCATGGTCGCGGATGGCGAGTTTCTTGAGCATGCCGAGGTTTTCGACAACTTTTATGGAACTCCAAAAAAACCGGTGGAAGCGGCCCTGGCCAGGGGCCAAGACGTTCTCTTTGACGTCGATTGGCAAGGCGAGCGGCAACTGAAGCAAAATGCCGTCGGCGATATTGTCAGCATTTTCATTTTACCGCCCTCGCGGGCCGAGTTGGAACGACGCCTGTATACCCGTGCCCAGGATTCCGAGGAGGTGGTGCGCAAGCGGATGGCAAAAGCGTTTGCCGAAATAAGCCACTGGCAAGATTACGATTACATTATCGTCAATGAGGTGGTCGAAAACAGCGTCGCCCAAGTCCAGGCCACCCTAACCGCCGAACGTCTGAAACAAGGCCGCCAGACCGGACTGGCCGATTTTGTCGGAGCGTTGCGGGAAAGCCGTTAATATCTAATTTTTTGGGGAGTTCCTTAAGAGCCCGTCCGGGACGTTGCGGGAAATCATTTTTCGCTCTGCTTTCTTCGTTTATCGGTGGCGGATCACTCGGGCAAGTTCACCGCCCCGGCCAAGCTGGGGAAGCGGTGCGAGGCATGGGGAATGTCCATGGCGGCAACGAAATAGTCCTGAAATTCTGGCGCCGTCGCCGTTTCCACCTTTTCGACGCGTTTGACCAGGGCCTCGATCTCGGCCCGCGCCTGGCGGCTGAGCAAGGCGATGCGGGCACCGGTGCCGGCGGCGTTGCCGGCCGGGCCGACCTTTGCCAGATCGCAATCGGGGATCATCCCGATCACCATCGCGTATTTGGTGTCGATATAAGCGCCGAAAGCACCGGCCAAGAGGATATGCTCGACCCGCTCCACCCCCATCCTGTCCATCAGCAGGCGGACACCGGAATAACAGGCCGCCTTGGCCAATTGGATGGCGCGGATATCGGCCTGCGTCACCAGAAGTTCCGGCGGTCCGACATGGAGGAGATAATTGAAATTACGCCCTTCGGGAACCAAGTGCGCGGTCCGCTTGGCGTTGACGCCTTGGCCGTCGATGCGACCGCTGGCATCGACAATTCCGGCCAAAAACATTTCCGCCACCGCCTCGATGATGCCGGAGCCGCAAATGCCGGTGACGCCGATACCGGCTATGGCTTCGGAAAAACCGGGATCATCGGACCATAGGTCCGACCCGATGACCTTGAAGCGCGGCGCCAAACTGTCGCGGTCGATGCGGACCCTCTCGATGGCGCCGGCGGCGGCGCGCTGGCCGCAACTGATCTGCGCGCCCTCGAAAGCGGGGCCGGTGGGACTGGAACAGGCAAGCAGACGGTGATTGTCGCCCAAGACGATCTCGGCGTTGGTGCCAACATCGATGACGAGGGTCAGCTCGTCGGACCCGTGGGGCGATTCCGAAAGGATCACGCCGGCCGTGTCGGCGCCGACGAAACCGGCGATACAGGGCAGGAAATAGGCATGCGCTCCGGGATTGAGGCTCAATTTCAGGTCCCGGGCCATAAGGGTCACGCTTTCGTCCGTCACCATCGCGAAAGGGGCCTGGCCCAATTGCCTGGGATCGATGCCAAGCATCAAGTGATGCATGACCGGATTGCCGACAAAAGTAGCCTCGATAACGTCTGTTAAATCGATTCCGGCATCAAAGGCGGCGGTGGCGGCGAGCTTGGCGACGGCCTCGCGCACGGCAGTGGTCAGTTGCGGAGCCTGGTCCTGGTTTTGTTGCAGGTAGGAAAGCCGGCTCATCACGTCCTCGCCGAAACGGATTTGCGGATTCATTGCGCCGGCCGAACCGACCACCTCACCGGTGGCGAGATGGCAAAGATGGACGGCGACTGTAGTCGTGCCGATATCGACGGCGAGCCCGAACACATGGTCATGAAATCCCGGCCAGACGGCGGTAATGAGTTTACCCTCGCGGACGGCAACGGTGACCTTCCAGTCGCCGCCGTAGGTCTCGCCGCTACGCGCGGCTTGGGAAAGCGACCGCAAAACACCAGCGTCGCAATCCAGGTCTTCAAGCTGCCAGTTTTCGGCCAACGCCAGTTTCAGACGGTTGAGATCGCTGCTCTGGTCATCCATGCCGGGCTTCGACATCTCGACATAATGAAGCTTGATCAGGGGGTCGATCTCCATGGCGCGGGTGTCGGCACGCTTACGCACCATCTGTTTGTGAATTTGGCTTTCCGCCGGCACGTCGATAACCACGTCACCGGTTAGGCGAGCGGCACAGCTTAACCGGTGGCCGGGGAGTAAGCCCTTTGTTTCGGCAAAATGTTTCTCGACTTCCCCAACCGGCGAGAGGTGACTTTTCTCCGACGTGATCGCGAATTTGGCGAAAACACCAGTGCTTAAACTAACTTGGCAACGCCCGCATATGCCCCGCCCGCCGCAAACGGAATCGATGTCGACACCAAGATCGCGCGCCGCCCTGAGCAAGGGCGTGCCCTGGGGAAAACAGCCACGCCGTCCCGACGGCGTAAAAACCACCAGGGCATCGTCGGCGGCGCCCCGCTTTGGCCTGGATTTCGCCATGCTCTAATTTTTTTCTTTTGCGGCTTTAATTTTTGCCCGCGCCCGCGTCATCCAGGCCATGCACTGTTGATCATGGCCCATCACCACATCGGCGGCCTTGATGGCGGTCATCAGATCTTCGTGTAACGGGTTGGCGATCGCCGAGGTCAGCCCGGCGGCCATCATCATGGCGATGAAAGCGGAGTTGAGGCCATGGCGTTCGGGAAGGCCAAAGCCGACGTTCGACGCGCCACATGTCGTGTTGACCTTCAGTTCCTCGCGCACCCTTTGAGTTACGTCGAGAACCGCGCGTCCGGAGTCTTGGACCGCGCCGACGGGAAAAACCAATGGATCGATCACCACATCACAGGCGGCTATGCCGTGATCGGCGGCGCGCTCGACGATTTTTTTGGCCGCCTTGAAACGAACCTCCGGGTCCGGCGAAAGCCCCTCGGCGTCGTGCGCCATGCCAATGACGGCGGCGTCATACTTTTTGACCAGCGGCAGAACGCTTTCAAGACGCTCGTCTTCGCCGGTGACCGAATTGACCAGGGCCTTTCCCTGGTAAACGGCAAGCCCCGCCGCCAGGGGTTCGTTACCGGATGAATCGATGGCCAACGGGACATCGGTCAGCGACTGCGCCAACTTGACGACATCCGCCAGGATTTTCTTTTCGTCGGCCATCGGCAGACCGGCATTGACATCGAGCATATCGGCGCCGGCTTCGATTTGGGCGAGCACATCTTTCTCGACGCGGCTGTAATCTCCGGCCGACATTTCATCGGCCAGCATTTGACGGCCACTAGGATTGATGCGCTCGCCAATGACCACGAAAGAGCGATCAAAGCCGATGACCACCTCCTTGGAAGCCGAGCTGATGACGGTGTCAGTCATGAAAGTCTCCTTTCATCCGATCATGAATTGAGATGAAAATCAATGGGATCACTAATCTTTCGGTATTCGGTTGGCAATGACCCGGTAGAGTCCACCACCGATCAAGGCGCCGAGAATGGGTGCTAAAATATAGATGGTGAAAAACCCGCCACGCGGACCGGGAATGGCGATCTCGCCCCAGCCCAAGAAAAAAGAGACCAAGCGCGGCCCAAAGTCCCGGGCCGGGTTGATCCCGGCTTGCGTCAGTGGCGCTATCACCGAAATAATGGCGGCCACCCCAATGCCGATTATCACCGCCCCCATTGCCGACGGCGGACGCGCCGTGTTGCGGTGATGGGTCACCGTGGCGACCAAGAAGGCAAGCATCGCCGTTCCCACCATCTCCGCCAGGAATGCTGTGCTGGGAGTGATGATCCGCCATGCGTCCTCGGCCGTGCCGTATACGGCGGGGTTGGGAAAATACTCGCCGAAGAGCATGGCGCTGAGTTCGCTTCCCGGCCCCCCGCGCAAGAGTCCGTGCAGACGTTCAAACTCGATGATAGCCTCCGAGAACATGGCGTAGATGACCAGCGACGCGCAAGCCGCGCCGGCCGTCTGGGCAATCCAATAAGGGGCAACGCGGGAAAGCGGGAAGCCGTCGTAAGCAGCGGCGGCGACCGTGATCGCCGGGTTAATATGGGCCCCGGAAAGAGACGCCGAAGCATAAATCCCCAAACTCACCCCGACCGCCCAGACGACCGCCACTTGCCACAAACCCACCTGGGCGCCCGTCACCACGGCCGCGTTGACGGCGCCAACACCGAAGAAAACCAAAACGAAGGTGCCGAAAAACTCGCCCATCAGCGCCGGCCAGAGCGGTCCCGCCGCCACTCTCATCTGATCATTCCGCGGCATTCGGAAAGAAATCCTTTTCGGTAATTTCGGGGATGTCGATGGGATAGTCCCGGCACTGTTCGAAAGCCGTCAGCATGGCCCAAATATTTTTCATTGGCACGTCCTGATAGATCAGATGGGCCGGCTGGAAGATATAGCCGCCGCCGGGAGCATAAGCCTTGATCAGCCTCCTCACATGCATGCGAATCTCCGGAAGGGTACCGTTCGGCAGGACTTGCTGAACGTCAAGTCCGCCCTTGAACATTACTTTGCCGCCCCATTTTCTCTTATTTTCCCATGGGTTTTTGAAACCTGCCACCGGCTGCATGGTCGACAGCATGGTGAATCCCATGTCGATGAAATCGCCCGCGACCGCACTGAAGTCACCGCAGGAATGGTACATGAAGTTGGTTTCCGGGCTCTTCTCCTTCCAGGTGTCGATTAACCGTTTGATCCTCGGTCTGACGTGCTCGCGCCACATCTCCGGCGGGATCAGCAAGCCGTTTTGAACGCCGATGTCGTCGCCGATGCGGATGATGTCGGCGCCATGTTCGATGGCCCGTAAACCCAGTTCACTGTAGTAATCGGCCAAGCCGTCCAGCAACCGGCCGGCCCAGGCCGGATCATCGTAGAGATCGAGGATCATGTTTTGCATTCCCCGAAGGTGCGCCATCGAGGCTTCGAACAGGGTGCTGGAGACATCGGCCAGGATGACGTGGCTGTCGCCGTAAATGGCGATGACTTCGTCGAGTTCCTTCATCCGCCTGGCTTCGCTCGGATCGGGCCACTGAAAATCATCCAGTTGGTCGCGGCTTTCGCCCAGGGGATGTTTTACCGGATTGTCGAACTGGTTTTGCCGTTCATAGGTGACCCCCCATTCGGATACGTAGGTGTCGCCTTCGTTCATGAGCCCGCCGCCAGCCATTTCCATCATCGAATTGATGCCCAGTTGTACAACGATCAGGTCGTTGCCGATCAGCTTCGACAAATGCCCTCCATAGCTCATGGATTCTCCGGGCTTCGGTTCATACCCATAGATTTCCGCGAGTTTGACGGCGGTGCTCGTGGCCCAGCGAATGCTCTGCGGAACCTTGTCCGGCTCTTCGAAGTTAAGGGCCTTGAAAAAGCGTTCCCTTGAGGTCATTTGCTTGCTCATCCGACCACTCCACTGATGAATCCGGGCTGGCATTCCTTGTCAATTAGCTTTTTCGCCACTTCGACGGCGCTGGCAGCGTCCGGCGCAAAACCATCGGCGCCCGATTGTTTGGCGTAGTCCTCGGTCACCGGAGCGCCACCGCACATGATTCTGAACGTGTTGCTTCTGGTCCCCGCCGCCTTAATAGCTTTGATCGTCTCACCTTGCATGGACATGGTCGTACTCAACAATGCCGACATGCAAAGGAGGTCCGCTTTAAGATCCCTGATCTTGTCGACGAATGTCTGGACATTGACGTTTACGCCAATGTCATGAATTTTGAAACCGGCGCCTTCCAGCATCATGCCGACCATGTTCTTGCCAATATCGTGAAGGTCGCCCTGAACCGTTCCCAGAACGACGGTTCCCAAAGGCTCGTTGCCGAGCTTGGTCAATATCGGCCTTAGTACCTCCATCCCGGAGTGCATGGCCCGGGCGGTCAGAAGAACCTCCGGAATAAAAGCCTCGTTTTTTTTGAAACGCTCGCCAACGACGGCCAGGCCGGCTTGCAGCCCGTCCCGGAGAACGTCGAAAGGAGCGATACCCATATCGAGCGCCGCCTGCGTTGCTTCCGGCACGGCGCCGGCATCGCCCACCTCGACAATGTCGGCAAGATTCTGTAACGCTTGCAGAACCCCGTCGTCACCCTCGACAATGCGCCGTTCACCACTAATCGGATCGATAACTTCCATTTTTTCCTCTACTGGCGAGGCTGCCGGGGTTCTAAAATTTCAACTCGGTCGAAAGCCAGCTGCTTCCGGACCCGGCACCCCAACCTCGTCTATTTATTCGCTCCTGGCTGGCTGTTGCCGGTATCAACATAAGGGTTTGAGAGATCGACAAGGGGTCCGCACAGTTCTGGATCACCTTGACAGCAATCCCGGGTCAGGAAGATCAGGAGTTCCCGCGTTCCCTCCATATGGGCGGTATAAAAGATTTGCCTTTGTACCCGCCACGAAGTGAGCAATCCGGCCTCTTCGAGTTGCGAGAGATGGGAAGACAGCGTTGATGGCGGAACGTCCAGGCGGCCCGAGATGCCACCGGCGGAAAGACCGTCCGGACCTTCCTTGACGAGAAGACGGAAGGCGGCCAAGCGGGTTTCCTGAGCGAGTGCCGCCAAAGCTTTCAATGCTTTTTTAGGTTCCATATTTCGACAATTGCCGAAATTACGTATTAATTCAAGAAATAAATGCTTGCATGTTTATGAAATCATCACCGGCCATCTGGTCAGTAATATCATTTTCGGTGCACGCCCCCTCATCGCCGTCATCTGCGGCGAAAAAGACGGGTCGACCGGCGCCTGACATCGGGCAAAAGAACTCCGGTCAAAGATAGCGCCAGAAAATCGGCTGGGTTGCGAGCAAAAACGACGCTATCTTGTTTGAGAATGCATTTTCCCTGGTTTCATACGGGAGGTGGCGACAACATCACCGGCATAGGCTTGCCGCCAAATCGACGCCGTAAATCGCGGTTGGATGGAACTTTTGCGGTGACCGGCAATCTCCGTGACCCAAAAAGTTTTTTTAAGACCGATCGAAACGGAAAGGTTTTGAGGAAGCAATGGCGATCATATCCTTGATCAAAAGCATTCTACCGAGCAGCTTGCTGGGCCGCTCGCTTTTGATCATCGTCATACCGCTGGTGCTTTTACAACTGGTTTCCGCTTTCATTTTCTTCGAAACCCATTGGGACAAGGTCAGTCTGCGCCTAGCCCGCGGCCTGGCCGGCGACATCACCTCGCTTATCGATTTATTGCACCAGCACCCGGAGCCGGAAAACCGGGCTTGGATTTTTGATCTTGCCGCCACCCACATGGAGATCCAGGCAACGATGCGCAAGGATGAAATTCTTCCCAATGTCCAACCGGTAGCAGCCAACATGATGGAACGGACATTGATCAGAACGCTCAGGGAAAGACTGCACAAGCCCTTTCTGATTGATACCAAGTCATTAAACCGGCTGGTGATAGTCAAGGTGCAGCTTTCCGACGGCGTTATCGAGATGGTCACCCTTCGCAAACGGCTGTTCAGTTCGACGACTTACGTCTTCGTTTTGTGGATGGTGGGAACATCAATGATTCTTTTCGGGGTCGCCCTCATCTTCATGCGCAACCAGGTAAAGCCGATCCGCAGATTGGCTAGCGCCGCGGATAATTTCGGCAAGGGCCGGGACGCGCCTACTTTCAAGCCGGAAGGCGCCAAAGAGGTCCGCCAGGCGGCTTCCGCCTTTCTCGCCATGCGCGAACGGATTGCACGCCAGATCAGCCAGCGCACCGAGATGCTGGCCGGCGTCTCCCACGATCTGCGCACTCCCTTGACGCGGATGAAGCTGCAACTGGCCCTTATCGGCGAGGCCGACGGCGTCAAGGAGCTACAGGACGACGTCGCCGAGATGGAACATATGCTCGGAGGATATCTGGACTTTGCCCGCGGCGAAGGGGCGGAAACGCCGGAGCCCGCCAACCTCAACAAATTGCTCTCTGACATGGCGGCACAGGGACGGCGCAAGGGAGGAAAAATCGACCTGCATTGCGAAGGAGAGATCACCGTACCGCTCCGTCCCAATGCCTTCAAAAGGTGTGTGACCAACCTTATCGATAATGCCATCCGCTATGCCGACCATGTCGGCCTACGCGCCGGAAAGCGCAACGACGCCATCGAGATTACCATTGATGATGACGGTCCCGGTATCCCGCCGGAGCAGCGCGAGGAGGTGTTCAAGCCGTTCTTCCGTCTCGACAGTTCCCGCAATCCGGGGACCGGCGGGGTTGGTTTGGGGCTGACCATCGCCCGCGACATCGTTCGCGGCCACGGCGGCGATATCGCTTTGAGTAAATCCCCCAATGGGGGCTTGAGGGCGAAGGTCCGGCTGCCGTTGTAATACGGCATTCACGGTTGCCGGTAGGTGATCCGGTAGATCGCCCCCAGGCGGTCATCGGAAACTAACAGCGAGCCGTCGGCAAGCTCCTTGACGTCGACCGGCCGGCCCCAGGCCCTGCCCTTGACCAGCCAGCCCTCGGCAAAATGCTCAAAGGACAAGGCGCGAACCTGGCGGTCGAATTTCACCCGTGCCACCCGATAGCCATCGGGAATAGTCCGGTTCCAGGAGCCGTGCTGGGCAACGAAGGCATCGTTCCGGTAGGCCTCGGAGAACATGGCGCCACGGTACAAAGTGAATGCCCAGGGCGGCGACATGGGCGCCGAAGCGAATTTCAGGCATGATCGACGGCGGCTGTTTTCGTCCCTTGAAGGCATCGGTGCGAACGTCGCCGCCGCCGTAGAAGGGAAATCCGAAATCAAGCCCCGGCCTTGGCGCGTGGTTGAGTTCGTCCGACGGAACGTCGTCACCCATATTGTCGGCGCCATTATCGGTAAAATGAAGCTCTCCGGTGGCGGGATGGAAGTCCATGCCGACCAAGTTGCGGACGCCGCCGGCATAGATATCCGCCTCGCCGCCGGCCGGGTAGAGGCGGATGATGGTACCCTCCAAACCGGAGACTTCGCAGATATTGCAGGGCGAACCGACCGCCACGTAAAGCTTGCCGTCGGGTCCGAAAGCGGTGTAGCGCCAGCCATGCCAAGGATTGTCGGGCAGCCCGTCGAAGAGAACTTGCGCGGTTGCCCGGGCCAGCGTTTGCAGATCGGCGGCCAGAAAACGGACGACGCGGTGCTGCTCGGCGACGTAGAGGTATCCGTCCCGTCAAACAATGCCGTTGGGGACATGCAGGCCGGACTTCACCTTGACCACCGTCTCGGCACGCTGGTCGCCGTCGGCATCGGCGGCGGCAAAAATGGAATTGCCGCGAGTGCCGACGAAAACCACCCCCAATTCCGCCGCCACCGCCATCGACCTGGCCCCGGGGATGCGCGCGTACATGCCGATCCCAAAACCCGGCGGCAAGGAGATGCCGTCAAATCGGGAAGCAGCGGCGGAATGGGCCGGAAGCGCCAGACCGAAGCAAACCACCAGCAGGATCAAGATCCTCTGCCAGGGGCGGACGGCAACGGCTGTGTTGGCGACGGTCATGGCTAAAGATTTTGGAGCGCTCGCCCGAACGGGCGCAAGAGGCAGCGCCTCCGGGACAACAAAAACCAAGCGGGAAAAGGGTGTTAGCGCAGGTAAAGATGGACTTCGTTGGTTTTGGCGCCACCGCTGGTTTTACCGGAAATGGCGACCCGCGCCGGCGGCAGTCCCATTTCGACAAGCGAACGCAACACGTCCTCGGCGAGACGCCGGGACTTGGTGGAATTCAGCGCCACCCTCGCCGGGCCGCCGCCGCTGGGAGCGACCGCAACCAAATCGAAGATGGCGTCGGGCCGGCGTTCCAGAACCCGGCTGACGGCGGCATAAAGAGTCTGTTGATAGGAGACTTTGGCGCGATCGAAACGAATCACCACCAGAGCACGCTGGCCGCTGGTGTCGGCCGCCCGCGCCGCCGTCGCCGGCCCGCCAGCGGCGACAGCCACATGGGAAATCAGGCTGGCGCCGTAAATTTCGCCGCCCTTGACGCCGGCGGCAAGCACGTTGAGATTGCTGCGCTCGGAAGATACGTAGTTGGTTTGGCGGCGAACGTCGTCGGAGACCTCCTTAAGCAGGCGCTCGATGAGAACGACGGTGCGGTTGACTTCGTCCTCGAGGATGGCCAGTTGCCTATGGTCGTCGTCGATGGCACCGGAAACACCGAAAGCGGCGCGTGTCGATTCCGAAAGGTACGCCGACATGGTGGAATCCCCCGCCACGGCGGTGGCCAGCTTGTTCATCTCGCCGATATCGGCGCTGACGCGATCGAGATCGGCCTGGGCGCTATTGTACTGCCGCACCAAGATTGGGTTGCCGGGCGTGGTGCCCACCTGCAGGCGCGAATTCACCGCCGCGATGGTGCCGTGATAGCGTTGCGAATCCTGGACCATCTTGGCGCGTAGCTGCTGGAGCCCAGAGTTATGCTGGGAAATGGCGCTCTGCAACTTCTTCAACTCTTCGCGCAACTCATCCACTCTCTTGCCAACGAAGGTCCCCGTCGATGCGCCGGGGGTGACGCCTGACGGTTGAAAGTTGGTTTGGCCAAGCTGTGGCGGCGGGATAACGCCGAGGTCGGCGGCGGCGGTAGGAGCCGCCGATCGTGGCAGCGATTGGGGTTGGGCATGCATCTCGATTGTCCGCGCTTGTGGCGAGGCGGGCGATTGTGAAACACTCGGCGACGACGGGGCGCCACTCGGTTCCTCGCCGGTCAGCGAAGGCCACATAGTATCGCAAGCGGGTAGCAGAATAAGCGCCCCCGACAAGACAAACCAACACCTATGAAAAATCATTTCAGTTATTAGCCCTTAACTTCACATTAAGGCATCATTACAAAAAAACCGCATGACCAAAACGGTGAAAATTATTTCAACGTGATAACTATTTCTAAAGAGTAAAAACAATTTTCCTCTCGATTCGACCATTCGGGATACTACTATTTGAGATACTAATCAAAGGTTAATGGCGCCACAAGTTCAGATTCTCCATGCCAGAAAGAAGCCGATGTCGCGGTCTCTCCCCCCCCCACCATGAACGCGGCCCGGATATTGGCATGGCCCGGCCGCTTGGATTGTCCCTCTAGCCGACGCATCTTAACGGGTCTTAAATAAGACGGGGATCGACATCCTTGCCTTGCCCGTGGGTGTGGAGTAATGTCCCCGGCCTTCCTGCAAGGCCCCGCCAGCATCCGCAACGGATAGCGCCCGTAGCTCAATTGGATAGAGCGTCTGACTACGGATCAGGAGGTTGGGGGTTCGAGTCCTCCCGGGCGCGCCAATCTTCCCATTTAAATTAACGCTTTACCGGTGTTCACAAATGTTCTATCAGACTTTTTGTGCCGGTATATTCTCGCTCTCGGTCTCGACTTCCCGATCTCGGACTCCGAGCGTTTTCCGTCTAAGGAGGATGCACGGCCAATCGGCGACGATCTGAAAGCAACAAATTTCTCCGTTTTTCCACCCCTTTGTGGTTTATTACCGACGCGCCCCGCAAACCGGGGAAGGGAGGGCACAACTGCTTTCCCGCGCCGAGGTAAGAACAAAAACCCGGGTTAATGCACGAACTTGGCATGAAGCAACTCAACACCTACCGCGCCAGTCCCGACGACAACGGGCGTTTTGGCGACTACGGGGGACGATTCGTCGCCGAAACCCTGATGCCGCTGATCCTGGATGTGGAACACGCCTACAGGAAGGCCAGGAACGATGCCGCCTTCGCCGCCGAAATGGGCCATTACTTGTCCACATACGTCGGCAGGCCCAGTCCACTCTTTTTTGCCGAGCGCCTGACCCGGCATCTGAGCGGGGCGAAGATTTATTTTAAGCGCGAGGATCTCAACCATACCGGCGCCCACAAGATCAACAACTGCATCGGCCAGGGTCTTCTCGCCCGGCGCATGGGCAAGACGCGGATCATCGCCGAGACCGGCGCCGGCCAACACGGCGTTGCCACCGCCACCGTTTGCGCCCTGTTCGATATTCCTTGCGTCATCTATATGGGCAGCAAGGATATCGACCGCCAAGCCCCCAATGTCTATCGCATGAAGATGCTGGGCGCCGAGGTGAAACCGGTGACCGCCGGTTCAGGCACCCTCAAGGACTCCATGAACGAGGCTCTGCGCGACTGGGTCGCCAATGTGGAGAACACCTATTATTTGATCGGCACCAGCGCCGGACCACATCCCTATCCGGCCATGGTTCGTGATTTCCAGTGCGTCATCGGCAACGAGGTCCGTGATCAGATCACCAGCGTCGAGGGAAGGCTGCCAGATACCCTGGTCGCCTGCATCGGCGGCGGTTCCAACGCCATCGGCATGTTCCATCCCTTTCTCGACGAAAAGGCCATCCGCTTCATCGCCGTCGAGGCGGCGGGAAAAGGCATTGAAACGGGCCAGCACGCGGCCTCTATAAGTGCCGGTTCGCCAGGTGTTTTACACGGCAACCGCACCTATCTCCTACAGGATTCCGATGGCCAGATAGAGGAAGCCCATTCCATTTCCGCCGGTCTTGACTATCCTGGCATTGGGCCCGAGCATTCCTGGTTGCATGATACGGGCCGCGTTGAATACGTTGCCATCACCGATGCCGAGGCGCTGGCGGCTTTCCATCTTTGCACCCGTTTGGAAGGCATCATCCCAGCCTTGGAATCGGCTCATGCCATCGCCCATGTGTGCAAGATTGCGGACGGTCTCGGCGTCGGCAATTTATTGGTCATAAATTTAAGCGGCCGTGGCGATAAGGACCTGGATACCGTTGCCCGGAACTCCGGAGCCGGCCAATGATGCCGAAAACTCGCATCGATCACCGGTTCGCCGCTTTAAGGGGAGAAAACCGCGGTGGCTTGGTGGTCTTTGTGACGGCCGGCGATCCCGACCCGCTGACGTCGGCGGAAATCCTCCTGAGTCTTCCCGGCGCCGGCGCCGATTTTATCGAACTGGGCATGCCGTTCAGTGATCCAATGGCCGATGGCCCAGCCATCCAAAAGAGCTCTCAGCGAGCGCTTAAAAGCGGCGCAACAATGAAAACGACGCTCAAATTGGTCACCGATTTCCGCGCCCGCGACGACGAGACGCCGATCATCCTCATGGGATATTACAACCCGGTTTATATTTTCGGCGTTGACGCTTTCCTGAGCGAGGCGAAAGCCGCCGGCATCGACGGCTTAATCATCGTCGACCTGCCGCCGGAAGAGGAAAATGAAATTTGCCTGCCATCGCAAATGGCCGGAATCAGCCCCATCTATTTAACGGCGCCGACCACCGACGAGGTCAGGTTGCCAAAGGTGGTCAAAAATGCCAGCGGTTTCGTCTATTATGTTTCCATCACCGGCATTACCGGAACCGCCTCGGCACGGATTGAGGATATCCGCGAGGCGATAAAACGCCTGCACCGCCATACGGGCCTCCCCATTGCCGTCGGTTTCGGCATCAAGACGCCGGAGCAGGCGGCGGAGGTTGCCGCCGTCGCCGATGCCGCCGTTGTCGGGTCGGCCCTGGTCGGCAAGATAACGGAAAACCTGGACGAGGACGGAAAGGCTCGTCCTGGCCTCGCCGACGCGGTGCTGGATTTTACCGCCGAATTGGCCAAGGGTGTGCGCGACGCAAGGATAAAAGGGGCATCTTGAATGAATTGGCTTAAGAACCTGGTGAGGCCAAAACTGAGGGAACTTGTCGGTGGGCAGAAGGAAATTCCCGACAACCTCTGGCACAATTGTCCCAATTGCGAGGAAATGATCTTTCACCGCGACCTGGAGAAAGATCTCTGGGTTTGCCGGTACTGCGGCCATCACATGCGCATGGAGGCCGGCAACCGGTTGGAAATGCTTTTTGATAACGGCGCCTATCAGAAAGTAGAACTGGGCGACGTGCCAACCGACCCCCTGAAGTTCCGCGACCGCAGGAAATACACCGAGCGCACGAAAGAGGCGCAGAACCGAACCGGCGAAACCGATGCACTGATCGTCGCACATGGGAAAATGGGCGGCTCCAATGTCGTCATCGCGGCCCTGAATTTCTCTTTCATGGGTGGTTCCATGGGTATCGCCGTCGGTCAAGGATTGCTGACGGCGGCCCGCTTGGCGGTAGTCCAAGATGCATCGCTGGTCGTGGTACCGTCTTCCGGCGGCGCCCGTATGCAGGAAGGCATTCTCTCGCTGATGCAAATGGCGCGGACAACCATCGCCGTCGAAGAGGTCCGTGAAGCCGGCCTGCCCTACATCGTGGTCCTCGCCGATCCCACCACTGGCGGCGTGTCGGCCTCGTTCGCCATGCTGGGCGACATCGCCATCGCCGAACCGGGAGCCATTATCGGTTTCGCCGGCGCCCGGGTCATCAAACAGACCATCCACGAAAAGTTGCCCAAGGGCTTCCAGCGGTCGGAATACCTGCTCGACCATGGCATGGTCGACATGGTGGTTCATCGCCACGAAATACGCGGCACTTTGGTTCGCGTCATCGGCCTTTTGCGTAACACCGGTCCGGCGGCTGATGTCATTCCCATTCCCGCCGCCGCCGAGACGCCCGCCGCCACCAATCCGCCGCCATCCGAGGACCGTCCAGCTGAGTAGTGAAGCCATCCTCGAACGCCTTACTCGGCTTCATCCCAAACTGATCGATCTCTCGCTTGGGCGCATCGAGACCCTGCTTGGGCGATTGGGCCATCCGCAAAAGCAGCTTCCCGCCGTCGTCCATGTCGCCGGGACCAACGGCAAGGGTTCGGTGATCGCTTTCCTGCGCGCCTTCCTGGAAGCGGCCGGCCACCGCGTCCATATCTATACCTCGCCACATCTAGTTTGCTTCAACGAGCGGATCAGGCTGGCCGGAGAACTGATCTCGGATATGGAATTGACAGCCATGTTGGAGGAATGCGAGACGGCCAATGACGGCGACCCCATCACCTTTTTCGAGATCACCACGGCGGCGGCATTCCTGGCCTTTTCCCGCCACCCGGCCGATGTCTTGTTGCTGGAAACGGGCCTTGGCGGACGGCTGGACGCGACAAATCTGGTCGAACATCCGGCGCTGACGGTGCTCACCCCCATCTCGGTGGATCACCAGCAGTACCTGGGCGACAGCTTGGAGAAAATCGCCGCCGAGAAAGCGGGTATCCTGAAAGCCGGCGTCGCCTGCGTTGTCGCCAGCCAGCAACAAAAGGCGGAGAAAGTCATTGCCAGGCGGGCGGCGGAGCAAGACGCGCCTTTGATCCGGGAAGGCAAGGACTGGTTTGTCGGCGGGCGCGCCAGCGTGATTTTCTCAAGCGGTGGGAAGACGCGGCGTCTGCCGCCACCGGCGCTTGCCGGGGCACATCAAGTCCGCAATGCTGGGCTGGCCGTGGCCTGCCTAGACCAACTCGGGGACTTCGCCGTTGCCGAAACCGCCATCGCCCTTGGAATGAAAGCGGTACAATGGCCAGCCCGGCTGCAACGACTGGCCCGTGGACCGCTTGTCGATATTCTGCCCAAGGGCTGGGAGCTATGGCTGGATGGCGGCCACAACGCGGCCGCCGCCCGCGTCATTGCCCGGCAAGCGTGGCGCTGGCGGGAGCGGCCGTTGGGCCTGGTCTTCGGCATACTGCGAACCAAGGACCCGCTGGTATTTCTTCAGCCTCTGGCAGAGGAAATAAACGCCCTTCGCGCCGTCGCCATCACCGGCGAGGAAAACAGCCTGAGCGCCGAAGAGACAGCCGCCGCCGCGGCAAAACTCGATATCGACGCCGCCGCCGCGGAAGGGGTCGGCGCGGCCCTGCAAAATCTTGCCAATCATTTTCCCGGCCCCGCCCGGGTGCTGATCTGCGGGTCTTTGTACCTGGCCGGCGAAGTGCTGAGGGAGAATGGATAGAGCGCTTTGAAACCGACGGTTTTTCGCATGAAATGAAAAACCCGCCGGGTGGTGGAGGTTTGTTTTCCGGGAGCGGGGATTGCAAACCCCGGATCAGATCACCGATTCAATCCATTCGGCCATCTTGTTTTTAGGCAAGGCGCCGATCTTAGTAGCAGCGACCTCGCCATCCTTGAACAGCATCAGGGTCGGGATCCCGCGAACGCCGTACTTGGACGGAGTCATCGGGTTTTCGTCAATGTTGATCTTGGCAACGATGACCTTGTCACCCAACTCCGAGGCCAACTCCTCGAGTACGGGAGCGATTTGTTTGCAGGGTCCGCACCACTCCGCCCAGAAATCAACGATGACGGGCGTCACGGACTTAAGAACCTCGAAATCAAAGGTATCGTCGGAAACCTGTTTCGGCATTAACTCATTCCCCTCAATAGGTTAGCTTAAAATATATGGAATTTTATGACTGGATATCCCCCCAAACCCGAAGCTGAATTTAGGCAGGCGCCGACCTTGCGTCAAGGCGCATACTGGTCCAAAAGGGGCTCGGGCAGGGCCATCAGGTCGGCCTTTACGGTCCACAGCAGGAAGCACCGCACCGGGCGGACCGGATAAATACGCCGAAGCGCCGCCCGGTAGGTGGCCATCTGCGTAAGATAGATGGCCGGAACCTCTTCAACGGCGGCGGGCGGCAATCGGTTGGTTTTGTAGTCGATGATGCTGACCGCCCTCTTGGTGATCAGCAAACGATCCATCCTGGCCGAGATAATGGTGCCCGAGACATCGCCGACCAAAGACACCTCCGCCTGGCTGCCCGGTCCGAAAAGGGCGGCGAAATCGGCATGCCCCAGGATAGCCATGACCTCGGCGGCGATTTCCGCCTGCTCCTCCGGCGAAAGATCGTGGACGGGGCGGGCTAGGTAGGTCCGCGCCGCCTCGAGGCGGGAATCACCGGACACATCCGGCAAGCATTGCAACAACCGATGGGTGAGACACCCACGTTTGAACCCGGCCCCACCGTCTTCCGAAAGGGGGGAGATCACGGACGGTTCTTCTTTTGCCGGCGCTGACGGGGTCAAGGGCCGCGACGGTTTGGCTTCTGGCGGCGCCGGTTGCCGCGCCCAGGCAGGCAACAGGCTTGCCTGGGCCGTCGTTTCCGCCATCGGCGAGCTTTGGTCCGGCGGCGCCGTTTGCGCGCCCCTCAGGCGCCAGCCGGTTGCGCCGTTATTCGACGGCAAGATTTCGGCACCGTTGGCATCAGCGATGGCGGCTTCAAGCAAATCGTACCAGCAACCCGGACCACGGTTTCGCCGGCCATCCCAACCACAGATGTAAAGGCGGTCCTTGGCCCGGGTCATGGCGACGTAAAGCAGGCGGTGGTATTCCCTGACGATGCGCCGCCGGGCTTCCTCGCGAAGGTGTCTGCATTGAGTTTCCTCATTTTCCTTGCGCGCCGGCCACAACAAGTAAGATTCTGTCCCTTTTCCCCACAATAATCGGGGGTTGAGCCTGGAATCGGGTATGCTACGGGTGTCGGGCAAGAAAACGATATTTGACTGCAAACCCTTGGCACCATGGACGGTCATCACCCGCACTTCGCCCAGCCCGTGCTCGAGGTCCCGTTTGATTACGGTCTCGCCGGCGGCGAGCCAGTGCAAGAACCCCTGCAATGAAGCGACGTGTTGGCGTTCGAAGTCGAGAGCCAGGGTGAGGAACTCGTCAATGGGGTCTTCGGCCTCTGGTCCCAACCGCGCCAAAAGCTGTTGGCGGCCACCGCCACGGCCCAACAGGTCGGAGAAAAATTCGAAAGGCGGGGTGAAATCAGCCATCTCCAGCAATGCCGCCAGTTTCACGTAAACGTTTTTGTAAAGGGGGCGGTCGCCGTGATTTTTTTTCAATTCCGTCCATAGGCTTCCGTCACGGCCGTATGCGAGGTCGAACAAGGCCTCGTCGTCGAAACCAAAAAAAGGGCTTTTCAGGACGACGGCCAGGTTCAAATCGTCTTCCGGCAGCAACGCGAACTGGCCAAGCGCCACCAGGTCCATCACCGCCAACTGCCCGCTCAGGATCATGCGGTCGCTGCCGGCGACGGGAATGCGGCGTTGCTTGAGGCAACTGACCATTTCCTCGGCGAACCGGCCACGGGTGCGGACCAAGATCATGATGTCGCCCGGACGTATCGGCCGCCCCGCCGATTCCAGAATCTCTTCTTCTTGCAGCCATCTCTCGATACGCCTGGCGATGCGGTTGGCCAGCCGGGCCGGCGGGCTGGCGGCGGGGATTTGGTCGAGGGGCGCGTCCCACGGATCGGCGGTGCGGGTTTCTTCGGGCTTGAGCACTGGCCACATCTCGACCAGGCCGGCCTGGCCGTCCCGCGATGAAAGATGGTGGACCGGCGCCTCGCCGGAGGACAGGCCGTCGCCGGCCGCCGCCGTTTCGAATACTCGATCGACAAAACCAAGCACCGTCCAAGTGGAACGGTAGGAAAGCGTCAGGTCGACCGGCCGCCATTTGCCGCCCGCATTCCCGACCCGATCGGCAAAATGGGCGCGCATACGGTCGAATTCGTCCGGATCGGCGCCCTGAAAGCTGAAAATGGATTGCTTTTCGTCGCCAACAGCAAAGACCGTGCGGGGGCCTTCCCTGCTTCCCTCACCGGCAAAGAACTCCTCGGCGATGGCGGTAATGACCTGCCATTGTTCAGGGCTGGTATCCTGGGCTTCGTCGACGAGAATGTGGTCGATGCCGCCGTCAAGCTTGTAATGCACCCAGGAGGCGCCGCCGTCTGTGACAAGGAGGTCCCGGGCCTTGGCGATCAGATCGTCATAATCAAGAAGGGCGCGGTTTTCCTTCATGGTTTCATATGAACCAAGAAGGGCGGCGCCCAGATGCAGCAAGGCCTTGGTCGCCCCGGCGACCTCCAGCGCCTTCAGCCTGTCCTTGACCGCCAGCACCCGCGCCTGTTCGTCAAGAAGGATGCCAAGCGCTTGCTGATCGGCGGCCTTGGCGGCTTTGGTGATCAGGTTTTTCTCGGCGCACGGACCGCCATCCGTTTTTTTGATAAAAATCAGGGCGTAATCCTCGAGGAACCCGGCAGCCCGCTCCACCACTCCGCCATCGAGCCAGGCGCGGATGGCGGCGGCCCGCTCCTGGTCTTTTGCCGTTCCGTGATCAAGCGCCGCCGAGGCGCGGCGAAGGTCCTTGTCATGACCGGCCATCGCTGCGGCGTCAAGGACCGTTTCCCTATTATCGTCAGGGTCCAGGCCGAGGGCGTCGCGCGCCGCCCCAACCAGCCCGGCGCGGCCGCCGTGCTGGCGCAAAAGACCACACAGGCGGCCCCGGTTGGCGTCCAGTTCACACATCAGATCGGCGAACCCGTTTTCATCCACCTGCCCGGCCAAATGCTCCAACGCGGCACCGAGGCCATGGCTGTCGCCGCCGAAAGACCGGTCCAGAACCCGATCCCTCGCCTCAATACGAAGTTCCGCCGCCGTGCGCTCATCGATAACCGAGAAATGCGGCGCAACGCCGGCTTCCAGGGGGAAACGGGCAAGCAGGGATTCGCAAAACGAGTGGATGGTGCGGATACTGAGACCGCCGGGCGTTTCCAGGGTTTCGGCAAATAGCCGCCGAGCCTTGGCGAGGGTTTCGCCATCAGGATGGCGGTCCAGGAGCCGGCGCAACGTTTCGGCAAGTTCATCCTCAGTCATTACCGCCCAATCAGCCAACTGGCTGCTCAAGCGGTTGGCCATCTCCGCCGCCGCCGCCTTAGTGAAGGTCAGGCAAAGAATTCGTTCCGCCTTCGTGCCCGCCAACAATAGTCGTGAAATACGGTCGATGAGCACGCGGGTCTTGCCGGTTCCGGCGTTGGCCGAAACCCATGCCGAATGCGCCGGGTCGGCAGCGGTCATCTGCCCATGCGGGGTCTGTTGGCTTGGCACGCTGTTCATTCCCCTTCTCCGCTTGCCGCCGTCCATTCCTTGACCCGGGCGAGGTGGTCGTAATCGCCATACTGGCTTTCGAACATGGGAACCGGCCGCGACCGGTAAGGCATCTCAGGATCGTCGAAGGCGGCAATACGTTTGCGCAGTCCCCTGATGGCCTTTTCGGTGGCCTCGGCGACATCCAGTCCGAGGATCTTTACCTGACCCGCCGGCTGGCCGCCCGACAGGCGCAGATAGATGAGCTGGTTGATTTTTTCACCATCAACGCCCTCGAAACCACCATCTCTGGCTATCGCCGCCTCCAGGGGCAATTGCGGCGCCAAGCCGCATTCCACCTGCGGCGCCGTTGGCGTTTGTCCGGTTTTATAGTCGATGATCGCCAGACCGCCGCCGCTTAGACGGTCGATGCGGTCGGCACGGGCGGTGAGAGTGAAGTCTCCCGCCGGCCCGGCCAGCGTGAGCCGGCCCTTGACCTCGGTGGCGGCGGTCATTTGTCTGGCAGCCCGCCGGCCGCGCTCGAAGTCGATGAACCAACGGGCGATGCGCTGAAACTTGGGCCACCAGAAAGCGCGCACGCCGGGGCGGTCCAGATGTTCCTCGAAGACCTTGCGGCCGATGGCGATCATCTCGCCCAAGGGGTCGGCGGGAAGCTCTCCGGGATGGGCGGCGATGAAACGCTCCAAGACCTTGTGAATAACGCTGCCCCTTTCGGCGGCGCCGGGGTCGGCGTCGAGGGGATCAAGCGGCCTGAGACCGAGGATATGTTCAGCATAGATGGCGTAGGGATCGCGGATCCAGGTTTCGACACGGCTGACGGACAGTTGACGGGGACGGGCGGCGACCGGCGGCTTCGGGGCCGGCGGCGGGACCGCGCCCTGTTCTTCGGAGGCATCCAGCATAGACACCCAATGCAGCCATTCAAGGTCCGGCTTGAGGGCGTTTCCCAAGCTTAAACCGCGGAACAATGTTTGCAGCCTGAGCAACCAGCGCGACGGCACTGTCGGCGTGCCCTCGACGCGGATTGCCCGGGTCAGCACCACATTCGGGGCGCAAAAGGCTTGGACGAAATCATGGGCGGCGAGGCCGACGCGCCGTTCCGGCGACGCCAAGCCGAAGGTCTTCAGCATGGGCCGGCTCATCCACGGATTGGCCATCGCCTCGGGCGGCCAAGTGCCCTCGTTGAGGCCGCCCAAAATGAGGGTATCGGCTTGTTGCAGGCGCGCTTCCAGTAGTCCCCAGATATGCAGCCGGGGATGGCGGCCGTAACGGGGCCTGACGACCCGCCCGGCCATCAGCGTCTCGAACAGGGCCGGGTACTGGCCACCCTCGATGCGTGCAAGAACGCCGCCGACTTCGTTCAATTCGGCGACGAAGGTGGCGGCGGCTTCACCGGCTTCTCCGGCCCAAAGCCGCTCGCCGCCGTCGGTTTCGTCCGAAGCCGCCATTGCCTCGGCCATTTCCACATGCAGCCGCAAGAGATCGGTGAAGGGGACGTTTTTTCGCTTCATTGCTTTTGCCAGGGGGGTCGCGACGGCATCAAGAGTTTTGAGAAAATCATCCAGCTTCTTGCGCTCTTTGGATCTTAACGCGGAGCCAAGCCCTTTGATTCCCGCCGCTGGACGCGGCCCGCGCAAGACGGCGATTTCCAGGCTGCGAACCTGGGCGCGGAAAAAGGCGGGGCTTCGGCCGGCCGCCGCCAGGGGGTGCTTGCAAGCGCCAAGCAGGGCCATCGGCGCTAGGTTTTCGGCCGCCATGCGGGCGGTAAGCCGGAGGAAAGCTCCCGGCGGCGTCTGCGCCAGGGGACAACCGGCGGAATCATCGACCTCCACCCGCCAGCGCCTGAGTTCGGCCGCGACTCGCCGGGCCAGGCCCCGGTCCGCTGTCACCAAGGCGGCGGTCCGGGTCTCCTCTTCGAGGGCCCGGCGCATGATCAAGGCAATGACCGCGGCCTCTTCCCGTGGGCCGGGGCAATCGATATGGGTGACGCCGGCCAAGGCGTTTTCGTCCAAGCGCTCCGTCGGCTGCCCGCAAATGGCGGCGGGTTCCATGGCGCCGGAAATCAACGCTTGGCGCGCCGTTGTCGCCGCGCCGGTGACGGCGGCCGGCCATTCCTTCACTTGCCCGGGAGAGACGCCGAGATGCCGCAACAATTTGGCCAGGCCGTACTGGGGATGGGACGGCTCCAGGACCTCCCAGGCATCCGGCGAGGCCCGCCGATCGAGACCGGGCAGAACCACGCACCCCTTTGGCATCTGGGCGACGACTTTCAAGAGGTCAGCGGTGGCGGGAATGGAACCGGTGGAGCCGGCGGCGATGACGGGACCGGCGGGTGGCTGCTTTGCCCAGGCTGCCGCCTGCCACCGGAAAAGCAAATCGCGGCGGGTCGCCGGGTCGACGGAACCCTCCCGCTCCAGGATGGCGGGCCAGCTTTCGGTGACAACCTTGAGAAAATCCAATGTCACTTGCCAGTGAACAGCGAAGTTATCGGAAACCAGGCTCTTGAGCCCGTCGAAGCCGAGGCGCTCGGTATGGACCTGGTCGAGAAGCCGCGCCAGTTCACCGGCCAGCCGCGCCGCCTGATCCGGTGTCGTTTGCCCTTCATCCTTGGCCAGAATGAGCCTGGTCAATAGCAGTAGCCGTTTGAGCCCTGAAACGGCTGGCTTTGCTTCGATGCCGGCGGCGCTCATTTCCGTTTCCCGCCAGCTTGCAAAAGCCAATTCCTCTTCGTCGATATCACCCAGCGGCGTCAGCTTCGGCAAAAGCAGCGGCCGACCACCGGAAAGACGCAGGAAAGCCTCGCCAAGGGCACGACAGGCGCGCCGGGTCGGCAACAGAACCGTCACGGCGGCCAGGGCGACCGCCTCGTCATCGGTTTTGGCCAAAATTCCCGTCGCCAGGACGTCAACAAAGGGAATCCCGGCGCCAATATTGTAAACTTCAGGCAAAGTCTTATTCCTGTCGTTCATCGACGCCTGTTTCCAGCGTAGCGGACGCGGATGTAGGATTCGGCTTCGGCGAGACCTTCCGGGGTGCCGATATTGAACCATTCCCCATCATGGACGATGCCGTGGAGCCTTGCCGTCTCGATGGCCCGATCATAAAGCAGGTTGAGGGAAAAGCCGCCCTCCGGCGCCCCGTCAAAGAGCCGTGGATGAAGGATTTGCAGACCGGTAAAAAGATAAGGCGAAACCTCGGATTCTCGGCGGCGGGTAAGTAACCCCGTCGGATCGGCGCAGAAATCCCCCCGGCCTTGATAGCCGTATGCGTCGACCGTCGAATGGAGCAGCAGCAAGGCATCCATGCGCCTGGGGTCCCAGCCGGCGGCCATGCGGGCGAGCGCGCTTTGCGTACCGTTCAGCCACAAGATGTCGGAGTTGACGGCGTAGAACGGCTCGGCGCCCAAGAGAGGCAGAGCCTTGGTTATGCCGCCGCCCGTTTCGAGAAGCTCGTCCTCGGATGAAAACAGCAACTCCGGCCGATGGCTTTTCCCTGAGCGCCGCCGGCGCCTTCCCAAATGCTGCTCGATCAGATGGCCCAGGTGATGGAGGTTGAAGACAACCCTTTCCACGCCGGCTTCCTGCAACCGGTCAAGGGTCCAGTCGAGCAAGGCCTTTTCTCTCACCGTGACCAGCGCTTTCGGCAGGCGGTGGGTGATTGGGCGCATGCGCTTGCCGAGTCCGGCGGCCAGCACCATCGCCCGAGACGGGGCGTCAATACGCATCTTTGGCTTTTTTTTTCTTGTCATTGGAGCCTTTTTTCGCGGCTGGGGACTGTTATCTCCTCGGGTACATGCTTTTCGAACCAAGCGGCAACGGCGGCGAGGGACGGGTGCCTGAGGGAGCGCGTCAACAGCCGCCACACCCTGGGAATATGAACAAGATAGGCAGACTTGCCGTCGCGGACCGCCAGACGAGTGAAAACACCGATCACTTTCGCATGTCTCTGGGCACCAAGAATGGCGTAAGCGGTCTCGAAGGCTTCCCGGTCCCGGTCGGGGAAAGCGCCATGGTAGCGGTCCAGCATCGCCCTCGCCAACCTATCATCGATGTCCCGGCGGGCGTCCTCCAGGAGAGACATCAGATCGTAGGCGGCCGCACCCGCCACCGCGTCCTGAAAATCTAAAAGACCGCAGGCCTTGATGCCGGGCCTATCGGGCAACCAGATTAAATTATCGACATGAAAATCTCTCAGCACCAGGGTCCGGGGCTGGGCCTGGACAAGGGGGAAAAGGCCAAGCCAAGCATCAATGTAGCTTTGCCGGACAGGCCCGGGCGTCGCCGTCCCTGTCGCTCGCGGCAGATACCAGTCGGTAAGCCAAGTGGCCTCGCGAATAAGCATTTCGTCGTCGTAGACGGGGAGGCCGGACGGTACCGTCTCCGGCCGGCCGTGCAGGCCGATCAGCAAGTCGACGGCAAGCACGTAAAGGGGTTCCTCGTCGGCGCCGGCGGCGAGCAAAGAGGTATAGGTATCGTCGCCCAGGTCTTCGAGCAGCAGCAGACCGGCCGTTTCATCCAAGGCCAGGATGCGCGGCGCGCTCAATCCCAGCTTTAGCAAATGACGGGCCACGACGATAAAGGGGCGGACGTCCTCGTGCGGCGGCGGCGCGTCCATCAACACCGCCCGCCGACGGCCATCGCGCATACGAAAATAACGGCGAAACGAAGCGTCGGCCGCCAAAGTCGAACGTTCCCCCTCGCCCCAGCCGGCGTGCTTAAGGAATGTGTCGATCAATGCGGAGCGATCAGACATCGATGTCCGCTTCTTTCAGCCGCCCCGCCCAGTTGCCATGGCCGGTGAGCGTGGCCCGGCGGCTGTTGGCGTCGCCGCCGTGCGCCAGTGACAGCCACAAATGGTCGCGGGGCAGGAGCCGGCCCAGCCGGTCCGGCCATTCGATCAGTGAAATGCCGCCCGCGAAGGCCTCCTCGATTCCCAACTCGAAAACCTCGTCCGGACCGGCCAAGCGGAACAGGTCGAAGTGATAAACGGTGACCCTGCCCAGATCATAGGCCTGGACCAAAGTAAACGTCGGGCTGGGGATTTCCTCGGGGTTGGGCGCCAGTTCGTTGATGAAAGCGCGGGCGAAGACGCTCTTGCCGGCGCCGAGCTCGCCGGCGAGCGCGAAAATATCACCGGCCCGCGCCAGCCTGGCCAAGACCCCGGCAAGGGCAGCCGTCGCCGCCTCCGAGGCCAAGTCGATGACGGTGGAATGGTCCATTGATTTGGCCTCGTGCATGTCTCGTCTTTCCATCGGCTCGCAAACAGGCCAAAATGTGGGAACGCATAACAGTCGTTCGCCATGCTAAATTCCATGCGAATAATAACCCCGCGGGTCCACGAGTTTCCATGACCAAAACGCCCGAACGTACCGATGTGGCGATTATCGGCGCTGGCCCCGCCGGTTTGTTCGCCGTTTTCGAATGCGGCATGATGAACATGCGCTGTCATGTCATTGATGTGCTGGAGGCCGTCGGCGGCCAATGTCAGGCCCTCTACCCGGATAAACCCATTTTTGACATTCCCGGCCACACCAGGATCCTGGCCAGCGATTTAGTGATGAAGCTGGAACAGCAGGCGGCACCGTTCGATCCCGCCTATCATCTAGGCCAACAGGTGGTCAAGCTAGCGCAGAGGGAACAGGGGCGCTGGCTGCTGGAAACCTCGCGGGACATTTTGATCGACGCCCAAGTGGTATTCGTCGCCGCCGGGGTCGGGGCGTTCGGCCCCAAGCGGCCGCCGCTTCAAGGTATTGAGCGGTTCGAGGGCAAAGGTATCCATTACCTGGTCAAAAACCGCGAGGGTTTTCGGGGGAAAAAAGTAGTCATCGCCGGCGGCGGCGATTCGGCGGTGGACTGGGCGATTTCGCTCTCCGAGCTGGCGGCGAAGGTTTCCGTGGTCCATCGGCGGACCAAGTTCCGCGCCGCGCCGGCCAGCGCCGAGAAGCTGCAAAAGCTGGCCGATGTTGGCGCCGTCGATCTGGTGATCCCCTTTCAGCTGGCCGCCATCGAGGGCGATGGCGACAGTTTGAAGGCGATCATCGTCCACGACCTTGACGGAAACGAAAGACGCCTGGAGGCTGACGCGTTGCTGTCCTTTTTCGGCCTATCACAGAACCTTGGGCCTATCGCCGATTGGGAGCTCAACCTGAACGACAGTTTGATCGCCGTCAATCCGGGGACCAGCGCCACCAACAAGCCAGGTATTTTCGCCATCGGCGATATCGCCACGTATCCGGGCAAGGTAAAATTGATCCTGAGCGGCTTCGCCGAAGCGGCGCAAGCGGCGCACGCCGCCCATTCCCTGGTCCATCCAGACGAGGAGTTACATTTTGAGCACTCTTCCATCAAGGGCGTGCCGGGCAATAGGTTGAAGTGAGAGTTAATTCGGTGACAGCATACTAATTTCCCATTTCCTCCGTCCCCATTTCGCCAAGGGGCGCCTCCGCCGGCAAGCGGCATGTAACGGTGGTTCCCTTGCCGGGAGCCGATTTGACCTCGACTCGGCCGCCGTGCAGCTCTATGAAGCGCTTGACCAGCGGCAAGCCCAGGCCGGCGCCACCCGGACGCGAGACCCAATCCTGGAGCTTCGCGGCAGCGCCACTTTCGAAGGTTTCGAATATCCTTTGCCGATCCCTTTCCGGAATACCGATCCCGGAATCGGCGACAATGAGCAGAACCTCGCTTCCTTGCCGCGCCGCCTGCAAACGGATACGGCCGCGTGGCGGCGTAAATTCAACGGCGTTGCCAAGCAAGTTGAATAGGACTTGTTTGAGGCGTCTCTCGTCGGCGACGAGCCAGCCGATGCCGGGCGGGCAATCGAGATCCACTTTCAGGGACTTGCGCCGCGCCCGTTCACGGATCAGCCCGAGGACCGAAGCCAGCATGCAGTGAAGATCCACCGTATCGAGCTCCAGCGTCATCATTCCGGCCTCGATTGTGGCTAAATCAAGAATGTCCTCGACGACCGACATCAAGCCTTGAGAAGCCTCGAGGATACTATGGCAATATTCATTCTGGCGCTTGTTGAGCTTGCCGAAATGATCACCGCAAAGTACATCAGCGAAACCGATGATGGAGGTCAATGGCGTACGAATCTCGTAAGAAACATTGGCGATGAACTCGGATTTCAGGCGCCCGGCCTCTTCAAGAGCCTCGGCCCTTTGCCGCAACGCCACCTCCACCCTGGCACCGTCTGTAACGTCCAGGTAGCTCAACAAGATCGCCCCATCCGGCAAGGGAACATTGGCATAATCCACAACCGAGCCGTCACTCCTCGGCAGCCGCCCGGAACTGGGCTGGCGATCGATCAGCCGGGCGATGATCCTATTTTTGTGGGCTTGCCAGTCGTCAACGACGGGGAGTAACGGCCGCATTGTCTCGATGACGTCAGCCATGTGCGGCTCGTCCGATAAATTATCTTCGCGCAAACTCCACAGTTTGGCGAAAACGGGATTGGCAAGTTTCAAGCGGCCGTCGCTGGTAAAAACGACGACACCTTCATAGAGGTTGTCCAGGGTCTCGCCCTGAACGGCGATGAGCGAGTTGTAGGACCGCTCAAGGGCCAGGCGCTTGGAGACGTCTTCATAGGAAAAAACCAGGCCGCCCGGCCCGTGGGGGCCAACGACGACACGAAATGTGCCGCCGTCGGGAAGATGGATCAAGGACCGTGCCGGCTCGGCAAGGATTCTGAACTGAGCCAGTTGTTGTTCCTTGAAGGCTCGGAAATCAGCGACTTCCGGCAACCGCCTTTGTTCACGCAGGCGCTCTAAAATCTCACCCAATGTCGGTTTTGCGGCCAGCCAGCTCTCATCCAGGCCCCACAACTCGGCGTAAGAGCTGTTGCAGAAGCCCAAGCGGCCATCGGCGTCAAAAACGGCGATGCCGATGGCCAGGGTATCTAGTACCCGGTCCCGCGCCTGAACGTCACGGCTATCGTCTTCCGTCAACAGTTCCCGGCGCGAAGGCTCAAATGCGTATCCCAGGATTCCGGTCCAACCTTTGACGGGAGTTTCGGTTACTTCCAACAGGCGCGCCTCCTCGCCCAGTTTCAGGAGGCGGCTCTCGGCCAGCGGCTTTCCTTCCGCCTTGGCCCGTGCCGCTAGGTCGCTCGCCGTTTCGGCGACGACTTGGCCTTCACAAGCACGGTTGGTGAAGGCAAGCCCCAGGTCGGCACCGCGTAGCCAGACGGGCAGAGGCAGGGCGTCGAGGAGGGCACGAAAATGGTCGCCGTCGTCACCAACGGCAGCGTCATCGGTTTGGTTCTCCGCGCCTAAGCGCATCCATAAAAGATCGGCCAGGGAGTGGCCGTCGGGACAACAAGCGCGGACCCCGATGATTCGCATCATCCGCTGACCGCCGGCGACGGCCGCCGGCAACATCAGGTCGAATCCGCTGCCGTCGCGGCGCAGAAACTCGACGGCCCGGTCCAGGTCCGCCGCCTCCTGGTTCCGAAAACAACCGCGGATGTCGGAATAATTGGAATCGGTCCCGTTCGCCAGATCGAGGAGCACGGCGAGACGGCGCGAACAGGTCTCGCCACCGCCTTGATGATCCCAAAGAAAAAATCCGTCGGGCGCCGCCGCCAGGGCTTCACGCCACAGGGAAGCCACGCCGGCGAGAGAGCGGCGGTCGTCATCCGCCGCCCGCAGCCGCCGCCACAGCCACAGCGCCAGTGGCGTTAATGCCGCCGCGCCGAGAACGAAGGCAACGGCGTCACCCATGTCAATATCCGTGAGCACCGGTGAATCTTATGCGCGAAGTGGTACCGCCGTCGAGGGAATCGATATCCATCTGGTAAAATCATGACGGAGCAATCACCAGGCGGCCGGCCCATTTTCCCGTCCAGGCGGGGCTCCTTCCCCGCCGTCAGTAACGGTAGTAATCAGGCTTGAAGGGGCCGTCCGGGGATACGCCGATATATTCGGCCTGCTTCGGGTTCAGTTTGGTCAGATGGGCGCCCAGCTTGCCCAAATGCAAGGCCGCCACCTTTTCGTCCAAATCCTTGGGCAGCTGGTAGACCTTTTTTTTGTATTTGCCGGGATTGTTCCACAGCTCGATCTGCGCCAATACCTGGTTGGTGAACGAGGCCGACATGACAAAACTGGGATGGCCGGTGGCGCAGCCAAGGTTGACCAACCGGCCCTCGGCAAGAAGGATCAGGCGCTTGCCGCCGGGGAATTCGATTTCATCGACCTGCGGCTTGACGTTATGCCATTTGAAGTTACGCAAATCTCCAACCTGGATCTCGGAATCGAAGTGGCCGATGTTGCAAACGATGGCCCGATCCTTCATCCGGCGCATATGGCCGAGCGTAATGACGTCGACGTTGCCGGTGGCGGTGACGAAGATATCGCCGCGAGACGCGGCCTCGTCCATGGACACCACTTCGAAACCTTCCATGGACGCTTGCAGGGCACAGATTGGATCGATCTCGGTGATCATCACCCGCGCCCCCTGGCCGGCAAGAGACTTCGCCGATCCCTTGCCGACATCACCATAGCCGCAGACGACGGCAACCTTACCGGCCAGCATCACGTCGGTGGCGCGTTTGATGCCGTCGACAAGGCTCTCGCGGCAGCCGTAGAGGTTGTCGAACTTGGATTTGGTTACCGAATCGTTGACGTTGAAGGCCGGCGCCTTGAGCGTGCCTTCCCTGGCCATTTCGTAAAGGCGATGGACACCGGTCGTGGTCTCCTCCGAAATGCCGCGCACCTCGGCCGCCAGCGAGGCATACTTTTGGTGCAAGACGGCGGTGAGATCGCCGCCGTCATCCAGAATCATGTTCGGACGCCAGCCGTCTGGCCCGTTAATGGTCTGTTCAATGGACCACCAAAACTCTTCCTCGGTTTCGCCCTTCCAGGCAAAAACTGGGATGGCTTGGGCGGCGATGGCGGCGGCGGCATGATCCTGGGTCGAGAAGATGTTGCACGAGCTCCAGCGAACTTCGGCTCCCAGCCGGAGCAAGGTCTCGATGAGAACCGCCGTTTGGATCGTCATATGCAGGCAGCCGGCGATGCGTGCGCCTCGCAGCGGTTGTTGAGCGGCGTATTCCTCGCGCAAGGCCATCAAGCCCGGCATTTCGGTCTCGGCGATGGCGGTTTCCTTGCTTCCCCAATCGGCCAGCGAAATATCGGCGACCTTAAAATCGGCAAACGAGCTCATCGGGGCTATCTCCTGCTACTCAGAGCAAATTCAGATTAATTGCAATCGCCAAAGGCTTCTCATCAATCTGGAGAATTTGCTCTAACTTAATTGTTGTAGAGTGGGCGGGAAGGGGTCTTAGCAGCCACGAGTTCCAACCGCAAGGTTGAAAAGGCACGCGTTCACCCCAAGGCGTTGAAGTCATCCAGCAACATGGCGATGCGGCCGGAATCCATTTGGTCCATGATGATCTGGGCGCGGCGGTTGGCGGCGACCAGGTCCATTTCCCGGATACGCTGCTTGACCCGGGGAATGTTGGCGGGAATCATCGAAAGCTCCCGAAAACCGAGGCCCAGAAGAAGGGCCGTATAACGGGGATCTCCCGCCATTTCTCCACAGATGGAGACAGGGATGCGGGCGTGAAGCGCGGCTTCGGCGGAGAACTGAATCAGCCGCAATACCGCCGGGTGCAGGGGGTCGTAAAGGTGCGCCACATGTTCGTCGCCGCGGTCGATGGCCAGCGTGTACATGGTCAGATCGTTTGACCCGACGGCAAAAAAAATCACTGGCCTGGGCCAGTGCGTCGGCCGAAAGCGCCGCCGCCGGACCCGGCATGGTCCCAGCCTTGGCGCGGAGACGGCCGATTTGCCTGCGGGCACGGCCGACGGCACCATTAAAGCGTTCGCATTCAGCCGCCACTTTGCCTGCGGCAGTACGATACTCGGGCACAGGAATAGCGCCGCTTTCACGAAAATGGACGACTCCTTTCCCGATTCCCGGGGAAACGCCCAAGCCTTCAAAACTACGCTCCTTGCTTGGTTTCTTGGCCATGAAACCGGCGGCTTCAGCCCTCGTCAAATTCGGCTTCGATGAGCAGGCACAGCGCATCGAGAGCCTGCTTTGCCTGACGGCCGGTAATTTTGATTTCTATATTGCTTCCCTGTGCCGCCGTCAACATCATCAGGCCCATGATGGAAACCCCGGAAACCGTTTGCTCCCCTTTGCTGACGGAAACCGTGGCGTCGAAACAGCTGGCCAACTTGACAAATTTGGCGGCGGCGCGGGCATGAAGACCGCGTTGGTTTCTGATCATGGCGGCACACTTTACCTTGCCGCCCCTAACCGGGACGCAACCACCGGCGGCGCTGGGTTTTTGCTTCCTGCCGGGACGATGAGAGGCGATCCCGCCCCTATTGGACCTGTTCGCCGCTCCGCATCGCGGCCGCGCCCGTTCCGAGCTCGCCACCGCGTCTCTCTTCATTCCCCGTCCTTGGCTAAAAGTTGCGAGGCGATATTGATGTATTTGCGACCTGCTTCCTGAGCGCTGGTGGCGGTTTCGGCCATGGATCCCGACGCGCGGACGCTGACCAGCTTGATCAACATCGGCAGGTTGACTCCAGCGATCACCTCAACATTGGCTTTGTCCATGATTGAGATGGCCAGGTTGGAAGGCGTTCCGCCAAACATATCGGTCAGCAGCACGACCCCGTTTCCTTTGTCGGCTTTGGCGACGTTCTCCAGAATATGACCTCGGCGTTCCTCCATATCATCGTCGGGGCCGATGCAAACGGTGGCGATATCCGTTTGCGGACCGACCACATGCTCCAACGCGGCGACCAGTTCCTCGGCTAGACGGCCGTGGGTAACAAGAATCATTCCGATCATAATTTTTTTAACCTCAAGGCAAGCTTTGCCGTTACAAATCCCTGTGATTAAGGCGGACCTGCTGGTTCTGTTCACGCAACCAGGCCGCCAGTTTCTCGACGATGAAAACCGAGCGGTGGCGCCCGCCCGTACAGCCCACCGCAATAGTGAGATAACTCTTACCCTCGGCGGCATAACGCGGCAAGAGCGGTTGCAAAAGCTTGGTCAATCCTTCAAAGAATTGCTGAAACCCCGCGTCCGCGGAAATAAAATCGGCGATTTCGCGATCCTTACCCGTCAGCGATTTCAGATTAGGATCATAATGAGGGTTATCGAGAAAGCGCACATCGAACACCAGATCGGCTTCTCGGGGAAGCCCCTGGCGGAACGAAAACGAGATGACGAAAACGGCCAGCCCTTGCTTGCCGGCCTGTTCGAAATGGCCCTGCAAAATTCCTTTCAGTTCCCCCGGCGCCAGTCCGGTGGTATCAATGACAATATCGGCACGGCCGCGCAAGAGCGACATCAAACGGCGTTCATGCTCGATTCCATCGCTGACCGGGCGGTCCTGAGCGAGGGGATGGCGATGTCGGGTTTCCATGTAACGACGGCGCAGTTCGTCGTCATCGCAGTCCAGAAACACCACTTTGACCTCGAGAGCGTTTACGGAAACCAGATGGTCCAGTTTGTTAAGGAACGACTCGACTCCGAAATCGCGGGTACGGATGTCGATGCCGATAGCGATGGAACGCTGAAAATCGCCGCCGACGAGTACCTGCTGGGCCGGGACCACCAAGCTGCCAATGAGTGACAGCGGCATGTTATCCACCGCCTCATAGTCCAAATCCTCAAGGGATTTAAGAGCCGAGGTTTTGCCCGCCCCCGACATACCCGTGATCAATAGCACATGCCTCGTGCCGGCATTCCCCACAGCCACGGTTCCCCCTTCGGCTTGCTCGAAAGGGGGGATGGGAATGGCTTTGTCGCTCATACTTTTCCTGTTGGCGCCGAACCCGGAACCTCACCTTAGGCTAGGCAATACATGTTCATGGGACGTGCATTATAGTGTCTTTGGCGATTTGCAAGGCAAGGCGAACCTTAGGCACGGCTGAAATCTCGAACGGATTCAGCTTAAACGCGGGAAGAGAAACCCCAAGGTAATGAAAAATTTCGGGTTCGGGCAAGCGCTCCATTTCGGTTTCCGGGACCAGTTCTATCGCCAGGCCGAGTACAACGTCGGGGCAACAGCCCATCCGCAAAACGCCCAGCCCGCGCACTTCCATAAGGCCGGCGATAGCTGAGGGCGCATAAGCAAGGAGCTTTCCCTCGCGAACATCCAGCTCGGTATAGTCATCGGCGACCAGGTGGGCGCCGCCGTCGATCAGACGCAAGGCCAGGTCCGATTTACCGCTGCCAGGGGGGCCGCGCAAAAGAACACCCGTGCTGTCAATTTCAACGCAAGTGGCGTGAATCCGATCCATGACAACAAAGCGTGAAGCTACAAATTCCCGCTGTCAACCGGCAACGGCAAAAGCACCCCATGTCTGGATGGCTGGGGGTGTCATTCCGCGGGCAACCGCACCGTCAAGCTGGCACCAACGATATTGGCGGCGGCGTCCTTCCGGTTTTTGGCGGTGATCATGCCACCGTGGGTTTCGACAATCTGCTTGCAGATACTTAAACCCAAGCCTGAGTGAGTGCCGAATTTCTCGCCTTCGGGGCGATCGCGGTAGAAGCGTTCGAAAATGGTTTCTTCCTTGCCTTTGGGGATGCCGGGACCTTCATCGTCGATGATCACTTCAATCCAGCCATCCTTGGCACGGGCCTTTATCGAGATGGTACCGCCAGACCGGCTGAAGGACGCGGCATTGGCGATGAGGTTTTCGAATACCTGGGCGAGACGTCTTTCCATGCCATTGATCTTCAGGTCTCCTTGTTGGTCGATAAGAAGGAGAGGCTTGTAGGCGCGCCCGGTGGTGGCTTCTTGGACATCAAGGAGAGTCGAAAGCATCCGGGCCAAGTCGACCGGCCCCATTTCCGCCCTCGACAATTCCGCATCCAGGCGCGAGGCGTCGGAGATGTCGCTGATCAGCCGATCCAGACGGCGCACGTCCTCTTTGATGATGCTCATCAGCTGGCGTTGCTCTTCAGCGTTTTTGATCCGGACAGCGGTGTCGACGGCGCTTTGCAAGGAGGTAAGCGGATTCTTGATCTCGTGAACGACATCGGCGGCGAAGCATTCGATGGCGTCCATGCGTTGCCATAGCGCCTCGGTCATGTCGCGCAGGCTGGCGGCAAGGTTTCCGATCTCGTCGGCGCGGCCGTCAAAATCGGGGATCACGTCTTGCCGGTTGTGGCTGTGGCGAATCTGCTCGGCGGCGGCGGCCAGGCGGTGCAGAGGCCTGGCAATGGTTCCCGAAAGATAGACCGACAGCAGCACGGTCACGGCCAGGGCGACGGTGAAAACCTTAAGGATGTCCATGCGCACTTCGAACAGGGCGGCATCGATATCGCCGCTCCCCTTGGACAACATCATGGCGCCCAAAACCTGCTTGTAGCGTTGCACCGGCACGGCGACACTAAGGACCATGCCGCCGGCGCCGGTTTGACGCGTCGCGTTCCCGGATTCGCCGGCAAGCGCCCTCGACACTTCCTCGTAATCATTGGCCTTTTGCCGGGCGCTCTCGTGGTAAATGGGGCTGCTGTTACCGTTAGACAGCGATTGTGTCAGTCGGTCATAGACGTCCAGCAGAGTTGTCAAGATTCCGCCGCCGCCGGCATCGGGCGGGGGCAAGTCCTCGATTTGGACCATGCCGCCACGGCCGAGCAACAGCCGCGAGTCGGCGATCAGCACGCCGCCTGAATCGAACAGACGCGCCCGGGTGCCGGCGCCGGTGGATTTGACCAGCCGACGCACCATCTGATGGACAACGTTCTTGACAAAACGCTGGCTGACGCCACCGCCGGCATCGGCATCGTTCGCATCGCCGGTATCAACAGCGCTTTCTCCCAAGGCGGCGGCGAGCATCAAGGCTTGAACCTTGAGCGCCTCGAGTTCGGCGGCGATCAAGGTTCGCCGGTATTCACCCAGAAAAAGAATCCCGCCCACCAGGATAGCCAAAGCCAACACGTTGATGGCAAGAATGCGCCGGGTGATCGGCGAGATGGCGGGTTGGTCGTGTGGGTGCTTCATTTTAGCGGCGGGGGTCATACCAAGGATCGATGATAATGACCCATGGAGACGGCTTCCAAAGGCTTTCGGCTAGGAGTGCGCGACGTGGCGATGCGGCACATCGTCAGAACTTTTCGACGCCCTCCGACGGGGCGCCGAGGCGATCTCTATGGGTCATTATCATCGATCCTTGGTATCACACTCCTCGGTAACGATAACCGACACCGTAAAGAGTTTCGATCTCGCCGAACTCGGGGTCCAATTCCTTGAACTTCCTGCGCAGGCGTTTGATGTGGCTGTCGATGGTGCGGTCATCGACGTAGATATGTTCACCATAAGCCTGATTAATCAACTGGTCGCGGTTCTTGACGTGGCCGGGCCGCTTGGCCAGGGATTGAAGGAGAAGGAACTCGGTGACCGTCAGGTTGATTGCCTTGCCGCGCCAAGTGCACAGATGCCTGTCAGGGTCGAGCACCAGATTGCCACGGCGGAGCATGTTTTTGCCATCACCATGGCTGGCCGCCTTGATGTCGCGGCGACGCAGCACGGCGCGGATGCGTTCAATCAACAGGCGTTGTGAAAAGGGCTTCTTGATGTAATCGTCGGCACCCATGCGCAGGCCCAGCATTTCATCGACCTCTTCGTCCTTGGAGGTGAGAAAAATTACCGACAGATCTTCTTTCCGACGTAACCTGCTCAACAACTCCATGCCGTCCAGGCGCGGCATTTTAATGTCGAGGACGGCCAGGTCCACGGGCGAGCGGCTCATGCCCTCAAGCGCTTCCACGCCGTCGGCGTAGGTCTGGACCTTGAACCCCTCGGCCTCCAAGGCCATGGAAACCGACGCCAGGATATTGCGGTCGTCATCCACCAAAGCGATGGTATGGGGCATGAATTCATCCTCCTGCCTAGGGAAACCCCGATATGGCTAAGTGCCTATCCGAATAACTGGCGGCGATTGTGGCGAAATTATAGCCTTTCCTGGAAAAATTCTGGGAACGTTTCTTGACGGGCAAGTGGGAAATGTTGAGAGTACCGGTGGCCTATCCGGCGGCCGCCAATTCCCGGCAACATCTTGTTTTCGGCGAAAATTCACCATGAGCCATGAACAAAGCCCCCACTCAACCATCAACGGCAGTTTTCAGGAGTAAGGAATGACCGCATCCGGCGAGGACTTTACCAATAACGCCAAACTACTGGCTTGGGTTGACGAGGCCGCGGGCCTCTGCAAGCCCGACCGCATTCATTGGTGCGACGGCTCGCAAGAAGAGTATGACCGTCTTTGCCAGGAAATGGTGGAGTCCGGCACCTTCATCAAGCTGAACGAGCAAAAACGGCCGCAGTCATACCTGGCTCGCTCCGACCCCGGCGACGTGGCGCGGGTCGAGGACCGCACCTTCATCTGTTCGGAAAAGGCAGAAGACGCCGGACCGACCAACAACTGGGCCGAGCCGGCCGATATGAAGCGCACTCTGAAGGGGCTATTCGACGGTTGCATGCGTGGCCGCACCCTCTATGTCTGCCCATTCAGCATGGGGCCGTTGGGCTCGCCGATATCCCACATCGGCGTGCAGATCACCGATTCCGCTTATGCCGCTGTCAACATGCGGATCATGACCCGGATGGGCAAAAAAGTTCTGGAGGTTTTGGGCGACGGCGACTTTGTCCGTTGTCTGCATTCAATCGGCGCGCCGTTGCAACCGGGACAAAAGGATGTTCCTTGGCCCTGCAATAAGAACAAGTACATCGTCCATTTTCCCGAGCAGCGCGCAATCTGGTCGTTCGGCAGCGGCTACGGCGGCAACGCACTTTTGGGTAAGAAATGTTTTGCCCTTCGTATCGCCTCGGCGATGGCGAGGGAAGAAGGCTGGATGGCCGAGCATATGCTGGTTCTCGGGCTTGAATCGCCCGACGGCGAGAAAACGTACATCGCCGCCGCTTTTCCTAGCGCTTGCGGCAAAACCAACCTTGCAATGCTGATTCCCCCGGCCGGTTTCGACGGCTGGAAAGTGTCTACCGTTGGCGACGACATCGCTTGGATCAAACCGGGTGCCGACGGGCGGCTATATGCCATCAACCCGGAAGCCGGCTATTTCGGGGTCGCTCCAGGCACCTCCATGACCTCCAATCCAACGGCCCTTCGGACCCTGACCAGGAATTGCCTTTACACCAACGTCGCGTTAACCGATGACGGCGACGTCTGGTGGGAAGGCCTGGACGGCGACCCGCCGGCACATGCCATCGACTGGCGGGGAGACGATTGGACTCCCGAGAGCGATGGCCTGGCGGCACATCCCAATTCCCGCTTCACGGCGCCGGCCGGCCAGTGCCCGAGCATTGATCCGGCCTGGGAAGACCCGCAAGGGGTGCCGATCAGCGCCTTTATCTTCGGTGGCCGCTTGAGTACCACCTTTCCCCTTGCCTTCCAGTCCTTCGACTGGCGGCACGGGGTTTACCTGGCGGCGACCATGGGCTCCGAGGCAACGGCGGCGGCCGTCGGCCAGGCGGCGATCCGCCGCGATCCGATGGCGATGCTGCCGTTCTGCGGCTACAACATGGCCGATTACTGGCGCCACTGGCTGGAGATGGGAAGCCTCATTACCCAGCCACCGCTGATTTTCCGGGTCAACTGGTTCCGCAAAAATGAAAACGGCAAGTTCATATGGCCTGGCTTTGGCGAGAACATGCGGGTTCTGAAATGGATCGTCGATTGCGTTCACAACCGCGCCCGGCGCGTCGAAAGCCCTTTCGGCTTCATGCCTCGCCACCAAGACCTCAACTGGCGGGGTCTCGACTACGATGCCAAGACCTTCTATCACCTGATGACCGTGGACCGGCAAGCGGGCATGGCCGAGGCCGATGACCAGAAGAAACTGTTCGAGCGTTTCGGCTCCCGCCTGCCCAAGGAATTGGAGGTTCAGCGCCAGCGTCTGATCGAACGCCTCGACCGGGCGCCGGCGGTGTGGGAACTGGAACGCCAATAACCTCCGCCCTGGCCGGCAATACTCCATAAGCCGGTCGCCAGCGATTCAAGTAGTGGTTTCCTCCGGCTGTAACTCAAGCTCCTCTTTCGTCGGTGCCGATCCGGCGATGCTGCGGCACGTCCTGTAGATGCGGTCCATGTGATCGATGGTCTCGCGTTCCCGGGTATAGGTTTTCAGCCGATTTGGCGCGTCCGCAGTCAGGCGCTCAATTTCATGCTTGGCCGTTTCCAACGCCAAGGCATCGATCTCTCCTTTTCTGCTTCTCACCCGCTTGATGGCATCGATGTCCTCGTTTGACACGATCTCGACGGTGTCCAGGAGGGCGGCGGCAACCTGCTGATGGTATTGATTGATGATTTTCATGGTGGGATCGCTGACGACGATGTTTTCGTTAATCCGCTGAGTGCCCACCGACACCATGTTGGTTTCCATTATATCGCCGACATTTTCCAAACGATCCACCGTTTGCAAGAGATACATGAGTTCCTCGGCCTGTTCGGCCGAGAGGTTGGTCATGCTCAACTTGCCTAGGAAGAGAACAATCTGGCCATGCAAGACGTCCACCTCATCGTCTATTTCGACGATTTCTTGCAGATCCTCCTTGCTGCCATTCAGAACCGCCGGCAGAACCTTGTCGAACATCTCGATGACCCGCTTGCCAAGCCGGCCGATCTCGAGCCGGCACCGGCCGAGCGCCAGCGGAGGGGTGGAAATGAGCGCTTCGTCCAGATACCTGGGTTTGAAATGAACCGGCAGTTCTTCAGCCTCTTCAGGCTTGTCGGCGACCACCCATTCACAAAAACGGGCGAACAGGGTGGTCGCCGGCAAGAAGAGAAAGGCGATGCCGACGTTGAACAGGGTATGGGCGTTGGCGACTTGGCGCGGCGTCTCTTTGGCCAACCTTTCCATGCCGGTCAGTTCCGGGTAGGCCGGGGAGATCCACCGGCAAAACTCGGCCAGATAGGGGATGAAGAAAAAGATAAGGGCGACGCCGACGATCTTAAAGGTGACATGGGCGACGGCGACGCGCACCGCCTCACGGGGCTTGCCGATGGAGGCTAGGCCGGCGGTGGCGCAAGTGCCGATGTTGGCGCCAAGCGCTAGCGCGATGCCGCCCTCAAGGGAGATCAGGCCCTGTTGGGCGAGCACGATGACAACGCCCATGGTTGCCGAGGATGACTGGATCAGCGCCGTGAAAATGGTGGCGATCAAAATGCCGACCAAGGGATTGGCAACGTCCTGCATCAATTGGATGAACGGCTGGTAAGACCGCAACGGCTTCATGGCATCGCTCATGATGGCCAAGCCGAAGAAAATCATCCCCAGACCCATGGTCAAGACGCCATACTGTTTGATCTTCTCACTGCGGCCAACGAACATCATGACGAAGCCGATGGTGACCAGCAAAAGGGCGTATTTCTTCACTGGGAAGGCGACGATCTGGGCGGTGATGGTGGTGCCTATATCGGCCCCCAAGATGACCCCGATGGCCTGGGACAAGGACATCAGGCCGGCGGTGACGAATCCGACCAGCATCACCGTCGTCACCGACGAGGACTGGATAACCGCGGTGACGCCGGCCCCGGTGACGAGCCCGGCAACCCGGTTATTGGTGAGCTTGCCAAGGATACCCCTCATGCGGTCACCCGCCACCGCTTTCAGAGCCTCGGACATCTGGTCCATGCCAAAAAGAAAAAGGGCCAATCCACCGAATACCCGCATGCCCATGATCCCCCATGGTATCTCCTTTCCAGCGACGGGCAGAGCGGCAAGAACCGGCGTCACGGCCAGACACAAAACGGCCGCCGTGACCAAGCATAACGTAATCCTGGTATTCCCGCCTAAACTGCTAAACTTGATGCTCATATGGATGCCATTTTCTGTTGTTACAGTTTGCCTAATCCTCATTGTTTTCCCTTGTCGCCTTGACGATGGTTACCGGAATTTTAGCCATCCGTACAACCTGTTCGGCCTTGGATCCAACGAGCAGATGGGCCAGCCCCGAGCGCCCCTGGCTGCCCATGACGATCATACGCGCATTCACCTTGTCGGCGGCCTTGAGGACACGCGTTACCGGCAAGCCTGTCACCAGCTGCGTCTTCAGGTTTTTCAAAGACTTGTTGTGGGGATTGGCGTCGCTCCTTTCCTTCAGGAATTTACGCATCATTTTCTCGGCCACGTCTTCCATCGGACGCATCTTGTCCTTAATGTCATGCCGGTAATAACCGGGCGCCTCAGCAGGTTCATGAACCACGTGAAAGAGCACGATCGGCGCGCCAAAAGCGGTTGCTGCCTCGCAAGCCCAGGTAAAGGCGGCCTTTGAGTCGTCGGAAAAACCCACTGCGACGAGAATAGGGCGGTCCTTGGCGGCCACTTCCTTACTGTCCTGATCTTTCGTACTTTTCTTATCTTTAT
>DASCPW010000053.1:0-26646 GCA_036012725.1 Rhodospirillales bacterium
AAACCTTTCTTCGAGAAGTACCCCAACTTCTTCTGTGACCTCTCGGCGCGCTCGGTTCCCAAGATTCCAGCAAAGGCTTTTGTCCATAAGCCGGAAAAGAAGGTTTTTGGTCCCGACGGCATTGTGTCGGGATGGAAGAATCTGATCGAAGAAATGCCGGATCGTTTCCTGGTGGGATCGGACGTCTATGACGGCGCTAAATACGCGAAGGCCATCAAGATTATCCGGAAGGGATTGCTTGGAAATTTAAGTCCGGAGACGGCGGAAAAAATCGCCTATAAGAACGCGATCAAATTTTTCGAACTTCAGTAACTGTTTGCCACCGTTTCCTTTCTTGAAGAGACCATTTGGGCCAGGTTAGACTGGGTCATTCAATCCGGCCCATGCGTTTGCTGGGACCGCACGTGACCTTTTCTCCCGGACGAAACCGGTGGAAATCGCTGTGGTCGGCGTTAACTACTGCGAACGAAATTACAAAAGCTGAACGAGGACGGTGTCGATATGGAGCTTCTCGGCTTCGCCGAAGCACTCTCATACCGGTGCATCGTGCCGGGGCAAAATCCGCTTCTGATGGACCCATGATTGACACCGCCCCTCTTACCATCTGTTCAGACGGCTGGAGAGACCGAGGGATCGGTCGCAGGCGGTCAGCCCAGGACATATTCGATAAAGAATGGCCCGTATCCGGCAAGGAGAGCCATCTCGCATCCCGTGCCCCAGATCAGTCCCTCGGCTGGCTGAGCATTGGGCCGAGGTCGCGGCCGGCGAAGATGTGAACGTGGAAATGGGGCACCTCCTGGTGGGCGTCGCGGCCGTGGTTGGCGAGAATACGGTAACCCTTGTCGAGCCCCCCCAACTTGCCGGCGACTTGACCGACGGCACGGAAGAAACCGGCAATTTCTTGCTCCGGCGCCTGTCCAAAAAAACCATCCGAAGACATGTACGGGCCCTTGGGAATGACCAGCACATGGACCGGCGCCTGCGGATTGATGTCGTTGAAGGCCAAGGCGAATTCATCCTCATGGACTTTGTCGCAGGGAATCTCGCCGCGCAGGATCTTGGCGAAAATGTTGTCGGGATCGTAAGCCATTTTATGTTCTTCCCTTAGTATTTTGGAGGGGTTTTCCTTGCCTTGCCGCCGGAAACGCCGGCCCGGGCCGCCAGTTCGGCCCACACATCGGCCGGCCTGATTCCCGTCTCGACCCACAGCACCAAAAGGTAATAAAGCAGGTCGGCGCTTTCCTCGACCACCCGTTGCGGCGTCTCATCGAGGGCGGCGACGACGGTCTCAACCGCTTCCTCGCCTGTTTTCTGGGCGATTTTCCCCTTACCGCGGGAAAACAGGCGGGCCGTGCGGGAAACCTTCGGATCGGCGTCCCGCCGCCCTTCGATGACCTTGAACAAGCGATCGAGGACGGCGCCGTCGGCGGTTCCCCCTCCCATCAGCTTCACTCCTTTCCAGGCTCTTCGCGCACCGCCACGCCGCCCGCCCGCATGTAATCCTTGGCCTCGGAAATTGTATAGGTGCCGAAATGAAAAATCGAGGCCGCCAGTACCGCCGTCGCATGGCCCTCGACGATGCCCTCGACCATATGGTCAAGCGTGCCGACACCGCCGGACGCGATCACCGGCACGCCAACGGCATCGGCGATAGTCCGGGTCAATGGAATATTGAAACCCTGTTTGGTGCCATCCCGGTCCATCGAGGTCAGCAGAATCTCGCCGGCGCCATTGGCGGCCATGCGTTGCGACCACTTAACGGCGTCGATGCCGGTGGCCTCGCGGCCGCCATGGGTAAACACCTCGAAATATTCCGGGCCCGTGGTCTTGGCATCGACGGAAGCGACAATGCATTGGCTGCCGAATTTTCGCGCCGCCTGGCGCACGAAGTCCGGGTTTTTGACGGCCGCCGTGTTGATCGACACCTTGTCGGCGCCGGCCAGCAGAAGCTTGCGGATGTCGTCGATGGAGCGCACGCCGCCGCCGACGGTAAGCGGCATAAAACATTGCTCGGCGGTCTTTCGGACCACTTGGAAAATGGTCTCGCGGTTCTCGTGACTGGCGGTGATGTCGAGGAAGCAGAGTTCATCGGCGCCCTCGCGGTCGTAAACGCGGGCCTGTTCCACCGGATCGCCGGCATCGATCAGATCGACAAAATTCACCCCCTTGACGACGCGCCCCTTGTCGACATCCAAGCAGGGAATGATTCTGGATTTCAGCATCGCCTCACTTCTTCCGTCAGCCCGCCGCTTCCTTGAACAACGCCACCGCCGCCGCCGGGTCGATACGCCCATCGTAAACGGCGCGGCCGGAAATCACGCCTTCCAAAAGGTCGGCGGCCGCTTTTTTCAAGACCCGCAAATCATCCATGGAAGAGACCCCTCCAGAGGCGATCACCGGCGTCGACAAGCGGGCCGCCAGGGCCACCGTCGCCTCGATGTTGGGCCCTTGCATGACGCCATCGCGGCCGATGTCGGTATAGATGATGGCGGCGGCGCCGGCATCTTCCAGTCCGTCGGCCAGATCAACGGCCTTGAGGGCAGATATTTCGGCCCAGCCTTCGACGGCGACAAATCCGTCACGGGCATCGATGGCCACCGCCACCCGGCCCGGAAAGCGCCGGCAGGCCGCTTTGAGAAGTGGCCGGTTGTGGAGCGCCACCGTCCCTAAAATCACCCGGCGAACACCCTTGTCCAGCCAGAATGAAATCGTTTCCAAATCGCGGATGCCGCCGCCCAATTGCACCGGGATGGCGATGGCGTCGAGAATGGAAATCACGGCGCTAGTATTGACCGGATGGCCAGCGAAAGCACCGTTGAGATCAACCAGGTGCAGCCACTGGCAGCCCAAATTCTCGAACGACTTGGCCTGGCCGCCGGGATCGTCGTTGAAGACCGTGACCTTGCTCATGTCGCCCTTCAGCAAGCGCACGCACCGGCCGTCCTTGAGGTCTATGGCCGGGAAAAAAATCATCCGGGTTTCCAGCCGAGAAAGTTGCCGATCAGCCGCAACCCCATCGCTTGGCTTTTTTCCGGGTGGAATTGAGTGCCAATCATGTTGCCACGGCCGATCGCGGCGGTCACCGGGCCGCCGTAATCGACACTGGCCAACTGGTTGGCGGGCTCATCACAGACGAAGGCGTAGGAATGGACGAAGTAGGCATGGGCGCCTTCGCGCAAGCCGTCAAAAACCGGATGGGCGGAGGAAAAGATGAGTTCGTTCCACCCCATATGGGGAATTTTCAATCTTGGATCCGAGGGTTTCAGGGGAACCACCTCGCCGGCGATCCAACCGAGGCCCCGGTGGCGTCCATGCTCAAGCCCCACCGAGGCCATCAATTGCATGCCAACACAAATGCCCAGGAACGGCTTGCCGTCATCGAGCACCGCCTTTGCAAGCGCCTCGGCCATGCCGGCAACAGCCTCCAAGCCACGCTTACAATCGGCAAAGGCGCCAACGCCGGGCAGAACCACGTGGCTGGCGTCGCTTAAGGAGCTGGCGTCGGAGGTGACGGTCACCGTCAGGCCGAATTCGCCACCGGCGCGCTCAAAGGCCTTGGCAACGGAGCGCAGGTTGCCCGAGCCATAATCAATAATGACCACATTCATGGCCGCAAATCAGCCGCCAGATCCGGCTTCTCGTCTAAAAGGCGTCGTTCGGCCTCTTCGAGATCGCCGCCGCCGACCACATCGACAAGGAGGTAACCGCGGCGCCCGTAAGTCCACCGCCTGAGGTCGTTGGCGAAGATCCCGAAGACCAACGCCAAGGCAAAGGAAACCGCGCTTTGACCGAGCGGAGACAGCGGCATTTCCCTCATTCCCCATCCCAACCCCGCTTGCAAGGCGAACAAAACCAGCGCCACCAGCCACAAGCGCCGCCAGAGCGCCCAAAAGACAGAGAAAAAAAATGCCGGCCAGCAAAACCCTTCCTTGACCAACAACAAATTGGAACCGGTGGCCTCATAGCGAAGATGAGCGGTATAGAAACGCATGCTTATCTCTTTTCGGCCTTGCCGACGGTGGTTAAAGCGAGCCGCCGAGCACCCCTTTCGTCGAAGGCACCGCGTCGGCCTTGCGGGGGTCGATCTCAACCGCTTGGCGCAACGCCCGAGCCAAGCCCTTGTAACAGGATTCGGCAATATGGTGGTTGTTGTCCCCGTAAAGGGTCTCCACATGCAAGGTCAGGCCGGCGGCCTGGGCGAAAGCCTGGAACCATTCCTTGAACAGCTCGATATCCGTTTCGCCGACTTTCGAGCTCTTGAATTTTACCCTCCAGACCAAGTGCGGGCGCATGGAGGCGTCCACCACCACCCGGGTCAGCACCTCGTCCATGGGCGCCATGGCGGAACCGTAGCGGGTGATTCCCTTGCGCTCGCCAAGGGCCTTGGAGATGGCGTCGCCGACGGCGATCCCGATATCCTCGGTGGTGTGGTGTTGATCGATATGCAGGTCGCCCCGCGCCGTTACCCGCAAGTCGATAAGACTGTGCCGGGAGAGCTGCTCGAGCATGTGATCGAGGAAGCCGACGCCCGTGGAAACGGCGTATTTTCCGGTTCCATCCAGGTTGACCGCGGCCTCGATCACCGTTTCCTTGGTTTTGCGCTTAACCTTGGCTTTGCGCATGTGCCGCTCCTTTTCAAATTTGCCGGACCTTCGTAACAGGAAGGATGGTAAACCGCCAGCGCGGAAGCCTATTCCGAGGTCTTTATCTTGACCGCAAGGCTTGTTATGCCTAAATCACCGGTAGGCACCCAACCCTGACACTATCTTTTCCTGAATGTTCTAAACCATGTCACATAAAGCCCAAAGCACTTGGCACGGCACCACCATTCTCTCGGTGCGCAAGGGAGACCGCGTCGTCATTGCCGGCGATGGCCAGGTCAGTCTCGGCGACACGGTAATCAAGTCCAACGCCAAGAAAGTACGAAGCTTGGCCGATGGATCCGTAATCGCCGGCTTCGCCGGTGCCACCGCCGACGCCTTCACCCTCTTTGAACGCCTGGAAGGAAAGCTCGAACAATATCCCGGACAACTTACCCGGGCCTCGGTGGAGATGGCCAAGGATTGGCGCACGGACCGTTATCTCAGACGCCTGGAAGCGGTGATGGCGGTGGCCGACAAGGAGGTCTCATTGGTATTGACCGGAAACGGCGACGTCCTTGAACCAGAGGATGGATTGATTGGCATCGGTTCCGGCGGCAACTACGCCCTGGCGGCGGCCCGCGCCCTTTTCGACCGCGACGATCTGGAGGCCGAGGCCATCGCCAGAAAAGCCCTGGAGATCGCCGCCGGCATCTGCGTCTACACCAACACCAGTTTGGTCGTCGAGGTTTTATGAATACAAGTTTCACGCCCCGCGAGATCGTTTCCGAACTGGACCGCTACATCATCGGCCAGGACGACGCCAAACGCGCCGTCGCCATTGCTCTGCGCAACCGCTGGCGGCGCCAGCAATTGGACGAAAACCTGCGCGAAGAAATTTTACCTAAGAACATCCTGATGATCGGGCCCACCGGCGTCGGCAAGACCGAGATCGCGCGGCGTCTGGCGAATTTGGCCCAGGCCCCGTTCCTCAAGGTCGAAGCCACCAAGTTCACGGAGGTCGGCTATGTGGGGCGCGATGTCGAGCAAATCATCCGCGACCTGGTCGAGATCGCCATTCACGCGACCAGCAAGAAGTTGCGCAAGCAGGTTGCCGCCAAGGGCGAGCTTCTGGCCGAGGAACGGGTGCTGGACGCCCTGGTCGGCGAAGATGCGGGCCGCGACACCCGCGAGAAGTTCCGCGTTAAACTGCGCCAGGGCGAACTCGACGATAAAGAGGTGGAAATCCAGGTGGCGGACGGCGGCGGCATGCCGAGTTTTGAAATTCCCGGCATGCCCGGCTCCCAGATGAGCATGATCAACCTGAACGAAATCATGGGCAAGGCCTTCGGCCAGCAGACCAAGTCGAAGCGCTTGAGCGTCGCCGAATCCTATGAAGTGTTGATGGAAGAGGAATGCGACAAGCTGCTCGACGAGGACAAAGTGGTTAAGGAAGCCATCGAGGCGGTCGAAAACAACGGCATCGTTTTCTTGGACGAGATCGACAAGATCACCGTCCGTTCCGAACGCGTCGGCACCGACGTCAGCCGCGAGGGCGTGCAACGGGACCTTTTGCCGCTGATCGAGGGAACGACGGTGCCGACCAAGCGCGGCGCGGTCAAGACCGACCATATCTTGTTCATCGCGTCGGGCGCTTTCCACCTCTCCAAGCCCGCCGACATGTTGCCTGAACTGCAAGGCCGCCTACCGATACGGGTCGGGCTCAAGGCGCTGACCCGGGAGGATTTCGTACGCATCCTGACCGAGCCGGAAGCCAGCCTGATCAAGCAATATACCGCCCTGATGGGGGTCGAGGATGTTGCCCTGGACTTCACCACCGAGGCCATCGCCGAGGTTGCCCATCTGGCCGCCGAGATCAACAGCGGCGTCGAGAACATCGGCGCCAGGCGGCTGCACACGGTGATGGAAAAACTCTTGGAGGACATCAGTTTCACCGCCTCCGAATGTGGTGGCGAGACCATCACCATCGATGCCGAACAGGTCCGCAAGAAGGTCGGCGAGCTAGCCAAGGACGCCGATCTGAGCAAGTTTATCCTCTAGCAGCCTGCTGAAATGTCTTAGGCTTTCGTCCTCTCCTTCGCCTGCAGCTTCGCCCAGGTGTCGCGCAGGCCGACGGTGCGGTTGAAGACCAGGCTGGCGGGAGTCGAATCCGTATCAAGATAGAAATAACCTTGCCGTTCGAACTGAACCGGCTGGCCCGGTGAGGTCTCCGCCAGCGCCGCTTCCAGGCGGCAATCCGTCAACACCGTTGATGACGCTTCATTGAGGTTGTCGGCAAGCTCGCCGTCGGCGTCAGGCTCCTCCCGGGCAAACAGGTGATCGTAGAGCCTTACCTCGGCGCCAACGGCATGCGCCGCCGACACCCAGTGCAGGGTCGCTTTCACCTTGCGTCCGTCAGGCGCGTTGCCGCCACGGGTCTCCGGGTCATAGGTGCAGATGAGCTCGACCACCTCGCCGGCGGCGTTCTTGACCGCCTCGCGACAGGTAATAAAGTAAGCGTAACGCAGCCGCACCTCGCGGCCCGGCGCCAGCCGGAAGAACTTATTCGGCGGAGTCTCCATGAAATCGTTACGCTCTATGTAAATCTGGCGCGAGAACGCCACGGGGCGCGTACCAGCGGCGGCATCCTCGGGGTTGTTGATGGCGTCCAGCTCCTCTGTCTCGCCCTCCGGATAGTTCTCTATGGTTACCTTGAGCGGCCGCAAGACGGCGGCGCGGCGCAAAGCGCTCTTGTTCAAGAGCTGGCGGACGCAATGCTCCAGCAAAGCCATCTCGACAACGTTGTCGCTCTTCGTGACGCCGATGCGCGCCGCAAAGTCACGGATCGCGGCAGCCGGAAAGCCGCGCCGCCGGAGGCCACTGATCGTCGGCATGCGGGGATCGTCCCAGCCCTTGACGTGGCCGTTCCGGACAAGCTCCATAAGCTTTCGCTTCGACAACACCGTATGGGTGAGGTTGAGGCGCGAAAATTCGCGCTGCCTGGGGCGCGACGGCACAGGCAGATTCGAGATGAGCCAGTCATAGAGCGGGCGGTGGTCCTCGAATTCAAGCGTACAGAGCGAATGGGTGATGCCTTCGATGGCGTCCGACTGGCCGTGGGCGAAGTCATAGGTGGGGTAAACCAGCCAGCTATCGCCGGTGCGCGGGTGGGGGGCGCGCAGAATGCGGTAGATCACCGGATCCCTAAGATTGATGTTACCCGATCCCATGTCGATCTTGGCGCGCAGCACCCGCGCGCCGGCGGCGAATTCGCCGGCCCGCATGCGGCGAAAGAGATCAAGATTTTCTTCCACGCCGCGCTCCCGGTGGGGGCTGTTTCGGCCGGCCTCGGTCAAGGTGCCGCGGTATTCACGCATTTCGTCGGGCGAGAGGTCGTCCACATAGGCCTTCCCCCCGCCGATCAGATGCTCGGCCCATTCATAAAGGCGCTCAAAATAATCGGAGGCGAAGTAAATGTGCCGCCCCCAGTCGAAGCCGAGCCAGCGGACGTCTTCCTTGATGGACTCGATATATTCTTGCTCTTCCCTAACCGGGTTGGTGTCGTCGAAGCGCAGGTGGCAGCGGCCGCCAAACTCCTCGGCAATACCGAAATTCAGGCATATGGACTTGGCGTGGCCGATATGCAGGTAACCATTGGGCTCCGGCGGAAAGCGGGTGACCACGGCCTCGGTCCGGCCGCTATCCAAGTCCTCGCGGATAATGTCGCGGATGAAGTCGCGGGCGCCTTCGCCATCCGTGGTCTCGGATTCGCTCATCTAAACCGCACTCCAGCCATTGGCGCCAGGATACTCTAAGGATAACAATAATGGCTGGGGCGCCAGGATTCGAACCTGGGATCACGGGACCAGAACCCGTTGCCTTACCGCTTGGCTACGCCCCAACGTATGGCGAGCGGTTTCTATCATAACATCTTTCACGGGGGTAGGTGGTTTTGCGCCGCTGGCCCATATGGGATATTTATTTGTGGTGAAAGGAAGGCTCGGGTGCGAGTGGAAAAACCGGGATCGATCGACGGCGGCCGCCACCGCCAGCGCCTCGGCGGACCGCGATGAACAGGCGGGGCGGCAAGGCGGGCGGCCGGGGAAGCCGGACGGGTGGGCGGCGCCTGAAAACGCGGCTGAAAACGGCCAAGGGCCGGAAACTCTCTTCCACCCGCTGGCTCGAGCGCCAGCTTAACGATCCCTACGTGGCACAAGCGCGGCGCCTGGGCTATCCATCACGCGCCGCCTTCAAGCTCACCGAACTGGACGATCTCTTTCATCTTCTCAAACCCGGCCTCAGGGTGGTGGATTTAGGCTCGGCGCCGGGCGGTTGGAGCCGAGTCGCCGCCGAAAGGGTAAAGACGGGACGCCAAGGGGGCGGCCTCGTCGTCGCCCTTGACATCGCCGAAATGACGCCGCCGCTAGGGGTAACGACGCTGCGCCGCGATTTCCTCGATGAAAACACGCCCGAGCTTCTCGCCCAAGCCCTGGGTGGCCCTGCCGACCTGGTGCTTTCGGACATGGCGGCGCCGGTCAGCGGCCATGCCGGCACCGACCATTTGCGGATAATGGCCTTGGCCGAAGCGGCGCTGAACTTCGCCGAGGAGGTACTGGCGCCCGGCGGCGCCTTCGTCGCCAAGGTCTACCAGGGCGGCACGGAACGAGAGCTGCTGGTCCGCATGAAGCGTCTGTTCAAGAGCGTCCGCCACGCCAAGCCGCCGGCGAGCCACCCCGCCTCGGCGGAAGTCTACGTCGTCGCCCAAGGATTTAGAGGCTTACCCGGCGACTAGCCGAAGCAATATCTACGCACCGCCGCCGGGACGGCGAATCACCAGTTTGGGAGTGGACCGCAAGGCCCGTGGCGGGCGCCGGTTTGGCGATCCCGATTCGATTTTTGCCGAAGCCTCCCCGGCGGCGGCATTCTTTCGGAAGTCTTCGACGCGAAACAGATCGGTGCGCAGGCCTTTGCTCTCGGCCCGCACCTCGATCTGGCGCAGCGTCCGCCTGACCGTCGGATGGCTGTCCGGAGAGTGGAGACAGTTCAACAGGTGCATCCTGGCGATGACCTTGACGCCTTTGGCGATGACCGGGTAACGGCGCCGGGGTTCACACCACCTGGCATAAGCGGCGACCGTCCAGGGATTGGCCGGGATGGCATTCAGGCCCCGCTTAGCGCACCAGTGGACGAAATCCTTCCAGGCCTTTTCTTGAACCCTTTTCCTTAACATGGATTTATGAAAGTCTACACTATCATCAGGCGAACCGCGCCTCCGCCGTCATCGCCATGACTCCTTTTTGATTTTCCGCCCACAGGTTGGCGACGCGGCCGTCCGCCGACGGTTGGCCGACGATGGTGAAGGGGGCATTGTCAAAAAGCGGCACCAGGGCGCGGAAGCGGAATTCGGCAATTTTTTCTCGCGGACTTTCCCTTCGGCAGAGATCGAGAAGCAATGTCGCGGTCAGGGGGCCGTGAACAACCAGGCCGGGATAGCCTTCCTCGGCCATGGTGTAAGGGCGGTCATAGTGGATGCGGTGGCTGTTAAAAGTCAGCGCCGAATAGCGAAAGAGCATTACCGGGTCGGAGCGAACAACCCGCCGCCACGCCGCCTTGCCCGGCGCCGGTGGCGAAGAAGAGGCGGCGCCCAATTGCGGGCCGCTCCCGGAAGGGCCACGGAAAACAATGTTTTGCTCCTCGACGAGGGCGAGCTTTCCGGCGATTGAGATTTCATGATGGACAAGGACGAAAACCAGAGGCCCGCTTCTTCCTTGCTTGCTGGTCACGTCGTGGATTCGCGAGACCCGCCGCGCCGTCCCGCCAACCCGCAAGGGCCTATGACATTCGAGACTTCCACCCGCCCACATGCGCGGGGGCAACGGCACCGGCGGCAGAAATCTGCCGCGCTTGGCATGACCGTCGGCGGCCAATTCCGACTGCCTGGCGGCGCCGGCAAAATACAACCAATGCCCCCCGGCGGCACTTCCGAACCCGGATCCGGCCTGGCGCCGTCATGGTTGAGAATAGCGGCGAGGCCGGCCAGTGGCGCCGCCGCCAACGTCTCGCTGGTCTCATCGCTGCCGCCGATCCATTGGCGCAGATGGTCAAGATCAATGGTCATCCGTCAGCGCCTTTTTTCTGCTATCCTCCGAGACGATGTCCGGCCATTACGGTTTGCTCGCCGACTTGATCGGCGCCGTTCATGCCCTGCTTGTCTTTTTCGTCGTCGTCGGGCAGGCGCTGATCATGGCCGGCTGGGCGCGGCAATGGGCGTGGACCCGCCGGCTCGCTTTCAGGGTCCCGCATCTCGCCCTCATCGCTTTCGTTGTCGCACAAACCTGGCTCGGCCGATATTGCCCCTTGACCATCTGGGAAAACGAACTCCGGGAACGGGCCGGCGCCGAGGGCCATGGGGGCGGCTTCATCGCCTATTGGCTGGAGCGCTTGCTCTATTGGTCGTTTCCGCATTGGATTTTCGTCACCATTTATTCGCTCTTTGGCCTGCTGGTCTTGCTTGCCTTCATTTTTTACCCGCCTGGGCGGCGGCGTTAGAGCAGCTTCTAATATGACTTTGGCAGACCGAGCACATGCTCGGCGCGCGAGGTCCAGATCTTCTGGCCGTTGATAACATAACAATCGCCGTCACGCACCGCCGTCGTCTTGATGCGGCTGGTATCGGTGCCGCTCGTGGGCTCGGTCACCGCGAACGCTTGTAAGCGAAGCTCGCCGGCGGCGATCGGCGGCAGGTAGCGGCTTTTCTGCGCCTCCAAGCCGTATCTCAGCAGTGTTCCCATGATATACATCTGGACATGACAAACGGCGGCGTTGCCTTCCTCTTTATGGATTTCCTCAAGGATAGCCGCCGCCGGGATAGGCGCGCTCGGCGTCCAAGCGGCGCCAGTATTCGCCGGGGAAGCGGCGGCACAAGGCCTGCACCGAAGCGCGGATATCGGCGAAAGTTTCCGTCATGGTCGCGGCCCGGATATAAATGAAACCGTTACAAGTTTAACATGTCAGGGAGAAGTTCGGCCATGAACAAACGGCAAAACAACGACGTTCTCCTGGAACTGCTTGATGTCGGCGGCAAACGAGTCCTCGACGTCGGCTGCGGCACCGGCGGCTTGGTCCGCTTGATGACCGCCATGGGCGCCAAGGCCGTCGGCGTGGAATGCGGCCAAAAGCCGCTCGATAAGGCCCGCGCCGCGCCGGTGGCGGGTGGCGAGACGTACGTCGAGGGCTTTGCCGAGGACCTGCCCTTCGAGGACGCTTGCTTTGATATCGTCGTTCTTTTCAACACTCTCCACCACATCGGCCGCGCCAATCAGGCCAAGACACTCGCCGAAGCCGCCCGGGTGTTGAAAGCGGGCGGCCTGGTTTATGTCGCCGAGCCCTTGGCCGACGGCGCCAACTTCGAACTGGGAAAACCGCTGGTCGACGAAACCGATATCCGCGCCGCCGCTTATGGCGCCGTCAAGGAAGCCAGAGCATATGGGCTCGAGGAAATAAGGGAAGTGACATATAGCCACAAAATCCGGCACCGGGACTTCGCGGAATTCCGGGACTCCAAGATCACCGTCGATGTCGGCCGCCGCGAGGCTTTTGATGAGAAGGCAGACCAACTCAACGCCCTTTTTGAACGTTTGGGCAGCAAGGAGGAGGACGGCATGGCGTTCGACCAGCCGATGCGGATCAACCTTCTCGGGAAAGAGGGCGGATGAAGAATTCGAGGGCGGTGGAAGTCCGGCGCAGGCGATATCTGTCAGTGGCCGCTATCAATATTTTTGTGGCCGTCTTCCCTGCTCTTTCGGCCGCCGCCAGGCGCTGTCTGGGCGCCGGCGATCCCGTCGAGCTTAAATTTCAAACCTCCTCCGGTAAAGCGAGCTACCGGGCCGGACATACCCGCAGCGATTTTCAGCGCATTCAACGCGGACATGGCGGCTCAGGCGTGGCCAGCGGCTGGTATCCCCTTGGCCTGACCCTGACCGAGTTCAAGATGGACATGCGTTTGAAGGTCAAAATCCATCCCTTGCCAAGGAGCGGCTTTTGCGCGTTCCGGAAACCTTGGACATCCGGTTGAGCTACCCCAATTTCACCGTCTATATCGACCGGAGATACCGCCGGGAAACATGTGAGTACCGGGCCATCTGCGATCATGAAGACCAGCATGTCGCCATCTACCGACAGAAACTCGAGCGCCTAGAACCTTGGCTCAGAAAACGCCTGGTGGCGATTATCCGGCATTTGAAGCCAGTCGTCATCGCCAACTCCGAGCGCGCCGCGGCACTGGTTCAGGCGCGGATCAAGAACAAGGTCGCGCCGCTGTTGAGGAAAGTGCAAGACACCACCGCAACCGCCAACGCCCGCATCGACACTCCGTCGAACTACCACCTTATTCACAGGCAATGCCGGAACTGGAAAAAGTGATCCATTAATCTGGAGAATCCGCTCTAAACGCTCAGACCGAAACGTCGATGACCGAGCCGGGAGGCGGCGGGGCCTCGAACTAGCCGGCGGCTTGCTGCGCCTCGGCGTATTACTGGATCAGTTCCTTGCGCTCGGCAATGATGTCGCGATCGATCCGCTGCTCTTGCAGCTGATTAGAAATCGTTTGGTTGATCTGCCGGTTTGTATTCAGGGCCTCCAGCGAGGCATCCAGACGGTCTGACGGATTGGAGGACAATTCCGGCGGTCCGCCAACGAGTTCCCCGGCACCGCGAGCGGTCGGCGACTCCGAGGGCACGCTCGGCACCTTTTGAAAACGATGTTGATCCTGCCGCTGCACGAGTTGCAGCTTTTGCCGCAACTGAGCGGTTTGGAACGCTTGGAGCGCATTGATGTCGGCGCCGGTACCCATGCTTGTCATCTTTTCCGTTCCGCTGGCGGCGAATGGTTCTAGGCGGCCCGTTTCCCCCGGACCGGATCGAAAATTTTACCAGTTTTAGCGCCAAAACACAATTGCCGGTGGCGGCGGACCAGAAGCCCTTTCTTTTATCCCCGCACCACCGGTAGTTCGTTCCAATTGGTGGTGTAACGGGGCGAACGGTACGCCTGTTTTATCCGCCAGCCGCGATGGATGCCGGCGGCGCCGTAATGGAGCAAATCCCCCCAGCCCCGGACGCCGCTTCCGGACCCGCCCCAATCTTTACCGTTGATCCGATCAAAGGCCTCCATCAGGCGGCCGTCGTCGCTGGGCGCGAAGAGATTCGGCTGCGCGCGGTCGGCGGTGGCCAGATCGAGCAGCATCACACCGGCTTTCTTGTAACGCCGTCGACGGCGGAAGATTCCCTTCAACGCCGCCAGGGCCGCCTTGGTGACGGCGCCCGTGTGATTGGAGGGCGACGCCAGGGCGACGGTGGCGGCATTGTGGTAATGGTGGCGTACCGGGCCGAAACGGCTGGTGGCGACGAAGGTAGTAACGCCGCCGGCGGTCAGGCCGCCCTCACGCAGTTTCTCCGCCGCCCTGGCGGCGAAGACGGCAACGGCCTGGCGCAGTTCCTCCTCGTTCTCGATTGCATCGCGAAAAGAACGGGAAACGACGGCGGTTTTCCTGGCCGGCGGCTGGCATTCCAGATCGAAACAGGCGACACCCTTGAGTTCCAACTGGGTGCGCGCACCGGTGACGCCCATACGCTTTCTCACCCACGGCGCGGCCGCGTCATGGAAATGCAGCGCCGTTTCGACGCCGTTTTTGCGCAACATCAGGGCATAACGGTGTCCGATTCCCCAGACGCCGCCGATATCCGTGGCGGCCAAGGCGTCGCGGTGGACGGAAAAGCCCGTCAGGTCGAACACGCCACCGGCTTCGGGGCGTTTCTTGGCGATCCCGCCGGCCAGCTTGGCCAGGGTCTTGGTAGCGGCAATTCCGACCGACACCGGGATGCCCGTCCAGCGGTGGATTTTAGCCCGGATGTCCCGGCCATGGCGGCCGGCGTCCAGGGGCCGGAAGCCGGAAAGGTCAAGGAATGCTTCATCGATGGAATAGATCTCCAGGTTGGGGGTGAATTCCGCAAGCGCCGCCATCACCCGGTTGGACATATCCCCGTAAAGGGCGTAGTTGGACGAATAGACCCGGACAGCATGCTTTTTGAGCAAGGGGCGGGCCTCGAACAACGCCGTTCCCATGCCAATGCCAAGCGCCTTCGCCTCGTTCGAGCGGGCGATGATGCAGCCATCGTTATTGGATAAAACCACCACCGGTCTGCCTTTGAGGGCCGGATCGAAAACCCGCTCGCAGGAAGCGTAGAAATTGTTGCAGTCGATGAGGGCGAAAGCGGCGGTCATGGGGCTGCCCGGATATTGGGGTTCTCCGGGGCCACCCTTATCGCCGGTTGAACTGGCGGATCGAACCGGTGACCACGCCCCAGACGACGCATTCCATGTCGGCGGTGATGGGGATGACGGGAAAATCCGGGTTCTCCGCCCGCAGGGACCATCCGGCGCCCCTTTTGATGAGCCGTTTTACTGTCAATTCATTGCCGACGGCGGCGATGATGATATCGCCGGGCCTCGGGTCCACGCTGCGATCGACTACCAACAGATCGTTCGGGAAAATTCCCGCGCCGGTCATGGACTCCCCCTCGACACGGACGATGAAGGTGGCGGCCGGGCGGCGGATGAGATGCGCGTTCAGATCCAGTTTGCCCTCAACGTAATCCTCCGCCGGCGACGGATACCCCGCCGCGACGGGCGAGGAGAACAGGGCCAACAGACGCCGGCACGATGTCGCGGCGGCAAAAACTGTACCGCCACCCGTCACAGTGGGTACATGCCTATAGCAGAACATAAAGTGAACATAGCTGGAAGCACGGAGGAGATCAACAAACAAATGGAAAGGGACGATGATTGGACGGAGGGAGGGGGAAAGCGGGGGAACCGGCCGTTGCCGATCAGTGCACGGAAGCCAGTTCCATGTCGTAATTATGGCAGGAGATGATCACATCGCCCAGCGACCCGACCACTTCGAGGAAAGTGCCGTCGGCGCCGTAAACAGCATAGCCAGCGCCTTTTTCGGAGCAAACCTTTTTAAAGAAGATCAGATCGTCGACATGCCAGCGAGCGAAATCGTCGGCGGGAATGATGCCGATGGTCCCAGGTGTGCTGGTGCCGTCTTGACATTCTGTGTGCGGTTTCATAATGCAGACCGTTTTCAGAATTATTTTATACTTAATTATTATACATTATTATAAATTAATGACAAATTAATAAATAAAACAAATTTTATTAAAATTTTACATAATTTCTACTTTATGTAATCAGACGTAAGCCAGCGTGGTGTTTGGACAGGGATTTGGACCACTAATGTTTCGCGGATAACAGCCGCTTTAGGAAAGCGGCCGCTTGCCTATGAATACCGGGCTCGGTGCTTTCGCGGGGACCGGCGACATTGAGCGAGACGACATGGTTGGCGACAAGCCATTGCATCACGGTTTCGTCCGCCGCCGGATCGCCGGGATCGACGACCAGCAGCGGTCGGCCCAGTTCCCTGGCGATATTGATTGTCAAAGCCGTTCCGCCCGTCGGCTGGCCATGGGTCAAGACCAACGTCGCGTCCGAATCGTCAACATTGAGACGGGTGCGCGCTTCGTAGGCTTGGCCTGGCGTTTCCCGCATGGGGTAGCGCCGGGGAATACGTCCGTCCTCGGCCCGGCGCCCCCTCGGGCACCAACCGCCACAGCCGATACCCAGTTCCAGCGCCACATCCAGGGCAGCCCGGTCGACTCCCGTCTGCCCGCCGGAAACGATTTTCTCAAGCTCGGGACGCATGTCACCCAACCGCACCGCGTCTTGACGCGGCACAGCCTTGTTGCCGGTATCTAGAGAAGAGGCCGCCGGTAACGAAAATACCTCGGCTCCGGGACGGCGGAGAGTGGAGCGTTCAGGCCGCCGCCCTTTCGGTAAGCAGTTCTTCCAGCTTTTCGGTAGCTTTGTCCTTGTCGATTTTCTCGACCGCCGCTAGCTCGCGAGCCAAACGATCGATCGCCGATTCGTAAATCTGGCGCTCGCTGAAGGATTGTTCGGGCTGGCTCGTATCACGATACAAATCACGAACCACCTCGGCGATTAAAATGGGATCTCCGGAGTTGATCTTGGCTTCATATTCCTGGGCCCGGCGGCTCCACATGGTGCGCTTGACCTGGGCTTGGCCTTGCAACGTGGTCAGCGCCGAATCCATAATTTTGGGAGTGCTCAATTTACGCAGGCCCGACGTCTCGACCTTAGAGATCGGAACACGCAAGGTCATTCGCTCGCGGACGAACGAGATAACGAAAAGTTGCAATTTGTGACCGGCGATTTCTTGGGTTTCGATGCTGAGAACCTTGCCAACACCGTGAGTGGGGTAGACAACGTAATCCCCGGGGTTGAACAAAAATTGTTCAGCCATGTTTTATTCTCTCCTCGGCCAATTATTATCTTCTTCAATCAACGGCTTGCCGGGCCTAAAAGGCCGGTCCTTATCCGCGGCGAAACGGCCGCAAGAAGGAAGTTTTTCACTTTCCCACCATTACCACTCGTACGCCGGCTACGTCAGGCCGTAAAGAAAAGTCTATAACATATTAAAACAATGAAAAAAAGTCCCAGATGCCCTTCTTGTACAGCCCTTGGCCCACGGCAACCACGTGTCCGCCGAACGCGGCGCCACCAGTGACAAGGTATTTGGCGGTGGCCGATTGTGGCGGCCGGCCTTTTAGGAACCTTTTCCAGGATTGGTGCTCAGATGCTGGAGCTTGTCGGGTTTGCCATCCCATTCCTCGGCGTCAGCGGGCGGTTTGCCCTTTAAGGTGATGTTGGGCCATTCTTCGGCGTACTTGGTATTGATCTCAAGCCACTTTTCCAAGTCCGGTTCGGTATCGGGCAGGATTGCTTCGGCGGGACATTCGGGCTCGCAGACACCACAGTCGATGCATTCATCGGGATGAATGACCAAGAAATTCTCACCCTCGTAGAAACAGTCCACTGGGCAGACTTCTACGCAGTCCATGTATTTACATTTGACGCAGTTTTCGACGACGATGTAAGTCAATGGTTTCTCCGTTGAGTGTCTATGATCATTAATTCCATTATTTGTTGGCCGCAGAAACTATATCATTGTTGCGGCAAGTCAAGCCGTTGGCGCACCCGCTTGCGCGCCTCGCCGCTATCGCGATCGGAGACGTACATCAGACCGGAGACGCGGCGGACCAGATTAGATTCATAGTGGTGCAAATGGCCGTCGGCATAGGCCACCTCCCAAAGCATTTCGATCACGCGAATTCTTTCATCATGGGAATATTGGTCCTTGATGACTCGGGTAAAGCCGTAAAGCTGGGTCGATTCCGCCGCCGCTTTGCGTCCGGCTTCGAGCAGATCCTCGAGCGCCGAGGCCTCGAGGCCGAAACTGACGGCGAGCAAGGATGCAATCGTGCCTTGCTCTTCGTCACCAATTTGGCCGTCCATCGAAGCCGTCTCGATCAGCAGGGCCGCCGCTGCAAGTTGCAATTCATCAGTGCCGTGATCGCCCTTGGCCGCGGACCCCGGTGGTTGCTCGGCAAGGAGAAGTTTTTTGATCTTGGTGAGCATGGCTTTGCCTAGTGGTCCAAATCCGGCATGTGGTACCTATATGCCGGATTTGGACCACTAGCACAGCACTGGGGCATGGGCAACCCCAAGAAAATTAGGGTTTTTAGATGCTTGCGACCCTTGCTTGGCAGGCCGAGACAACTTAACCCGGCAACCATGAACAAAGCGACGGGCCCTTATCATGACAAACTCGCCCGGGAAGCTGGCTAGAGGCTGAATGCCGATGCCACGCTCAACAATCGCGACCCCATCCTCGCTGTTCTCGCTCGGCATCCGCCGGCCTCGGGAACGGTGCTGGAGGTGGGGTCGGGCACCGGCCAGCACGCCGCTTATTTGGCACCCCGTTTTCCGGCTTTGACCTGGCAGCCGAGCGACCCCAACCCCGAGATGCGCCGGTCCATCGCCGCCTGGGCCAAACAAGCGGCGGCACCCAATCTCAGACCTCCCATCGATCTCGACGCGCGGGCCGCCACCTGGCCGATCGGGAAGGCGGCGGCGATCATCTGTGTGAACATGATTCACATTTCCCCCTGGGCGGCCACGGCCGGCCTGATGAAAGGGGCCGTACGGCTGCTTGGACCGGACAGCATACTATACCTCTATGGTCCCTACCGGGCCGGCGGAACCCGTACGGCCGCCAGCAACGCCGCCTTTGACAAGTCCCTGAAGGCGCGCAATCCGCAATGGGGTCTGCGCCAGGTGGAAGAGGTCAAGAAAGCAGCCAGCAAAAACGGCCTGCAATTCATCGAGACGGTCAACATGCCCAACAACAACCTGTCGCTTGTTTTCGACGGACCACTCCGCGTTCCCCGCCCCTGACGGAATACTAGCCCCGCACCACCAGCACCGAACATCTAGCATGGCGGACGACGCGGGCGGCATTGGGGCCTAAAAGATAGTCCTTGAGTTCCGGCCGCTGCGAGGCCATGACGATGAGGTCGCATTTGCTCTCTACACAGATCCTGAGGATTTCCTCGTAGACCGAGCCATAGCCGATGCTGTGACGGTTCTTAACACCGGAAGGAACATGCTCACCGACGAAACCGCCAAGATCCTCATCGGCCTTAGCCAGCGCCTTATCCTTGAAATCCTCGGGGAAATAAAGACCGACAAAGCTCATACCGAAGCCCGGGACTACCGTCACCACATGTAAGGTCGCGGCAAAGGCTTGGCAGTATTCGACCGCCGTCGGCAGCGCTTTTTTTTCAGGAGCTTTCCTCGTTGAGATCAACCGTCAGGAGGATGTTTTCGTACATATCCGTTGTTCCTTATCCAGTGGCGGCGGGAAAACAAGCCGAGCGGGCGGTTGCAATTGCAGGCTTGATTGCGAAAATCCGTCGCTGATCAGCTTGCCGAGAACAGCAAGGCCCACGAGGTGATCTTTCAATGGCACCGAAATACGATTAAGGTAACTCTCGAAAGCCTATAAAAGCAACGAATTGAAACGATTGATTGCTTGCCCCGCGAGTTGCCTGGACGGCAACCAGATTGCCGGTTTTCGAAGAAAGGGATTAAGATGCCGGCGCCCCTGAAAGCAGGTCATTGACAGCCCATGGATATCAAGGACTACATTCGCTCCTTCCCCGATTTCCCCAAGCCCGGCATCCTGTTTTACGACATCTCCACCCTTCTTGCCCACGAAGATGCCTGGCAGGTGGCCATGGGACGCATGGCGAAAGCGGTCAGACGACATCAGCCGGACATCCTTGCCGGTATTGAATCGCGCGGCTTCCTGGTGGCGGCGCCCCTGGCCCTGAAATTGGGGTGCGGTTTTGTCATGGTGCGCAAGCAGGGCAAATTGCCGGGCCAGACCATCGGTCATGAATACGGCCTGGAATACGGCACCGACATCATCGAGATCCAAAATGACGCGGTCGAGAAAGGCCAGCGGGTGGTGATCCTGGACGACCTGTTGGCGACAGGCGGCACCCTGGCCGCCACCGTCGAGCTGTTTCGGAAAGTAGGCGCCGAGGTGGTCGGCGCCGCTTGCATCATCGAACTGACCTTTTTGGGCGGCCGGTCAAAACTGGACGTGCCGTTCACGGCTCTGACTTCTTACGACGAATAGCTTTCAGCCGGATTTTTGACCATCATTCGAGGACGTGCCTGGCAACTTTTTTCATAACTGTTGGCAAGGCGTGATCGGGAAATTTTTCGACCGTCGACCAGAAACCATCGGCCGGCAACGGGCCGGCGGCGCGGCCACGGACGACATCGAGACACAGATGGAAATGGGTGAAGGTATGGTGGACGGCGCCAGGGAGCCGCCGCCAGGAAGCCCTCACCGGGGCCACGTGGCGGGCTTCATCAAGCGTCCAGGCACCTTCCCGCCAGCCGGTCGAGGGAAATTCCATCATCCCCCCCAAAATCCCCCTATCGGGCCGGCGGCGAAGAAGCACCGCGCCATCCTGGCGGACCGCCCAGAAGACGATCCCCTGGCGGGTCGGCTTAGCGGCTTTTGTTTGCCGGCGCGGATAGGATTGCGGGTTTCCCGCCCGCCCGGCGGCGCAGAACTCCCGCCAGGGACAGGCTTCGCACGTCGACCGGCGCGGCCGGCACAGAGTGGCACCCAGATCCATGAGGCCCTGCGCGAAATCGCCGGGCCGTTCCGTTGGCATTAATGCTTCGGCCAAGGTGGTTATTCGCCGGCGGGCGCCAGGCAAGGGGTCGGCAATGGCGTAAAACCTCGCCAGCACCCGTATCAGATTGCCATCCACCGGCGCGCGGCGTTGGCCAAATGCGATAGCGGCGATGGCGGTGGCGGTGTAGGAACCGATGCCGGGAAGTTTCTCGAGCTCCCCGGCATTATTGGGAAAGCCGCCACCCATTTCACCGTCCACCAGCCTAGCGCATTTCAGCAGGTTACGGGCGCGAGCGTAATATCCCAGACCCTGCCAGGCGTGAAGCACCTGATCTTGGTTGGCGGCGGCCAAATTGGCAACCGTCGGCCAGCAACCGATAAAGCGGTTGAAATAAGGGACCACGGTATTGACGGTGGTCTGTTGCAGCATGACTTCGCTCAGCCATACGCGGTAGGGGTCAGGGGTCTCGCCGGCAAGCGCCCGCCACGGCAACCGGCGGGCATTGGCGTCGTACCAGGAAAGCAGACTGGCGCGCAGCCGCGGTTGTTCCTTGCCGGTCATGCCCGTACTCTATCGCCAAGTCCGGCAAGCGCAAACCGGGAGAATGACCCAATGACGAGAAGGGGACGCGGGCCGCGCGCGTTGACGACGATGGTGGCCAAGCTTACCAATCCCGTCTTCAAGAGACGGGGCCTTGCCAGCGGCGCCATCGTCAATGATTGGCCGGCAATCGCCGGCCCGTACCTGGCTGCCCGCAGCGCCCCGGAAAAGATCGTCTACCCGGCCGGCGAAAATAGCGAAGGAACCCTTCACCTGAAGACCGACAGCGGCGGCCTGGCAACCGAACTGCAACACCTGGAACCGGTCTTGCTCGAGCGCGTCAACACCTACTTCGGCTATCGCGCCGTCGCCCGCCTGAAGCTCTTCCAAGGACCGCTCAAGGTCCGCGGCCGGGAACCGCCGCCGCTTCGCTCCTTGCACCTGGCGGAAGAAAAAGACCTACTTGCCCATTTGCTTGCCGTCGACGACCCAAATCTCCGGCAAGCTCTGGAAAGGCTGGGGCGGGCGGTCAGGGCGCGACACGACAACGGCGCAACGGACGAATAAACGTTCATCTTCTTGGCCAGAAATCGGCATATCAATGCCCGGACCCTCCATTGGTGGCTTGTGGAAGAACGCCGGTGATTCTATAATCTCCTATATCTTGTGGAAAAGGTGGAATATTTGCCTCGTTTATTACTAGGTTTAGTGTTTTTAGCTATCCTGCTGCCGGCCTGGCCAGCCTTTGTTGGCGAGCAAGCGCGGGACCATTCCTTGGCGGAAAAAGTGCGGGGCCATTCCGATGCCCCGGTCACCATGATAGAGTATTCTTCCCTCACTTGCCCCCACTGCATGGCTTTTCACCGCGACACCCTGCCGAAGATCAAGAAGGCCTATATCGAGACCGGAAAGGTCAAGCTTATTTTCCGGGATTTCCCCTTGGATTCTCTAGCCCTGGCAGCAGCAATGCTGGCCCGTTGCGCCGCGCCGGAGAGGCATTCCGGGATGATCGAAATGCTGTTCCGCTCCCAGGAGATCTGGTCGCAAGGCAACAAAACCTTGCGAGATCTTGAACGCATCGTCCGCTTTGGCGGCATGTCGAAAAACGATGTCGAGGCTTGCCTGAACAATGAAACTTTGATGAAGGCGATACAGGCAAAAGCCGTAGCCGGTGAAAAAGAATACACGATCAGTTCCACGCCCACCTTCATCGTCGAAGGTGAAAAGATGTCTGGCAACCTCACGTTTGAGGATTTCCGGGTAGTCCTCGACAAGGCTTTGGCGAAGAAACAATAGGTTAAAGGGCTTTGTTGCGTTTCAATAAGCTTCAGCTGTCAGGTTTCAAGTCCTTTGTCGATCCCACCGATGTGGTGATCGAACAGGGACTGACCGGAATCGTCGGGCCGAACGGTTGCGGCAAGTCCAACCTTGTCGAGGCGCTACGCTGGGTGATGGGCGAAACCTCCGCCAAACAAGTGCGTGGCGGCGAGATGGAAGATGTCATCTTCGGCGGCACCGCCGACCGCCCGGCGCGCAATATCGCCGAGGTTATGCTCAATCTCGATAATTCGGCCCGCGCCGCTCCCGCCCGATTCAACGATACGGATGAACTGGACGTCAGCCGCCGCATCGAGCGCGAAAAAGGCTCTATCTACCGGGTCAACGGCAAGGAAGTGCGAGCCAGGGATGTCCAGCTTTTGTTTGCCGACGCCGCCTCCGGCGCACGCTCTACGGCGCTGGTCAGCCAGGGTCGGATTAGCGATGTCATCAGCGCCAAGCCGACCGCCCGGCGGCAACTGCTGGAAGAGGCCGCCGGCATAACCGGCCTGCATTCACGGCGCCATGAGGCCGAGTTGCGCCTGCGTGGCGCCGAGACCAACTTGCAGCGCCTGGACGACATTTTAGGAACCCTCGACGTACAACTGCAGCATCTCAAAAAGCAATGCCGCCAAGCCAATCGTTACCGAAGCCTTTCGGGCCGGATACGACGCGCCGAGGCGACTCTTTTTTGCCTCCGCTGGCAAGCCGCCGTCGTCGACTGCGAAACCAGCGACGCGTTGCTCAAGGAAACGCAAACGCAAGTGGCGGAATTGACCGGCCGGGCCGCCGCCGCCACCCGGCAAGCCGAGTGCGCCGCCGGCTTACCCGAACTGCGGCAAGCGGAAGCCGAAGCGGCGTCCAAGCTGCACCGCCTGAACCTGGCTAGCGAAAGTCTCGATGCCGATGAGCGGCGGATCAAGGAGCAAGCCGTAAATTGCCGCACCCGCTTGCAGCAAGTTGCCGCCGACCTTGACCGGGAAAAGGTGCTGGCTATCGACGCCGAAGCCGCCTTGGAGCAGTTGCAAAACGAGCAAACGGAAATAGAAACCGCCGCCAAGGGCGAGGAGCAAGCCCGCCGCCTTGCCTCCGAAAACCTGGACGCCGCCAACGAGACCGCGAGAGGGCTCGAATCCAAGCTCGCCGAACTTACCGAGCGCGGCGCCGAGGACGAAGCTCGCCGAGCCGGGTTGAAACGCACCGTTGCCGAGATGGAGGAACGCCAACACCGCCTTGCTGAACGTGCCGCCCAGGTTGCCGAGCAACGCGCCGTCTTTGATGCCGAGTCCCTGGGCGACGCCGACTTTCAAGCCGCCGAGGAGAGCGAAGCCAAGTGCGCCGCCGCTCTCGCGGAAGCGCGCAAAGGTATGGAAAAGGCGGAAACTAAACGCTCTCGGGCCGACGAGAAGGCGGCTCAGTCGGCTCTGGAAAAGCAAACCGCCGAGGCCGCCGTCACTCGGTTGGAAGCGGAAAGTGAAGCCTTGAGCGAGGTACTTAAAGCCGGCGAAGCTTCGATGCATCCACCGCTGATCGACGCCATTACCGTCGAACCCGGATTTGAAACGGCCTTGGGTGCGGCCCTGGGCGAGGATCTTACCGCGCCGACCGATGAACAGGCTCCCGTGCATTGGCGGACACTGGCGCCTTTTGCCTCCACTCCCTCCCTGCCCGAGGACGTCGAGCCCTTGAGTTCATACGTCAAGGGACCCAAGGTTTTGAGTCGGCGGCTCTCGCAGATTGGCATCGCCGCCAACGAGCAAGCCGCGACGCTTGCCTCGAAAAAGCTTTCCCAGGGACAGCGCCTGGTCAACCGCGACGGCGGTCTCTGGCGCTGGGACGGTTTTACCGTTTCCGCCGGCGCGGCGACGGCCGCCACCGCCCGTCTTGAACAACGCAACCGGCTCAAGGAGATCAGCTCTCGGCTCATTGAAACCCGATCCGCCGCCGCCGCCATCGGGGAAAAAGCACAAGCGGCGCGAACGGCAGCGGTGGAAGCAATAGTCCGGGAGCGAGCGGCCCGGGAAACAGTTCACGGCGCCGACTTATCTTACCTCGGCGCCCGCGATGCCGTGACCGAGATGAAAGAGCGGGCGGCGACCAAGGCTTCCCGGTTGGCCACCCTTGGCGAAACGGCGGCCAACTTAAAGGCCGACATGGACGAAACCCGCGCCCGCGCCGAGGCGGCGGAAAAGGAACTAGTGGATTCTCCCGATCCGGAAATTATCCGTGGGCGGGTGGTCAAGCTGCGAAGCGAAGCCGCCGAACGCCGGACCCTTCAGGTGGAATGCCAAAGTGCCTTTGAGTCTTTCGACCGCGGCGTCGAGGAAAGGCGGCGGCGGCGGCAAGCCATTGCCGGTGAAAAAAGCTCTTGGCAGAGGCGCGGCGCCGACGCAGGACGGCAGATTGAACAGCTACAAGACAGGCGCCAGACGGAAATGGCGGAGCTCGATCGATTGTCCCGGACGCCAACGGAAATCGCCGATAAACGCCAGGCGCTGCTGGAGAAAATCGAAGAAGCGCAAAGAGGGCGAAATGCCGCCGCCACATCCCTTTCCGAAGCCGAAAACTCAACCGCCGAAGCGGAGCGGAACAGGCGCCAGGCGGAGGGCGAATTGGCCCAGGCGCGCGAACAACGGGTGCGCGCCGAAGGGGCGGTGGAACAGAGCGGACAGACCCGTGAGAGTTTGGCCGAACGCATTGTCGAACGGCTCCATTGCCGTGGCGATGATTTACGTGAAATCGCCCAACTGGAAGAAGATGCCCAATTGCCGGATTTGGAGGCGGTTGAACGAAAGTTCGAGCGCCTGCTGCGGGAACGTGAAACCATGGGGCCGGTTAACTTGAGAGCGGAACATGAGGCTTCCGAGTTAAGCGAGCAGATCGAAACCCTGTTGTCGGAACGGACCGATCTGGAGGCCGCCATTGGCAAACTGCGCCAGGGCATCGCCGAGCTCAATCGCGAGGGTCGTAAACGCCTGCTGGCCTCGTTTGCAGAGGTGGACCGGCATTTCCAGGAACTTTTTATCCGCCTGTTCGGCGGTGGCCAGGCGCACCTCCAACTCGTCGACTCCGACGACCCCATCGATGCCGGCCTGGAGATCATGGCCAGCCCTCCGGGGAAGCGATTACAGGTGCTGTCGCTGTTGTCCGGCGGAGAAAAAGCACTGACCGCGCTGGCTTTATTGTTCGGCGTGTTCCTGACCAACCCGGCGCCGATCTGTGTGCTAGATGAAGTCGACGCGCCATTGGACGACGCCAACGTTGACCGGGTCTGCACCATGCTCGATGAAATCGCTCATTCCGTAAAAACCCGTTTTCTCGTCATCACCCATCACCGCATGACCATGGCCCGCATGGACCGGCTGTTCGGAGTGACGATGTCGGAGCGGGGCGTTTCACAACTGGTGTCGGTGGATCTGCAAACGGCCGAAAAATTCCAAGACACCGGCTGAGCGGGCCGTGTTTACTCATACTTGAAATGACTTTTGTTAGTGTAATCATACCCTTATGCTTCATCCTTTCGATCTTGACAGGCTCTGAGCCGGTCATTACCTTGCCTCGCGCGGAAGGGTGTGATTTCGTCTGATGAGTTATACGGCGCTATTAACCTATGCGCGATGGTCGACAACCGAAGCCGTTGCAAGAACTGGCTGCCCGCATTCTGCGGGCGCGGGGTGAAGACCGCGAAACGGCGTCGAAGAACGCTGGCGGTGCGGGCGCGCCGATGTCGGGGATGGGCTTGGCTGTCCACATCATCGCCGAATTGGTCGCGGCTTTGATTATCGGGACGGGAGTCGGTATTCTGCTCGACAAATGGTTGGAGACCGCGCCGTGGTTTTTGGTGGCTTTTTTATTTCTCGGCGCCATTGCCGGGTATTTCAACGTCTATCGCCTGGTCAGCGGCGTCGGACTGGCGGTCGGCTTCCGGAAGTCCTCAAACGGACCGCCGAGCATAAAGAACGAAGATAAAAACGACTAGGGCCTAGGAGCTCGAAATCGGCAAGAGGGCGGAAGAAAAACGTGGCCAGTCCATTAAAACAATTCGAAATCCAGACCTTGGTGCCCATCAGGAT
>DASCPW010000054.1:0-61841 GCA_036012725.1 Rhodospirillales bacterium
GGGAACGGTCAGATCCGGCACCAAGTCCTTGACCATCGGCATATGGGGCAGGGGATAGATTTTTACCTCGCCCTTGATGTCCTCGATGGGTTTGAGGCAGGCCAGGGTGTTGACGCCGTCGATATTCATGGCGCAGGAACCACAAATGCCCTCGCGGCACGAGCGGCGGAAGGTGAGGGTGGAATCGATCTCATCCTTGATCTTGATCAGGGCGTCCAGCACCATCGTCCCGCATTTGTCCATGTCCACCTCGAAGGTGTCGAGGCGGGGGTTTTCGCCGCTGTCGGGGTCAAACCGGTAGATCTTGAAACCGCGGCTGTTGGTGATACCGGTTTCCGCCTTGAATGTCTTGCCATCGACGACCCTGGATTCGGGGGGAAGGACAAATTCAACCATATCGCCGTCGCCTCCTAATAAACCCGAGCCTGTGGCTCGATGTAATCGACCTCGTCGGTGAGCGTCCAGGTATGGACCGGCCGATAGTTGATCGTCACCTTGCCGTCGTCGCCGATCCAGGCCAGGGTATGTTTCATCCAGTTCTTGTCATCCCGGTCGGGGAAGTCCTCGCGGGCGTGCGCCCCCCGGCTTTCCTGGCGTGCCTCGGCGGAATACATGGCCGCCCGGGCACAGGCCATGAGGTTTTCAAGCTCCAGGGCCTCCACCAAGTCCGAGTTCCAAATCATCGAACGGTCGCCAAGACCGATATCGGCGAGGGACGCCGCCACCTTGTCGATGATTTCACAGCCCTCGGCCAACACCTTTTCATCCCTAAAAACGGCGGCGTGGCCTTGCATGTCGCGCTGCATGGCGTGGCGGATTTGCGCTGTTTTCAGCGGACCAGAAGCATGGCGCAAACGGTCGAAACGCGATAACGCCAGGTCGGCCGAATCCTTGGGCAAGGATTTGTGCTGGTTTTCCTGGTCGATCAACTCGGTGGCGCGGATCGTCGCGGCGCGGCCGAAAACGACGATGTCGAGCAGCGAGTTGGTACCCAGCCGGTTGGCGCCGTGCACCGAGGCGCAGGCGCATTCGCCAATGGCCATGAGACCGGGGACAACCGCGTCGGCGTCGCTTTCCGTCGGGCGCAGGGCCTCGCCATGAAGGTTGGTGGGGATGCCGCCCATGGTGTAATGGGCCGTCGGCAAGACCGGAATCGGCTCCTTGTCGGCATCGACACCGGAGAAGACCTTGGCCGTCTCGGTAATTCCCGGCAGACGCTCAGCCAAAACATCCTTGCCCAAATGCTCCATGTGCAGCAAAAGATGGTCCTTTTCCGGACCGACGCCGCGACCCTCGCGGATCTCGATGGTCATGGCGCGGCTGACCACGTCGCGGGAGGCCAGGTCCTTGGCGGTCGGCGCGTAGCGCTCCATGAAACGCTCGCCCTCGGAATTGGTCAGGTAGCCGCCCTCGCCCCGTGCTCCTTCGCTAATCAGGCAGCCGGCGCCGAGGATGCCGGTGGGATGGAACTGAACGAACTCGTGATCCTGCAAGGGCAGCCCCGCCCTCGCCACCATGCCGTTGCCATCGCCGGTGCTGGTATGGGCCATGGTGCAAGAGGAATAGATACGGCCGTAGCCGCCAGTGGCGATCACCGTCATATGCCCGCGGAAGCGGTGGATGGTGCCATCATCCAGATTCCAGGCGACGACGCCGCGGCAAACGCCGTCTTCGTCGAAAATAAGATCGATGGCGAAAAACTCGATGAAGAACTCGGCTTTATGTTTCAGGCTCTGCTGATAAAGGGTATGCAGGATGGCGTGGCCGGTGCGGTCGGCGGCGGCACAGGCACGCGGCACCGGGGCCTCGCCGAAGTTGCGCATATGGCCACCGAAGGGCCGTTGATAGATTTTTCCCTCCGGGGTACGCGAAAACGGGACGCCGTAATGTTCCAACTCGATCACCGCCGGGACGGCGTGGCGGCACATGTACTCAATGGCGTCCTGGTCACCCAGCCAGTCGGAGCCCTTAACCGTGTCATACATGTGCCACTGCCATTTATCCTCGGCCATATTACCGAGAGCGGCGCCGACTCCGCCCTGGGCGGCGACGGTGTGGCTGCGGGTCGGAAAGACCTTGCTGATGCAGGCCGTTTTCAGTCCCACCGTTGCCATACCCATGGTCGCTCGCAAGCCGGCGCCACCGGCGCCGACGATGATGACGTCATACGTGTGATCGATGATCTCGTAAGCTTGCGACATGCCCGGATCAGTTCCCGAAGGCAAGGTGGAGAACGGCGCTAACGCTGGCGGCGCCGAGGAAGAAAAAAGAGAACTTAACAGCGATCAGGAGCGCCATTTTGGCCGTCTCTCCATGCACATAGTCCTCTATGACGACTTGCAAGCCCAGTTGCGCGTGGTGAAAAAGGGCAACAATCAACAAGACCAGCAAAAGGCCGTTGCCGAAGGAGCCTACCCAGGACTTGAAGATGGCGTGATCGGCGTCGGCGAGGAAGACCACCGAGAACATGAACCACAGAACCAACGGCACCAAGGCCACGGACGTCAACCGCTGTGCCCACCAATGGCCGACCCCCTCCTTGGCCGAGCCGAGGCCTTGTACCCGCCCCAGGGATGAACGCATCTCCATTAAATTTTTCCCCCCACCATGTAGGCGGCAAACCAGATCAAGACAGTCAGCGCCATTGACGCCACTACCACCACCGCGCCGGAGTTTCGCAATCGGGAAAGCTCGAACCCCCAACCGATATCCCACAACAAGTGCCGGATACCGTTACACAAATGATAGAAGAGGGAAAAAGTCACCCCGAACAAAATCAGGCACCCGAACCAATGCCCAAAGAAAGCTTGCGCCCGGGCGTAGGACACTGGTCCATAGGCCGCCGAGGCCAACCAGTAGGTGAGAAGCAGGGCGGCGGCCGCCAAAACCACGCCCGTCATACGATGCGTGACCGAGAGAATCGAGGTGACCTGGGGTCGGTATATCTGCAAGTGGGGAGAAAGCGGCCGGTTTCCCGTACTCATCGGCGGGCCCTCCTGGCGACGGAAACAATCCGTTCCGGCGTCGGCGCCGGAAATACACCGAGAAAACCGGCTTCAGCAAACCCGGAGTGAATTCTGACTGCGTCGGTTTCGTTTAAACGCTCGGTAAATTCGAGTCAATGTCCACCACCTGAAAAACCGACTGATAAAGGCCACCGTCAGCCGCGGCGCCGGCATGGACTAAAATGCCGAACCAGGACACCCCGCGCAGAAGTTAACAAAGAATGTGTATAGGTATGTGGATAAATTGTGGGTTAAATGTGTAAATGTAGAGAATTTATACACAGAAAACTTTATAAATTTATAAATTTTTAGTTGAAATAAGATTTCTATACTTACAGCATACAAAGTGTACGTGGAAGCGTAAAAGCAACTTTATTCTTGGCGGTAGGAACTTTCCTTGTGAATTTTTCTAACGTTTAAGAAAAAGCTGTCCCGAGGGGAAGGCGGCGCATAGTGCGTTGGCCAAGCCTGGGGTGCTGACGACTGGTGAAGCCGCCACGGGTTTCGGTCCAGGTGTGTTTCCACCGGTTGTGGACGGAAAGCCTCGGTTGAAGAGAGGCGGAACTTTATTTCGCGGAAGGGTCGGCTCTTCCCTGCGAGGGATTGGCTTTATCCGTGACGTGGCACCGCGACAGCCCGGCAGTTGCCGGTGTGGAGCGTTCGCCGCGAAGATGGGGGTACAGACTGTTGGTCAGGCTCGAGCGCCGGTCGTAAGGTCTCTCACCTCCGGAGGGGAAATTGAACGAATAAGCTAGCCCTTTTTTCGTTTGCCCCCTTGAAGGACCGCTAAGTGTTAGCCAGGCTTTCCGCCGAGGGTGGCCCGCGGCGGAACGGCCCCGGCAACGGGGTCGGCCAAAATGGACCACCACCATCCCGCCCCGCAACCTGTTCACTTGCCCAGAGTGCGCTTGCGGGAAGGGATGGTTGAAAGTGATCAGCGCTTTCGCGTGCATGGAGCCTAGCCGGCTTCAATGAGGCGTCAGGAGTGTCGTTTCGCTGGCGGCACGTTGCGCGGGTTTCCCAGGATCCGTGCACCTGGCGCTTCATTTTTGGGCAAAAAGTCTTCTCATCAACCTGGAGAGTATGCCCTGACCACCGCCCCGGTGGAAAAAGTAATCCGTTGCGATTATATCGTCTATAATCACCGGGCAACTCAGGAAACGATGGATTATGCCCGCCCGTATCAAGGAAAGCATGAATCCCAGGGGGGCGGCCAGCCCCACTTTGCTCATTGCCTGCGGAGCACTGGCCACCGAGGTTCAGGCGGTGGTTGGCGCCAACGGCTGGGATCACATCGACGTGGTCTGCCTGCCCGCTAAATTGCATTTCCAGCCTGGACTGATCCCCGAGGCCATGCGGGCCAAGATCCGGGCCAACAAAGAACATTACGGCCGCATCTTCGTCCTCTACGGAGAATGCGGAACCGCCGGCAAGCTTGACTTGGTACTCGAAGAGGAAGGTGTGGAACGGATCAAAGGCGCCCACTGCTATGAATTTTTTGCCGGTTTCACCGACTTCTCCGCCTTCGGCAAAGCCGAACTCGGCACCTTTTATCTTACCGATTTCCTGGCTCGCCATTTCGACAAGTTGGTGATTGAAAGCTTAGGTCTGGACGAACATCCCGAGTTGCGTGACGTTTATTTCCACCGTTACCGCAAACTGGTCTACTTGGCGCAGATCGAGGATCGGCAACTGAAGGAAATGGCGAAAGCGGCGGCGAAGCGGCTGGGGCTCGAGTTCGCCTACCATTTCACGGGCTTGGGCGGCATCGAGGCCTTTTTCAACGAACAGGTCAACGAAGGAGACGTTCATGGCTAAGCTGACCGTCGTCTATTGGCGCGACATCCCCGCCCAGGTGATCGTCGACGGAGAAAACGGTTCGGCCAGGAAGCCTCTCGCCAGCCGCTTCCAGGAAACCATTGACGCCGCCGCCATGCACACGCAAGCGCATGAAAGCGGCGCCTATCTGGACGAATGGCGGCATGGCGATCCCGAGGCCTGTGGAGACGATCCCGAAGCCGAGGCCAAGGCCGCTGTAGCCCGTCTCGAAGCCGCCTACGATGATGATCGCTTGGCCGACTTGGTGGCTTCGGGCAGGCGGGAACCCGAGTAAGATTTTAGAGCCTGCCCGGGGAGAGGGCATTTCCAGTTCACATGCCTTCACCTAAAATGCTCTATCTATCTATTTATTTTAATGCAAATGCGTCGTCGCCGATGAGTCCATCGGCTCGGGATTTGCAATAAATATGTCGACCGCGGACTGGAACCGCCGGGTGTGGCGGCTAGCCGGGCCGATCATCCTTTCCAACATTTCCGTGCCCTTACTCGGCGCCGTCGATACGGCCGTTGTCGGCCACCTGCCGGATGCCCGTTATCTGGGCGCGGTCGCTGTCGGCGCAATGATTTTCAATCTCCTCTTTTTGGCTTTCACCTTCATGCGCATGAGCATCACCGGGCTCGCCGCCCAGGCGCTGGGAACTGGTGATGCCGACGAAGTACGGGCCTGCATGGCCAGGTCGCTGATCTTGGCGCTGGCCTTGGGCGGCGGGCTTTTACTTCTGCAACGGCCCTTGGGGTGGGGGGCCCTGACATTGGTCGCGGCCAGTGTCGATGTCGAACCCCTGGCCGAAGCCTATTTCGCCATCCGCATCTGGGCGGCGCCAGCGGCGCTTGCCAATTTCGCCATTCTCGGCTGGTTCATTGGCATCCGCAACACTTGCGCCGCGCTTATCCATCAACTGGCCATGAACGGCGTCAATATAGTGCTTGACCTGTGGTTTGTTCTCGGCCTTGGTCTTGGGGTCGAAGGGGTGGCGGCGGCGACCTTGATTTCGGAGCTGGGCGCGGCGGCGCTTGGGTTATGGCTGGTTGGCCTGAATACGAGACGCATCGGCGGGCGCTGGCGCCGCGACCTTGCCTTTGACGGCGCCCGGTTCTGGCGTCTGGCGGCAATCAACGGCGACATCTTCATCCGCAGCCTCTGCCTGCAAGCCGCCTTTGCCTTGTTCACCGTGATGGGGGCGAGAATGGGCGACACGGTGTTGGCCGCCAATGCCGTGCTGATGACTTTTCAGAGTTTCATCTCCAACGGCCTCGACGGCTTCGCCCACGCCGCGTCGGCCCTGGCCGGGGCGGCCATCAGCGCCGGCAGCCGTCGGCAATTGCGCGGCGCGGTGTTGGCGACAAGCCTGTGGGCGCTGGCCTTTGCCCTCTTTTTCACCCTCGGTTTTGCTTTTTTTGGAAGCTCTTTCATAAACCTCTTCACTGACATCGCGGAGGTGCGCGCGACCGCCCTCGCTTATCTTCTCTGGATCATGCTCTCGCCGTTGATCTCGGTATGGAGCTTCCAATTGGACGGCATCTTTGTCGGTGCCACGCGGACGGCGGAAATGCGTAACGCAATGATCGCCTCTCTTGCCGTATACGGCGCCGCCCTCGCCATTCTGGTCCCGCCCTTCGGCAATCACGGCCTGTGGGCGGCCTTGATGGTTCTGATGGCGGCCCGCACCGCGACTCTGGCGATGTATTACCCCGGCATCGAGGTTTCGGCGGGGGATTGAGCAGGGCAAGCTATTCCATTTTGTCCATTGCCGGTGGTAGTTTTCCGTTTTAGCCGTTGAGCATGGATTTTTTTGAGGTAATCCCCAATGACCGGCATTGAAGGCGACGACAAGGGCAACAAAAGACTTGACCTGTTCATCATCGAGGCTTGCGCCAACCCCGGGCGCAAGGACGATCTGATGGCCGATATCAAGGCCCTGTTCGGCGAATGGGAAACCGACGGCGCCGACGCCATGGCCGTCGAACGACTGGCCGAGATGATCGCCAAGGCCTGGGCGGACCCGCTGTTTAAGGACCGTCTAATCGCCGACCCGAAAGGCGTACTGGACGAAACGGTGGGGGATGCCGCCGGCGAAGCAAAAGCTGAGGGAGACGCCGCCGACGATAAATCCCATTTCTGCGGCTGTTACGACATGCTGGTCAGCAACTGCGCCTGCGGCGTCGATTAACCCTCGGCGAACTAAATCCCTTGGGCAAACGGTAGGTCATTGGAATAGTTGACGGTATTAGTGGCCCGGCGCATGTAGTTCTTCCAGGCGTCGGCCGATATCGCGGCCACCGGATCACCGCAGACCAGAGCCAAGGCGAAGTTCCACGCCCAAACGGCGACCGGGAAATTAAAAGCGGTGATCACGCCGACGGGGCCCAGCGGATGCCAAGTCTCCATCATCCGGTGCGCGGGCCACTCGCAAGCAATGGTGAGGCCGTGAAGCTGGTGCGACAAGCCGACGGCAAAGTCGCAGATGTTCGATCATCTCCCGCACCTCACCCAGGCTTTCCTGTAGGATTTTCCCGCATTCCACGCTCACCAGTCTGGCCAGCGGGTCTTGGAACGCCCTCAGTTGCTCGCCGAAAAGGTGAATGAGCTCGCCGCTCCGGGGCACCGGCACCCGCCGCCATTGCAAAAAGGCGTCGTCGGCAAGGGTGACCTTGTTCTCCACGTCGGCCGGGGAATCCGTCCTTAGCCTGGCGATCTCGGCGCCATCCAGGGGCGAACGAACGACAAGGCCGCCTTTTGCAAGGTCTCTGGTATCGACGCCGAGGAGAGCGAAAAGTTCACTAATTTCCATCTTCCACCCCGGCGGTATTCCTAAAGCCATGGCCCATTGCCGGCGGGGCTTTAGCATCACCTCGCTGGAAATGCCGAAAGGAGGAAACAAAGGGCAGCGGAAATTTCTCGTCGCCGCAAAGCATCGTCGGCAACGCAAACCCGTGTGCCGCCATGGCGGCCTGTTCAGGCTTGTTTTAGGAACTAAGGCTGGCGAGTTCGTCTTTGATTCGAAGTTTTTGTTTTTTGAGGGTGTTGATTTCTAGATCGTTAGGAAGGGGACGGTGATTTTCTTTTTCGATGGCGTCTTCAAGAGCACGATGTTTGGATTTCAGGGATTCGATACGCTCATCAAGACTCATGGCAATTTCCTTCCATTTAGGTACAGGGGGTAATAGGTCGCCTCAAAAAGCCATCATACCCCAATCGCCCCAAAAAATCCATAAGATTGGCCTTGGCGCGGCCCGGCAAACACTCCCTGGGACGGCGCTAAAAGACCCCCGGCCCTGGACGCGGGACGCTTCCCGGACCGAGGCCCCGTTATCAGCCATACCACTTCTTTCAAGAATTTGTTATGATGGGGTTTTCATCCGCTAGGGTTCAGAGCAAGCCGTTGCCGGGCGAGGCAAATGAAAGAAACCAACTCCCTCAAAGCAAAGCTCGCGGAACTGAGGTCCGAACATCGCAATCTCGACAATGTGATCGCCCGCATCTCCGATCATGGGGTCTATAACCAGCTGCAAGTGCAGCGGCTGAAAAAACGCAAACTGGCGTTGAGAGACCAGATCAACCGGCTGGAAAACCAGTTGCTGCCCGACATCATCGCTTGAGCCATCGCGGCGCCCCGCCGCGCGGGAGGGCCTTAGCCGCCGCCTTTGCCGCCACTCGCGCCGGCATCGCCAGATTTACGCCGGACCAGCAAGTCACGGTTGGCGGCACCGAAGATCTCCTCGGGGCTGTCGCCGACGGCGAGGTCGTGGGTTTTTGCCAAGGCGGTCTCGCTTCCGGCAAGGGCCAGGATGATACCGAAAGCGTTGCCGCCGAGACAGCCGATGGCGTCGCTGGCGCGCAGTCCTTGATGGAGGATCGCGGCGACATGTTTCAGCGCCTCTTGGGCCGCCAAATGGCCCAGCTCCTCACCGATAATATCGATAGCGCGGAGACGGATATAGACGAAGCTGCTGGTGGTTTCCACCCGTTCGGAAACGAGCTGGCGCCGCGAAAGCTCCCGCATCAGGCCGTGCCGGCTCTTCACTGGCAAAAAGGAATTGTTGTCGGCGGCCTCTTCCAGATAGGCGACATGGGCGCGGGAATGCTCCAATTGATGACGCATATGGTCGAACTCATGGAGGATATCGGTGAGCGCTTCCTGCACCTTGGGCGTTAGCTCCGTCGCCGGAACGCCCGCAACATCGGAGACGCTCTGGCGGCGCGGCGGCCTACGGTCCTGTTAAGGTGACGCCTGCCATTGCCCGCCTTTGGTGTAGGCGGTGTGGATCGGGCTGATGGCGTTCACTTTGCTGACGTCTACCACGGCTTTCCGCCTTTACCCTTTACGCCTTTCAAGCTAATACTCCGGGCGCCGTGAAAAAAGCGATTCCGGGCGCCACTTGGCGATCATGGCGTCAATCCATATAATTACCGTTTTTTCATTCCGCCTTACAGGTAAGGAGCCCCTTTCGATGACCAACGCCGCCCCCACCGTCGGCATAATCATGGGCAGCCAGTCCGACTGGCCGGTCATGCGCCACGCCGCCGAAACCCTCGATAAGCTGGGGGTGTCTTTGGAAACCCGCGTCATCTCCGCCCACAGGACGCCGAAACGCCTGGAGGAATATGCTACCGGCGCTAAAGAGCGGGGCCTGAAAGTGCTCATTGCCGGCGCCGGCATGGCCGCCGCCCTGCCCGGATCGGCGGCGGCGCTAACGCCGTTGCCGGTGCTGGGCGTACCCATGGAAGGCAAACTCTTGGGCGGCCTCGACGCGCTCCTGGCGATGGTGCAGATGCCGCCCGGCGTGCCCGTTGGAACACTCGGCATCGGCAAAGCCGGCGCCATCAACGCCGCTTTGCTAGCGGCCGCCATTGTCGCCCTTGGGGACGAGACCGTCGCCAGCGCCGTCGATGATTTTCGCGCCAAGCAAACGGCCGGCGTTCCCGCCACTCCCGAGGCATAAAAATACTTCGCCGCCGGCGAGTGAAACGGTAACAGGGTTTAAGGGCGTTTCTCGCCGCCCATGCCGGGCGCCGCCGGCCACGGCGGGCGGGACAGTACGCGGGCCAGTTTCGCTCGCCAGGCAGGGATTTTCAGAACTTCGGCCAAGCGGCGGTCGAGAAAACCCCAGGTTTCGGCGAAATCATCCGAATCATCGCCCAGCCAGCAAAGGAGCGTCGCCGTGTAGACGGCGAGCAACAGGCCGCGCTTGCTATAGTAATTGAAATCAGCCGAGGTATCGTCGGCGGCATACCAAATAGCGTCGACGGTTTTGCAAGTCATCTTCGCCGCCGCTCCGCCATGGCCCGGCCGCGCCAGGAAGGAAAGCAGCCTCTGCACCGCCTTGCGGTGGGGGCCCAAGGCTTGCAAACGCAGGCGCAGGCCCGCCGCCACCCGGTCGCGCACCCGCATGGATTGCAAATCCAAACGGTCCAGTTCGGCCAACATTTGCCGGTCGGCGTAATCGGCAAAGTGTTCGGCGGCTTGCAAGGCGCCATAGGGAAAAGCGCGTAGCGCCCTGTCCGGAGGCAAGCCCAAATCGACGGCGCCCTGTTTCAGGGCCTTCATCCCCCAGCCGTCGAAGGGTACGTGCGCCAAGGCGGCGACGAGAATTTTATCTTCAATCTTTTGTTGTTTCATGACACCTGTCCAGGACGATTGAGCTTATCACTATCGCATGCCGGAGCAAAGGTTTCCCCGGGCCTTTTGTCATCGGCTCCTGCCATCTGGACAAGAAGGCCCATGGGCAGAATGAACTCCGAAGGCGTCTACTTGCCGCCACCCGGAAGATAGCGCCTGATGAAAGCCAGGGCCTCGGGCGAATCCCAGTCGACGGGGCCAACGATCCGTCCCAGTTCCCTGTTCTCGGCATCGAGAAGCATGGTGGTGGGTAGAAGACCCTGCTTGAAGGCTCTTCCCAGTCTCCTGTCCTTGTCGATGAAAATGGGAAAGTTGGTGAGATTTCGCTTATTGAAGAACTTCCTCACCGCCGTCCCGCCGCCGCTGTCCTGGGAAATGGTCAAGACCATGAAATTCTTGCCATCAGCCGTTTTCCGGCTCTTCTTCTTTCCTTTCCTCCATCAGGCAGCGCTCGATCTCCTCCGCGAAACCGAACGTCGCCAGGTCGGTCATGCGCCTGGGAAAGAGGATGCCTTCCAGATGGTCGCACTCATGCTGAATGACGCGGGCATGGAAGCCTTCCGCCGTCCCCTCGATCTCGCCACCGTCAAGGCCGAGGGCGCGATAGCCTATGCGGGTCGGGCGCCGCACCATGCCGGTCATGCCGGGCACCGATAAACAGCCTTCTAAAGCCTCCTCGCTGTCATCGGTCAGCGGCTCGATCTTGGGATTAATGAGTACGCTTAAAGGCACTTCCGGCGATTCCTCGCCGAGGCCGGCGGCACGATAGCGCTCGGGCGCGTCGGGCGCCGGCGGAATACGATAGATCACCAGGCGGGCGGGAACGTATACCTGTGGGGCCGCAAGACCGACGCCGTCGGCATCGGCCATCGTATCGACCATGTGCCCGACGAGGGCGGTGACTTCCGACGCCGTCGGGTCGGCAATGGGTTCGGCGGCGCGGCGCAGAACCGGATGGCCCATGCGGGCAATTTTTAAAATAGCCATATTGTGGATTTCCGTTCATTCATGTTCATAGCGTTTAGGAGTCCTATCCGACGCGGCTTCGCCGCGCCCTTGAAACGGACCTTCCCATCCCCGGTTGAATGTGTTAGAAGGCCTCCCTCTCGGACACAAGCCCCCGCTTGCGTCCGTTTTGCCATTTTGCCAAGGAAAGAAAACCTACGTGCAAGTAACCGTCCGCGACAACAACGTCGACCAGGCCCTGAAAGCGCTGAAAAAAAAGATGCAACGCGAAGGCGTCTTCCGCGAAATGAAGCTGCGGCGATCGTATGAGAAGCCGTCCGAGCGCAAGGCCCGGGAAAAAGCCGAAGCCGTCCGCCGCGCCCGCAAGCTGGAGCGCAAACGTTTGGAACGCGACGGCTTCTGAGCTCCCTCAAGATCACCTCGGCCGTCCACAACGAATGATGCGCTTCGCCATCGGCGGCGTTATGTTGCGTCCCTGATGGCCGGGGCTTGGCGAACGATCACGAGCCATTGCGCCCCGCGCACCAGTGCCGCCATATGCGGCGGTAGGCAGCTTCCAGTTTTTCGGTAAAGGCCTTGGCGTCGGTCAGGCCGGATAGCCCCACCCTGGCGCGCAAATCACCGCGCAGCGCCCCAAGGCAGCTCCGGGCGGCGGCGCGGTGGGCGTTCCTTGCCGTTTTTGCAACTTGGCGCGGCGCCGCCGCTCGCGCCTATTCACTTTCCCTGACCCGCCATGTTTCACGGCTGCTTAGTGCTCCGTCTCATTTCCAGGGCACCCTCGACTCCGGAGCGCCTTTTCATAAACGCCGGGAAACGATCTCTGCCACTTCCCTGTCGGCCAAAACGATGGGGTTGGTTTTCATGCTCGACCCACGGCTGCCGGCGACGATCTTTTCCATATGGGTTTCGTTGACACCGTAAGCACCCAACCGGGGCAAGGACAATTTTTCCGTCCACATCCTCAGGGTTTTGACCAGGGTGTCCAGGGCTTCGTCGCGATCGCTGAAGGCCTGGCCGACGAGGAGGCCGGCGACGCGGTGGTATTTGTCGAGCGCCGGGCTATCCGGTTCGCGTTCCAGCAAAGCGGCGAAATTGACCTCGCTGGCCTCGGCGACCAGGGTGCCACAGACGACGCCATGGGGAATGGAGAAAAAGGCGCCCAGGGGCTGTGCCAGCCCGTGCACCGAACCGAGTCCGGTCTGGGCCAGGCAGATGCCCGACATCAGCGAGGCATAGGCGATTTGCGAGCGGCCCGCCGCGGCGCTTTCTCCATCTCCTTGCCAGGCCGTGAAGAAGCCTTTGCCAAAGGCTTCCATGCCGGACCAGGCGAGCGCCTCGGTCAGCGGGTTGGCGCGAATCGAAACATACGATTCCAAAAGCTGGGTGAAGGCGTCCATGCCGTTGGCGGCGAGGACCGTTGGCGGGCAGGATTCGAGGAGCGCCGGGTCGACTATGGCGAGCCTGGCGACCAGCGCCTCGTCGCGGAATGACTTCTTGAATCCCTCCTCGCCAAGCCGGCTCAGTACCGCGTTCTTGGTCGCCTCGCTGCCAGTGCCCGCCGTTGTCGGAACGGCGATGAAAGGGACGGCAGGCCCTTGATAGGGTATCTCCGGCCCCATCCCTTCCAGATGGTCGAGCACCGAGTTGCCGGTCTTGAGCAGGCCGGCGATGGCCTTGGCCGCGTCCATGGCGCTGCCGCCGCCGATGCCGATGACCAGGTCAAAGGCGGCGTCCCGGTATTGGGCCACCGCCTCGTCGATTAGATCCGGGGAAGGCTCACCGGCGACGACGAAGGATTCCCAGGCCATGCCGTTCCCATCCAGCCCTTCGCGCAAGCGCCGCCAAAAGGGCATCGCCCGCAATGACCGGGCGCCGGTGACGACGAGGGCGCGCCCGCCGAAAGCGGCGGCCTGTTCGGCAACCGAGTCCGCCGCCCCGGCACCGAACACGATTCGCGGCAACCTGGATATGACAAAAGGATCTATCGCGGCCATGGGAATCTAATCTTTCGGGAACAGTCCTTGGTATGGAACGCCCCGGCGCGGTTCGGCCATCATCTCGGCGACAGCCTGGCGCCAGCCGAGATAATGCTTGGTTTGCTTGTGGGCCGCCGCGTCCTCCGGCCGAGCGTAAGCTTCGTAGAGGGCGAATTTCGTCGGCGCGGCGCTATCCTGCAACACATCGAACCTCAGGTTTCCGGCTTCTTGCACCGATCCAAAATGATTGACGCGCGTCGCGGCGATGAAATCGTCGATGCGGTCCGGCTTGACGGTGACGTGAACGATGGTGACATGCATGGGCTCCCTCCCGCGAACCTGGACTGGATGCTTTTCGGTCTTCCGGCGGCAAACTATAGGCAAGGTCGGCACCGCCGTGAAGACGCCTGTTCGGAGGCTCGCTTCGGCCTAGCTTTATTTTGATATACACCAAATATTTTATTGACTAAATTTATTTACCATATTATATATGTCATATATATTTATATACAATATATATATGTTTTATTATCATGCCGCAGCTTGCCAATGTTGAAACGTCGCCCCGGGTCGCCGAAGACAGGCCGCCCGAGCCGCTAGCCAATATTTCCGATATCGACGAATTTGGCGACGTAGTTAATAAATTCATGCTGGGCTCGTGGCCCGAGGAAAGGTGGACGACCTTCCGTTTACGTTTTGGCATCTATGCCCAAAGACAAGAGGCCATGCACATGGTGCGGGCGAAGATCCCGGGCGGCCTGTTGAGTTTCGAGCAAGCGCGGGAATTGGCCCGGGCCAACCAGAAATTCTGCGGCGGCGACATTCTCATCACCACGCGCCAAGATTTTCAGTTCTATTACGTCACCTTGGACGCCCTGCAAGGACTTCTGAAGGCCCTCAACCGTTCAGGCGTGACCACCCGCGAGTCCTCCGGCAACACCTTCCGCAACATCACCTCCTGCGCCCTTGCCGGCGTTTGCCCGCACGAGCACGTCGACGCCGGCATCGTCGCCAGGCAGTTGGTGTCCAATTGGATTCGCCATCCCTTGGTTCAACACATGCCGCGCAAGTTCAAGGCCACCGTTTCCGGCTGTGACCACGATTGCGGTTTCTCCTCCATCGACGATCTGGGCTTCATCGCCACCGTCAGGGATGGCCAGCCGGGGTTCAAGGTTATGGCCGGCGGCGGTTTGGGCAGCAAGCCACGAGCCGCCATCGTGCTCATGGAGTTCGTCGGCGAAGACGAGATGGGCGCCGTCCAAGAAGCCCTGGCGCGCGTCCACCATCGTTTTTCCAACCGCAAGAAAAAAATGGCCTCGCGCCTCAAGTTCCTGGTCGAGCGGCTGGGCGAGAGCGCTTTCATCCGCCTTTTCAAGGAAGAGTTCGAACGCGCCCGCGCCCTCTCCCGGCGGCCCTGGCAACCCCTGCGTTGGCGCAGACCAACCGGCGGCGATGCTCCCCCGCCCCTGCCCGGCGCGTTGATCGACCAGCATGATGGCCGGCGCGGCGTGGTCGTCCGGCCACCCCTTGGTCTGCTGGACTCGGAGCGTCTGCTCAAGCTCTCCGATATAGCCGAACGCCAGGGAGCCCGGGAGTTTCGCCTGACCCGCGACCAAAACATCATCGCCATCGGTCTTCCCGCCGCCAACGCCGTGAGCTTCGTCGAGCAGGTCCGGGATCTTGGCTTCGATGTCGGCGACCAGCCGAAGGGCCTGGGCGACGTGGTCTCTTGCATGGGCACCAGCACCTGCCCCATCGGCATCACCAACTCCCACGCTTTCGCTGCTGAGTTGCTCGCCGACGCCGACGAGCTGGCTGAATTTCCGGAAATACGAATCCGCATTTCAGGCTGCCCCAATTCTTGCGGCCAGCACCATCTCGCCGACATCGGCTTGCACGGCCTGGCCAAAAAAATCGACGGCAAAAGCGCCCCTCATTATCAAATTCACTTAGGCGGCAATGGCCGCCGGGCCGGCGAAATCGGCTTCACGGGACCGACGGTCCCCGCCAGCCACGCCAAGGCGACGCTCAAACTGATCCTCGGTGAATACAGCCGCACCCACCAGGACGGCGAAAGCATGCGCCAATGGGTCCGCCGCCTTGGCGAGGAGCATATCGAATCCCTTGTCGATTCCCTGGCCGCCGGTTATGACCGGGACGCCAGGGAACTGTTCATAGACAGGGGCGAGAGCGCCGTTTTCGATCCATCGCCGTCGGGGCCGGGAGAGTGCGCCGCGCCGGTGGTGGTCGGCGAATACCTTGCCGACCTGGCGCGGGTCGAGCGCCTTGATGTCGACCGGCTCCTTGAACTGGGCAGCCGCGACCTTGCTCTTCGCGTCGCCGGACGTTCCATTTTATGGGCTTGCCGGCGTCTTTTGTTGGTAGCCGGTATTGAGGTCATGGCGGACCATGACGAGGCTTTGATTCCCGGCGTTAGGGCCCATTACCGAGGCGACAAGAAACTGATCGTTGCCCTGCATGCGGTTCTGGAAGCCGCCGCCAAGGCTCACGCCGGCGCCGGAGTCATTCTCCTCAACCTGGCCCTGGATGCCTGGATCGAGGAATCGGAAGCCGCCGTCGAACGGCGTTTGCTGATCGACGTGCCGCCGGCGCCGGGCATCGGCGAGACGGTCGAACCGATAGACCAAGCTGGCGCCGGCGAGGAGCTGGCGCGGCGGCTGAACGACCGCTTTGGGCATCTCAACGCCCGGCAACTGCTCGCCGCCATGATCCGGGATGAATTTCCCGGCCGCGTCGCCGTCGCTTCGTCATTCGGGACCGAGGCGGCGGTATTGCTCGACTTGGTGGCGGAAATCGACGCCGCAACGCCGGTAATTTTTCTCGATACCGGTCTGTTGTTCGAGGAAACCCTGGCTTACCGCGACGTCTTGCAATCACACCTGGGTCTCAAGGACGTGCGCACGGTGAGCCCCGATCCGGCGGCCCTCGAAACTTTTGATCCGGAGCGGATATTGCCTCTCACCGCCACCGACAATTGCTGCCGTCTTCGCAAGATGCAGCCTCTCGTCAAGGCGTTGCGCGGATTTGACGCCTGGACCACCGGCCGCAAACATTTCCACGGCGGCGAAAGGTCGGGACTGGCGGTCTTCGAATTCATCGATGGCCGGATCAAGATCAACCCCCTAGCCGCTTGGCCGCCGGCTCGTATCGAGGCTGCTTTCACGGAACGCAACCTTCCCCGCCACCCCTTGACTGAAAAGGGATACACATCGGTCGGTTGCGCCCCGTGCACAAGCCTCGCAGGGCGGGGCGGAAAAAGACCGAATACGGCGCCCCCAACGCCCTGACCGGCGCCGCCTGAGGCACCCCTACCCCTATCCTATCTTCGGCCCGGACCGGTCAATCCGGTGGTTCGTGCATAAACCGCATCTTGAGCTCGCGCGCGACGTCACGCCGTTTGATATGCAGATCGATGACATAAAGATCATGCGCCGGCATGTCGAAAAAGCCACAGTATCCGACGGCCCCGGCGGCCGTCATCGCCGGAAGCGCCACGAACGGCTTGCCGAAGGGGAGAGACGCCACCATCACCTTAACCCTTGCGTCCGAGATACGTTCATTGGTGGCGGTATCAAATACGGTTACGGCCATGTGGTACTTGTGCTTGCCCACCGGGATGCCGTCTATTCCATGCAAGTTATACTGTTGGGGATAGCGTTTGGTGTTCAAGGCCAGCTCCCTTGTGTGCATAAAGCCGACATGGGGTTGCGCGCCGCCGGCTACCTGGCTCACCGCCACATTGGTTCCCTTGGCGGCGTAGGGAACAAGACAAAATAAGAGCGAGGCAAGCACAAGGGACACACCCTTTATCAAGTGGTTAAACATGGTTCCTTCCTCGCGACATTGCGATGGCAAGGAGCAGGCGGATAAGCCTGTCTAAAGGATGGCCCGGCGCTGGCAATTTGGTTCCGAGATCCTAGAAAACCAAGCCAGAAACCGCGCCTTTCGACCTTCGGGTGGCACACCGGAGCCAGTCCTTCTTAAAAGCGCCGGTATACATGGAGACCACACCTCTACACTCTGCCACCTGATATCCCTCCTCAACAAAAGTAGGCCTTATGCCGATTCATTAGTATACTAAATTTCTCACGAAATTTCAGTACATTAGATAACAAGTGAAAGAGGGTATGGCTGGCGTTTTCTCCGCCGCCGCCCGAAGCGATCCGCCCTAGCCGATCCGGGATTATTTGTCCTTTGCTCCCTGTTTTCGTTAAGGTGCCCGCCTTCCCAGTCGCGACTTTCCCTTGGATCGGCCCATGAAGGTGGATGCTTTCGATTTCGACCTGCCGCCCCAGTTCATCGCCCAAAGGCCCATTGTCCCCAGGGACGCGTCGCGTCTTCTCGCCGTAGGGGAGACTTTTCGCGACCATGCCATCGGCGATTTGCCGAACCTGTTGCGGGCCGGCGACCTTCTTGTCTTCAACGACACCCGGGTGATCCCGACGCGTCTTGCCGGCAGGCGAGGCGCCGCGAAAGTGGAGGTGACACTTTTCAGGAAACAACTTGCCGGCCGCTGGCGGGCGTTCGCCAAGCCGGCGCGAAAACTCAAAATTGGTGAGCGGATCGATTTTGCCGATGGTTTTTTCGCCACAGTCGAAGCCAAGGGCCGAGATGGCGAGGTAACACTCGCTTTCGACCGTGGCGGCGATGATTTACGGGCGGCGCTGGAAGCCTTCGGGGCCATGCCCCTGCCGCCTTACATCAAGCGTAACACCCTTGCCGATGACCGCGACCGGTGCGATTATCAGACCGTTTTCGCCGTCAAGCCGGGCGCTGTGGCGGCGCCGACGGCGGGATTGCATTTCACGCCCCAACTGCTGGCGGCGCTGGACGCCAGGGGCATCAAGCGGACGGCCATCACCCTGCACGTCGGGGCCGGAACCTTTTTGCCGGTCCGGACCGAAGACACAGTGGATCACCAAATGCACCCCGAATGGGGCGAGATCGGCGAGGCGGCAGTAGCCGCCGTCAAAGCCGCCCAAGCCGCCGGCGGACGCCTCGTCGCGGTTGGCTCGACATCGCTGAGGCTTTTGGAGACGGCGGCCGGCGGCGACGGGCGCATATCCCCGTTCAGCGGCGAGACCGATATTTTTATTACCCCCGGACACCGCTTCAGGATCGTCGATTTGCTGCTTACCAACTTTCATTTGCCGCGTTCCACCCTCTTTATGCTGGTCGCCGCCTTCGCCGGCCTGGAGACCATGAAACGGGCCTATGAACACGCCAAGCGGGGCGGCTACCGGTTCTATTCCTATGGCGATAGCTGCCTGCTCGAACATAAGGAGGCGCATCGGTGAGCGGCACCAGCTTCGAACTTCTCGCCACCGACGGCGGCGCCCGGCGGGGACGGCTGACGACCGGACGCGGGTCCATCGAAACGCCGGCCTTCATGCCGGTGGGCACGGCGGCGACGGTCAAGGCGATGGCGCCGGACGCGGTGGCGGCGACGGGAGCAGAGATCATTCTCGGCAATACCTACCATTTGATGTTGCGCCCGGGTACCGAGACCATCGAGGCGCTCGGTGGTTTGCACCGCTTCATGAATTGGCCGGGACCGATCCTTACCGATTCCGGCGGCTTTCAGGTGATGTCCCTGGCCAAGCTCAGAACCATCAATGAGGACGGTGTCGTCTTCCAGTCCCACATCGACGGCAGCCGCCACCAATTGACGGCGGAGAAATCCGTGCGCCTTCAGCACGCCCTCGGCGCCGATATCAGCATGGCTTTCGACGAATGCACCCCCTTCCCGGCGACCAAAGATGAGGTCGCCAGCTCCATGCGCCTGTCCATGCATTGGGCCGAACGTTCGAAAGCGGCCTTCGAGGAACGCCCGGGCTTCGGCCTTTTCGGCATCAATCAGGGAGGCGTTCACGGGGACTTGCGCGCCGAATCCGCCGATGCCTTGAAGGCCATCGATTTTGACGGCTACGCCATCGGCGGCTTGGCCGTCGGCGAAGGCCAAGAGGCCCTGTTCGAGATCGTCGAGTTCAGCACGCCGCTTTTCCCCGCCGGGCGCCCCCGCTATCTGATGGGCGTCGGCAAGCCCGATGATTTGGTCGGCGCCGTCGGGCACGGCATTGACATGTTCGATTGCGTCATGCCGACCCGTTCCGGGCGCACCGGTCAGGCCTTTACCCGCTTTGGCAGCATTAACTTGCGCAACGCGCGCCATGCCGCCGACCCCCGCCCCCTGGACGAGGATTGCGCTTGCCCGGCCTGCCGAAATTACAGCCGCGCCTATTTGAACCATCTGCTTCAGGCCAAGGAAATCCTCGCTTCGATGCTGCTAACCTGGCACAACTTGCATTACTATCAGGATCTGATGGCGGCCATGCGCCGGGCCATTGCCGAGGCAACCTTCGCCGCTTTCGCCGCCGCTTTCACTGACGAACAGGCGGCCGGCGACATCGAGAGGATATAAGGGCGGCCAATGACGAAACCTGTCTACGAGACCCTGACCCAATTGGGTGGCAAGGCCGAAATCCCGGCCTCTCCCGAAGAGGCAGCACTTGAATGCGTAGCCGACCCACGGGCCAAGACCGATTACATGGTCCGTTTCAGCTGCCCGGAGTTCACTTCGCTCTGCCCGGTGACCGGCCAGCCGGACTTCGCCCACCTGGTCATCGATTACGCGCCCGATGCGCTAATCGTCGAGAGTAAATCCTTGAAATTCTATCTGGCGTCGTTTCGCAACCACGGCGCCTTCCACGAGGACTGCACGGTGGCAATTGCTAAGAAGATAGAAGCGGCGGCGAAACCGAAATGGTTGCGCATCGGCGGCTACTGGTTTCCGCGCGGCGGTATCCCCATCGACGTCTTCTACCAGACCGGCGAGCCGCCGAAAGGCTTGTGGATTCCCGACCAGGGGGTGGTGCCTTACAAGGGGCGGGGATAATTCATTCGTTCTCGCCTTGGTAGACACAGCCGGCGGCGCAGGTCTCCCGCAACACCACCTTGCTCAGGCCCGGCAGGCGGGGCGCCAGCCGCCGCCAGATCCAGCGGGCGATATTCTCGCTGGTCGGATTTTCCAGTCCTTCGACCTCGTTCAGATAGCGGTGGTCGAGTTGGTCGTGAAGCGGCTGAAAAGCCGCCGCGATGGTTGCGAAATCGGCGACCCAGCCGAGGCCGGAATCAAGCTCGCCGCCGACATGAATTTCGGCCGCGAATGAATGGCCGTGCAGGCGCCGGCACTTGTGATCCTCGGGCAAATTGGGCAGCCGGTGCGCCGCTTCGAAAGTGAATTCTTTGTAGATGTCCATTGCCATCGCTTTCAAGGGATGCCGAGAAATTTATGAATTTGCAAGCTTAACCGCCATTGCGGATGTCCCAGACAGTACCGCGTCGCCAATTCGGTATTGCGGGCCCGCTCGGCGCCGTCCATGGGCTGCAGGAAGAAGTGCCGGAAATCGAGCCTTTCGAATTGTTCGGGATCGGCCCCTTCTTGAGGGTAGACGAGCTTCAGCTCATCACCGCTTGTCCGCGCTAGTGGGGCGCCTGCCTTCGGGCTGACGCAGATCCAGTCAACACCATCCGGTACCGGCAGGGTGCCGTTGGTTTCGATCGCGACATAAAAACCGGCGTCACCGAGCGCGGCGGCGGCGGCGGCGTCCAGTTGCAACAAGGGCTCGCCGCCGGTGCAGACGACCAGCGGAGACCCCGGCGCCACGGCCCATTTGGCCTTGGCGGCGGCGGCCAGCTCCCGGGCGCCGGTAAAGATGCCGCCACCATCGCCATCGGTGCCGAGAAAATCGGTGTCGCAAAAAGCGCAAACGGCGGCGGCTCGGTCCTTTTCCAGGCCGGACCACAGGTTGCAGCCGGCAAACCGGCACAAGACGGCGGGGCGCCCAGCGTTGGCGCCCTCGCCCTGGAGGGTGAAGACGAGTTCCTTGACCCTGTAAGCCATTACCCGCCACCGCCGCCGGCCGAGTAACAAAGTGGATCGGCCAAGCCGGCTTCCTCGAAACCCTTTAGTCTCAGCAGACAGGCGTCGCAGCGGCCGCAAGGGGCGCCGCCGGGACCGGGGTCGTAGCAGCTCATGGTCAATCCATAATCGACGCCCAGATCCAGGCCCTTGCGGATGATCCCAGCCTTGCCCAGCTTGATGAGGGGAGCGCGGATGGTGATTTTCCGCTTTCCCTCGACGCTGGCCTTGGTCGCCAGGTTGGCCATGACCTCGAAGGCGCCGATGTATTCTTCGCGGCAATCGGGATAGCCGCTGTAATCAAGCGCGTTGACGCCGATAAAAATATCGTGCGCCGCCTCGACTTCCGCGAACGCCAGGGCATGGGAAAGAAAGATGGTATTGCGGGCCGGAACGTAAGTGACGGGGATGGCGGCGCCGATCTCGGCCACCTTGCGGTCCTTCGGCACCTCGATATTGCCGGTCAGGGCCGAGCCGCCGAAGGCGCGGAGGTCGATCTCGGCGATGATGTGCTTTTCGACCGCCGCCGCCCGGGCGATCCGCTCGGCCGCCGTGACCTCCGCTTGATGGCGTTGGCCATAACGGAAAGTCAGGGCAAGAGTGGTGAATCCGGCCTCCAGGGCGATGGCGAGAACGGTGGCAGAGTCCAAGCCGCCGCTCAGCAACACCACTGCCTTGGGTTTTTCGCTCATTGCCTAGTGTTCCGTCTCATTGCCGTCCTTCCAAGGACTGGGTAGATATCATATAGGAAATGTGTCTGGCGAGGAGGCGATGAACAAGGTCAAGGAAGCCATCCGCGAAAAAGCGCGGGCGCTGGGTTTCGATGCCGTCGGCTTTTGCTCCGCCGACACCAACCATCGGCGGAAAAGCGACCTGGCGGCGTTTCTGGCCCTGGGCCGGCACGGCGACATGGCCTGGATGGCCGATACCGCAAAACGTCGTGCCGCGCCGAAAGCGCTGTGGCCGGAAGCTTGCGGTATCGTCGTCCTCGGTATGAACTACGGGCCGGCGTCCGATCCCCTGGCCGGCCTTCGCCGCCGCCGCCGGGGTATGGTCAGCGTCTATGCGCAAGGCGCCGACTACCACTCCTTCATCAAGAAGCGTCTCAAGCAGCTAGCGCGATGGATGTGCGAACGCCACGGCGGTCAAGTCAAGGTTTTCGTCGATACCGCGCCGGTGATGGAAAAGCCGCTGGCCGCTAGCGCCGGGCTCGGCTGGCAGGGCAAGCACAGCAACCTGGTTTCGCGGGATTTCGGTTCCTGGTTGTTCTTAGCGGAAGTGTTCACGACTCTCGAATTGCCAGCGGACGATCCGGCCACCGATCTTTGCGGCTCGTGCAACCGTTGCCGGGAGGCCTGTCCGACGGAGGCCTTGTCCGAACCCTATAGAATCGACGCCAGCCGCTGCATCTCATACCTGACCATCGAGAATAAGGGAACGATTCCAGATCCCTTGAAGGAAAAAATGGGCAACCGCATCTTTGGTTGCGACGATTGCTTGGCGGTCTGTCCGTGGAACAAATATGCATTACCTACGCACCACGACAGGTTCTTTCCCAGACCGCAGGCAACGGCGCCCCGCTTGGCCGATCTCGCCAACTTGGATGATGCCGCTTTCTGCGAGATTTTCGCCGGCTCCCCCATCAAGCGCCTGGGCCACGACCGATTGCTGCGCAACTTGCTTATCGCCGCTGGCAACAGTGGCGAGGCCGGCCTCGCCAAGACGGCCAATGGCCATTTGGATTCCCCTTCGCCGCTGGTCCGGGAAGCCGCCGCCTGGGCGTTTGAGCGATTGCGCAAAAAGTCTTCTCCTTCGCCCCGTTGATGGGGCCGGCGCATTTTTGCGTTGCGGGCCAATTTCGGTTTATGGTCACCCAAACGAAGCCGTCGAGGAGGAGGGGTTCGCGGCGCGGCCATGAAAGCACTGACCAGCAAGGACATGGAGACCGTCCGCCGGACGCCGCAGTTCGCGGAGTTGCCGGAGAGCGTACTCGGCCGCGTTGTTGAGATCTCGCGAATGGCCGAGCATCCCCGCGGCAAACTTCTTTTTTTGAGGAGAGAGGCGGCCAATCGGTTTTTTTCTCATCCTCGAAGGCTGGATCAAGATGTTCCGTGATACGAGTGAGGGGGAACAGACGGTGGTGGCCATACTCAGAACCGGGGAAACGGTCGCCGAGGCGGCGATTTTCATGGGCGATTTTTATCCGGCCAGCGGCGAAGTGGTGGACGACGTCCGACTACTGGAAATTCCTTCGGCGCCGTTCCTGCGGCTTCTCCGCGAGGACGGTGCGCTTGCCTTGAAGATGCTGGGAACCCTGTCGAATCGGCTGCACAAACTGATTCTCCGCATCGAGCAATTGCAGGCCCAATCCACGCCGCAACGGCTAAGCGATTTCCTGCTCAGCCTGAGCGAGGCTCATGAGGGAACGGCGATTATCAAACTTCCTTACGACAAGTCCTTGGTCGCCGCCCATTTGGGAATGAAACCGGAAAGCCTGTAGCGAGCGCTGGCAAAATTACGGAAAAATGGCGTCATAGCCAAGGGCCAGCATGTCAAATTGACCGACATCCCGGCATTGCGCTGCTACTGCAATGACAGAAAGCGGAACCGATCACCGCTGATGAATTTTCATCCGCCCGACCCATCGGCCCGTGGGCCCGTCAAAACCGGCCAGTAGACCACCAAAAAAATGGTAAAGGCCGACACCCATAGAAGCCCCGCGGCAATGACGAGGTTTCCGTAACCTTCCCCATGGGCGAACGGCGCGGCGATCCGCGCAATCGCCGCCAAGGTGAGCAGAACATACGCCACCATGATCGACCGGTTAACCACAAAAGGCCGCCCCGTGTGACCCAGCGAGGCTCGCGTCATCACCGCCAACACCATGGTCCCAATAGCGCCGATGGTCAGGGCGTGAAGGGCGGTGCCGACCGGCATCATATGGGTCAGCCCGGCCAAGCCCCGGCAGGCGAAACCGACCGACAACCAGGCATGACCCAAATGAAGAACCCATAAAATGGGTTGCCCGAAGGTCTTGGCTGTCGCCCAATACCTCATGCGCAAGGCCAGGGCCAGCGCCGCGGCCAGGGCCGGAACACCGCCAATCCAGCCGCCGGCGCCAGCCAAGTCGGCGGCGGCGGTGGCGATGATGGCAAGGAAAGCCGCCCTTTCCACTAACGGCTGGGAACGAATCCTGGCAAACTCGCCTTTGGCGCTCAGCGCATTGGCGGTAAAATTGGGGATCATCCGCCCGGACAGCACCGTCATCATCAAGATAAACGTGTAAAGCGCCAGGTAGAGGCCGGAAAACCCGGTGTCGTCGGTGAGTTCCAACAACTCCAGGTGAAAAAGGAAATTGGCGGTAAACAAGAGAATAAGAAAGACCAGAAAGAAAAGATTACGGCGCTGCCCCGAGCCCAAAATCGGCGGGATCAAATAGAAAATAACGGCCGGGATCAGGGCCAGGTCGGCCACCGCTACCACCGGCGGAGGAAGACTGCCTTGCAACCAGAAAGTAATCCGGCCGGCAAACCACAACGCCACCAGAAAGGCCAGCCGGCCGCCCCGTTCCGGGGGCGTTTTCGTCCACGAGGGCACCGCCGTCAGAAAAAACCCCGTCGCCGCCGCCATGGCGAAGCCGAACAGCATTTCATGGCCGTGCCACAAAACCGGCGCCATGGTCTTGGAAAGGCCCAGCCAGCCGGTGTAAAAGGCGGGCCAAACGGCCAGGGAAAAAGCCCCGAAGATTCCGGTGAGCAGGAAAAAAGGGCGGAACCCATAAGACAAAATTGTGACGGGTTCGTTCAGTTCCCGGGCGGACGGCATGAAGAGGACCTTGATTTTCGTTGGCTTGGCTGGAAATTTGGCCGAAGATAACAGTTCCCCGGAGATTGGCGCAATGACGACTTTCAGGATAAACCAGACCGCCGCCTCCGCCGTCGCGGTCATTATCATTATCATCCTCGCCGCCGTCCCCGCCTGTGGCGGGGAATGGCAGCCCGGCGAAGTCTTCCGTGATTGCCGCCAGTGCCCCGAGATCGTGGTGATCCCCGCCGGCTCTTTTGTCATGGGCTCCGACGATCCGGGCGCCAGGGGACAGTTCAGAAAGGAAATGCCAGCTCACCCGGTCACCATCGAGCGTCCGTTCGCCATCGGCAAATTCGAGGTCACTTTCGACGAATGGTGAGCTTGCCACGACGATGGCGGATGCACGATCAAACCCGACAATCACAAATGAGGGCGCGGCCGGCGCCCGGTCGTCAACATCACATTTGCCAATATCGGCGAATATCTCCGCTGGATTACCAACAAGACGGGCCATTCCTATCGTTTGCCAACGGAAGCCGAATGGGAATACGCGGCGAGAGCGGGAACCGCCACGGCTTACTCATGGGGTGACGAGGTCGGCACCGACAACGCCAATTGCCGGACCTGCGCCCCTGAGATCAGCCACCAAACCTATCCGGTCGGTTCCTATAAACCCAATCCGTTCGGTCTCTACGACATCCACGGAAATGTCTGTGAGTGGGTCGAGGACTGCTGGAACCAGAACCACAACGGCGCGCCAGTGGACGGTTCCGCCCGCCTTTCCGGCAATTGCCAGTACCGGGTGACGAGAAGCGGTTCCTGGTATTACGTTTCCACCAACGTTCGCGCGGCCTACCGCGCCAAATACCCCGCTAGGGCCTACAGTTACGGCATCGGCTTTCGCGTCCTCCGCGAACTGCCCTGACGGCGGCGGGATCGGAGATCAGGATTGGCCGCCGTCGCGGGTTAGATCGTCGAGCTGCTTTTGCATCCGTCCGAGCTTGGCACGGAACTCATCCAGTTTTTTCTTGGACGGGCCGGAAAATTGTTGTCCATCGCCGTCGCCCCCCTTGTTCTCCCCGGAACCACCGCCGTCGTGGCGCGGCGTCAACGTTTGCATGGCGTTCTCGAAAACCGCCATGTTTTGCTTGCCCATGTTCTTGAACCGGCCAAAGGATAGCGCCCCATCCTTGGCGTCGCGCATGTAATGGCGCATCTGCTCCTGATTGCGGGCGAACGAGTGCATGGAATGGTCCAGATAGCGGGGCACCAGGGCCTGCAAGCTGTCACCATAGAAACTGATCAAATGACGGAGAAAGTCGATGGAAAGCAAGTGCCGCCCGCGCGCTTCTTCCTCGACGATAATATGGGTCAGAACGGTGCGGGTGATATCGTCGCCGGTGCTGGAATCATAAACGACAAAGTCCGTCCCATCCTTGACCATCCGCGCCAACTGGACGAGGGTGACATAGGAACTGGTCGCCGTGTTGTAGAGGCGGCGGTTGGAGTATTTCTTGATGGTGATCGGCGCTTTTGCCGATCCGGGGGTGGCGGCGCCATTGCCGGCGATGCCGGCCTTGTCGTTCCCAGCCTTATTGTCCATGGCCAAATTTTCCGCTCCGGGTGATCCTGCCGTCGGTGCCATGGACATGGGTAACACAAAAATATCCGGCGGAAAATGCTGCATTGCAATAAAATGCTCGCCACCCCCTCAAGCTTGCTCCTTGGGCACCGTTTCGCGCATCGAGGGCCGCTTGCAAAATTCCTCGAACCAGTTGCTAAGGACCTCCCGGTCAGCCCGCCAACGGTCATCGGGAAAACGGAAATCCAGCCAACCGAGGGCGCAGCCGATGGAGATCTGGCCGATGGTGACGTCACCGGCCAGGAGACCGGCGTCGGCTTCCGCCTCGATCACGTCGTGTCCTCTTTCGACGCAGCTCTTTTGGCGCTCCGCCCAGGCCGCTGAACGCTCCCCTTGCGGGCGCCGGCCTTCGAGAAGCCGCAACACCGCCGCATCGAGAATGCCGTCGGCCAGAGCCTGTTGCCTGAGCACGATCCAACGGGCGCCGCCGGCCGGCGGGAACAGTTTGATCCCGTCATGGAGAGAGTCCAGGTACTCGCAGATGACCGGCGAATCATAGAGCACCTCGCCACCGCCGGTGATCAGCGTCGGCACCTTGCCCAGGGGGTTGAGCACGACGATGTCGCCGTTCTCTTTCCAGACATTGGTGGGGATCAGTTCAATGTCGTCCGCGAGACCGGTCTCGATGGCCATCACCATGACTTTGCGGACGTAAGGCGAAGTTGGCGAATAGCGGAGTTTCATGGGGTAATGGCCTCAGAATCTATCCTTGCGCCGGCGGATTTCGGCAAAAACGGAAACCGCGTCCTTGCCGGCCAACCCAGCGGCTTTGATCAGCTCCGGCTGGTCGGCGCGCAGGAAAGGGTTGGCGGTTTTCTCTTCGGCCATGGTCGAGGGCACCGTCGGCTTGCCCGCCCACCTCAAGGCCTGGACGTTTTCGGCCCGCGCTTTCAGGGCCGCGTTGCCGGGCTCGATGGTGAGCGCGAAATCGGCATTGGCGCTGGTGTATTCATGGGCGCAATATACATTAGTCTCGTCGGGCAAGGCGCGAAGCTTGCTCAGGCTCGACCACATCTGCTCCGCTGTCCCCTCGAACAGCCGGCCGCAACCGAGCGAGAACAGAGCATCGCCGCTAAAAAGCGCCCGCGAGTCCTCGAACCAGTAAGCGACATGACCGCGGGTATGGCCGGGGACCAGGAACACCCGAGCCGTTTGTCCGCCGATAGCGACCTCGTCGCCCTCGCCGACCTCCATATCGACACCGGGCGTGCTCGAAGCCTCGGCGCGCGAGCCGACGATTTTGCATCCCGTCGCCCGTTTGAGTTCCATATTGCCGCCCACATGATCGTCGTGATGATGGGTGTTGAGGATGTGGGTAAGCTTCCACCCCAGACGGTCCAGCGCAGCGCACACCGGACCCGCCACCGCCGGGTCGACAGCGGCCGTGGCTCCCGTTCCCGGATCGTGGGCGAGGTAGGCATAGTTGTCGGAGAGAATGGGGATATACTGAATTTCAAGAGAAGGCATGGCCGTCACCTGTAGACTTCAGTTGCATCTCCGAACGGCTTTCGCGGAGACTATCACTATATCCCCCCGTTAGGCTACACTTCCCCGTTATGTGGACCGACGTCATAGACTTGCGTGACTTCTATGCTTCCAACCTGGGATCGGTAGCGCAACGGATGATCGCCCGGCGCGTCCGTGATTTCTGGCCTAACGTCAAAGGGCAAAATATACTTGGCCTGGGCTATGCGACGCCATTTCTCAATTCTTTTCGCGGCGAGGCGGAGCGGGTCCTGGCGGCCATGCCGGCCCAGCAAGGCGTGTTGCACTGGCCGCCGGACAGCAACGGCCTTACAACATTGACCGACGAAGTCGAACTGCCCTTTCCGGACATGTCGGTGGACCGGGTACTTCTCGTCCATGCCCTGGGATGCGCCGAGCAGGTGCGCCCGATGATGCGTGAAATTTGGCGGCTGCTTTCCGGCGGCGGGCGGCTGCTGGTGGTGGCGCCAAACCGGCGCGGCATCTGGGCCCGTTTCGAGCACACCCCTTTCGGTCATGACCGTCCCTACACGCCGGCCCAGTTATCGCGGGTCCTGCGCGACAACCTGTTTACGCCTTTCCAGTCGACGGCCGCCCTGTTCGTCCCGCCGACGCGCTCGCGGATGGTCCTGTCCTCGGCCACCGCCTGGGAGGAAATCGGCCAGCGCTGGTTCACCACCGTTGCCGGGGTGATCATGGTCGAGGCCACCAAACAGATTTATGCCGGTCAAGACCAGCCTCAACCCGCCACTCGCCGGCGGCGCTCCTATGTTCCGCTGGCGGAGAAGAATTCCGGCGCCCCAACGCGGGGGTGACGGGCGGCAATAACCCGCCTCTATCCGCTCCCATCAGGCAGGATTTGCGGTAAGTAAAAACACCGCCTGTTCGCCAAAGAGATTGGCGGTGAAAGCCGACGAGCCAATGCGGCGCATCGTTCCGTTATGGTCGAGCGCGATGCTGCGTTCGATGGATATCCCCTGCTCCTCGCAAAGAACGATGAAGTCCTTGATGGTGCATAAATGAATATTGGGGGTATCGAACCAATCATAGGACAAGGCATCGCCGAGGGGCATCTGGCCGCGGAAGCCCAGGTACAGGCGCAACCGCCAGTGAGCGAAATTGGGAAATGAAACGATGGCCTTGCGGCCAATGCGCATGAGATTCAGCAACACCTCCTTGGGCGCGTGCATGGCCTGCAAGGTCTGGCTCAAAACCACATAGTCGAAGGCTTGGTCGGGGTAATCCTTGAGGTCGATCTCGGCATCGCCCTGGATCACCGACAGCCCGGCGCTGACACAGACATTGACGCCCTCGGTGCCAAGCTCGATGCCGCGCCCGTCCACCTGCTTGAAGTGAACCAGGTAATCGAGAAGCGTGCCGTTACCGCAACCGACGTCAAGTACGCGCGAACCGGACTCGATCATGTCGGCGATGAGTTGCAGATCGACACGAATGGACTTGCGTCCGTCGCTGCCCATCATGGCTTCGTTTTCATCCCAGCGGCGCGCGGGGCAAACCGCGATGCTCGGCGGCGCCGACGATAAATCCATTGAGCAGCCTGTGGAATTCCGGCACGTCGAGAAGAAAAGAGTCATGGCCGGCGTCTGTTTCGATTTCGGCGAAACTGACGTTGGCGGCGGCGGCGTTCAGGGCCTTTACTATCAAACGGTTTTCCTCTGTCGAAAACAGCCAATCGCTGGTGAACGAAAAGATGCAAAAGCGGGTTTTGGTGTCCTGGAAGGCGTTGGCGAGAACCCCCCCATGTTCTTCCTCGAGATCAAAATAGTCCATCGCCCGCGTGATATAGAGAAAGGAGTTGGCATCGAAGCGATCGACAAAGGAGATGCCTTGGTGGCGCAGATAGCTTTCAACCTGGAAATCGGCCTCGAACCCATAAGTAACCTCTTCGCGGTCTTGTAGGCGGCGGCCGAACTTACGATGCAACGATTGCTCGGAGAGATAGGTGATATGAGCCGCCATGCGGGCCACGGCGAGGCCGCGGCGCGGTTGTTTCCCCTGGTTCAGATAATCGCCCCCGCACCAGTCGGGATCAGCCATGACCGCTTGCCGACCGACTTCATGGAAGGCGATATTCTGTGACGAACAGCGAGCCGCGCAGGCGATGGGCACGGCGGCGAAGACACGCTCGGGATAGCTGACCACCCACTGCAGAACCTGCATGCCGCCCAAGGACCCGCCGACGACCAAAAACAACTGCTCGATGCCCAGGTGATCGAGCAGCATAGCCTGGGCACGCACCATGTCGCCAACGGTGAAGACCGGAAAATCCAGACCCCATGGCTTGCCCGTCTCCGGGTTGCCTTCCGTTGGCCCGGCGGTGCCCATGCAGCCGCCCAGGATATTGGCGCAGATGACAAAAAAACGGTCCGTATCCAGCGGTTTGCCGGGCCCGACCATGATATCCCACCAACCCGGCTTGCCGGTGATCGGATGCGACTCGGCGACGAACTGGTCACCGGTGAGTGCGTGACAGATAAGAACGGCGTTCGACCCCTCGTCGTTGAGGCGGCCATAAGTCTGATAGGCCATGGGGAAGGCTGATAAAAGGGCGCCGCTGTCAAGGCGAAGCGGCTGGTCGGCACCAAGGATCACTTGGTGGCCGGGAAAGGCGCCGGTTTCACCTCTTTCGGTGTAGCGGTCGGTGGCGTTGCGGTTTTCCGACAAGGTCATAGCTCGTTCAGCCCGTCCGTTCCTTTCTGGAAAGGGATTTCATAGCTAGTACACAGTTTCAAAATTCCATGATAGGTAGGATCGCTTTTCCCGTTTCCTCGGTAGGAGGGACGGCGTTGCGAGACTTCCGGCTAGGAGCGCGTCGCGCCGTGGTGCCCAACCCGCCACAAGCGGCGCGCGACAACGTCCGGGATCCTCGCAACGCCGTTCTACCTATCATGGAATTTTGAAACTGTGTACTAGGAACCACATAGGAAGGTGTCAATGTTTTCTTTTGATTTTGCAAAGACATGCCATTACCACTAGGCGACTTTAATGGCGCTGGTCGTGACCCTTTGCCCATGCTCCGGCAAACGCCACCAGAAAACTACATGCTGATGACATCCTGGGGCATGCCGAAACTGGTCGGGAGTCCGGCTCTTTTTCACGGTCCGCTATCTTTATGAATGCTGGTGAATGTTTATGAATATTAATGAAGGCCGGTACTCGAAATGAGCGCCTCTAAAGTATTGGATGCGTTGCGCCGTGAAATCGATGTGATCGACAATTCCATCCATGACCTGCTTATGCGCCGAATGGAGGTGGTGGTGAAGGTCCGCAACGCCAAGCACGACTATAAGGTGATGATCACGCCTCATCGCGAGGCCGAGATTCTCTACCGCTTGATCTCCCGTCACCAGGGGCCGTTCCCAAAGCGCGAGTTGATCCGCATGTGGCGCGAGTTGATCGTCGCCACCCTTTCTTTCGAAGACGCCTTTTCGGTTGCCGTCTGTTTGGACGATGACGACGGGGGATATTGGGACCTGGCACGGGATCAATATGGCTCTTTCACGCCCATGTTGGCGCAGGCCTCCGTACGCCGGGTCATCGAGGCCGTCCACGACCAGAAGGCGACGGTGGGTATCCTGCCGCTGCCCCGGCGCGATGACGACGATCCCTGGTGGCGCCATTTGGTGACAGAGAGCAATGGTGCGCCGAAGATCATTGCCCGGCTGCCTTTCGCCGGGCCGGGCAACAGCCGTAGCACCGATTTGGGCGCCCTGGTCATCTGCCCCGTCACCCAGGAGATGACGAGCCGGGATCACTCGTTCCTGGCCATCGAGATGGATGACGAAATCGGCCTTGACCGCTTTGGAGAAGCGCTGACCCATGCCGCTCTCCCCGCCACCTTCACCGCCGCCTGGCATGAGGGACAGGTCGGCGACCCATGGCTGTACTTGGCCGAGGTCAGCCTGTTCTCGGCAAAGGGCGACCACCGGATGGCAAGGTTTCTCGACAGACTCGGCAAGCCGGTTAAACGGTTGGTTTGGCTTGGCGGATTCGCCGTTCCCTTGAGCGCCGACGAACTGGCCACGACGGCGGAGCAATAGGCATGTCGGGCCCCGTTCCGCGCCCCGGCATCATGGACATCGTTCCTTACGCGGGCGGTGAATCCACGGTTCCCGGCCTGCCGCGCCCCATCAAGCTGGCCTCTAACGAATGCGCCCTCGGGCCGAGTCCACGAGCCGTGCAAGCATACAACGAGGCCGGCGGCGGCCTGCACCGCTATCCCGATGGTAGCAGCGAGGCCCTGCGCCAAGTCTTGGCTGCCCACCATGGCCTGGACCCGGCGCGCATTGTTTGCGGCGCCGGATCGGACGAACTGATCTGCAACCTCTGCCGCGCCTATGCCGGACCGAACGACGAGGTTCTCTACAGCAGACACGGCTTTCTCATGTTCGCCATCTATGTCAAGTCGGTGGGGGCGGCGCCGGTCGCCGCGCCCGAGAAGGCTTTGAAAGCGGACGTCGAGGCGCTGATTGATCGGGTGACGCCGAAAACCCGCATCCTGTTCCTGGCCAATCCCAACAACCCGACGGGAAGCTATCTTCCCACCGCCGCGCTGAAGCGATTGCGCGCCGGCCTGCCGGAAAGCGTCCTTCTGGTCATCGACGCGGCCTACGCCGAATACGTCGGCGGGGATGACTACTCGCCAGGCATCGACCTGGTCGACGGCAGCGACAACGTCGTCATGACGCGGACGTTTTCCAAGATTTACGGCCTTGCCGGCCTGCGCTTGGGATGGGCCTATTGCCCCTTGGCCATCGCTGAGGTGCTCAACCGCGTGCGCGGCCCGTTCAATCTGTCGGCGCCAGCGCAAGCGGCCGGCGCCGCCGCCTTGAACGACAGGGCCCACATCGCCCGAGTCCGTTCCCACAACGATACCTGGTTGCCGTGGACAGCCGGCAAGGTTAAGGACCTGGACTTGGCGGCGCCGCCATCGGCCGGTAATTTTCAACTGGTGCAGTTCCCGGCGCAAAAGGGCCGCGACGCCGAGGCCGCCGACGCCTTCCTCAAGGAGCGCGGAATCATCACCCGGCGCATGGCCGCCTACGGCCTCCCCGAGGCCTTGCGCGTCACCATCGGGGACGAGGAGGAAATGCTGGCCTTCGTCGAAGCCTTGAGCGAGTTCATGAGCTGAGCCATGAAAGACAAGAATTCCTCCGTGCTTTTCCAGCGCATCGCTTTCATCGGTTTTGGCCTGATCGGCTCGTCCCTTGCCCGCGTCGTCCGCCGCCGGGGATTGGCCGGCCATATCGCCGTTTGCACGCGCCGCCGGGAAACCCTGGACAAGGCGCGGGCCTTGCAATTGGCTGATAGCGTCAGCCTTGATGCCGAAGAGGTGGCCAGGGGCGCCGACCTGGTGATGATTTGCACGCCTTTGAGCTCTTATTCGGAAATCGCCGCCGCCATCGTCCCGGCGCTGGAAACGGATTGCATCGTCAGCGACGTCGGATCGGTCAAGACATCAGTGCTTCGCCAATTGGGCCCCTTATTGCCCGCTGGGGTCCATTTGGTTCCGGGCCATCCGGTCGCCGGCACCGAGCATTCCGGGATCGATGCCGGATCGGCCGAACTTTTCGCCGGCCGCTGGTGCATCCTGACGCCGCCGCCAGGAACGCCGGTAGCGGTAACAGAGCGGGTGGCGGAACTGTGGCGGCGTGCCGCCATGAACGTCGAGATCATGGACCCCGAACACCACGACCAGGTGTTGGCGATGACCTCACATCTGCCCCATTTGATCGCTTACTCCATCGTCGACACGGCCACCGACCTGGAAGGCCAGCTGAAAAAGGAAGTGGTCAAATACTCGGCTGGCGGGTTTCGCGATTTCACCCGCATCGCCGCCTCAAACCCGGTCATGTGGCGTGACATTTTTCTCGCTAACAGAGAGGCCGTGCTGGAAGTTCTGAGCCGTTTCAATGAAGATCTGACGGCCCTCCAGCGGGCCATTCGCCGGGGTCAGGGCGATAAGCTCGAAGTCGCATTCTCCCGCACACGCGAGATCAGGCGCGGCGTCATCGACGCCAAGCAGGATTAGCCTATTTCCATGTTGATAAGAATTGGCGCCAGCCCGCTCTAGCGCCCAGGAAACAAGAGACCCATGGGCTTTCCCATCCGATGATGTATGTCTACCTCGCCGCCGGTTTCATGTTGCTGCTTGGCGGTGCCGAGGTGTTGGTGCGCGGCGCCGTCGCCTTGGCCCAACGGCTGGATATCTCGCCCCTGATTATCGGCATGACGGTGGTGGCGCTGGGTACTTCGGCGCCGGAGCTGATGGTCAGCCTGGACGCCGCCCTTTCGGGTTCGCCGGGAATCGCCCTTGGCAATGTTGTCGGTAGCAATATCGCCAACCTGTTTTTGATCCTAGGCACCGTTGGGATCGTCATGCCGATCGCCGCCAAGTCCGATGGCTTGTGGCGCGACGGCTTGATTCTGTTGGCTGGTAGCCTCCTCTTCGTGGCGCTCTGTTGGTCGGGGATGATCGGTTTTTGGCCGGGAATATTGCTCCTTGCCGTCTTTGTCGCCTTCCTTGGCCATTCTTATTGGCGTGAAACCAAGAACGACGGCGGCGCCGAAATGCGCGCCCAAAAGGTGCTGGAAATCCATGGCGTTCCCTCCTCCGTCACGGTGGCGTGGTTGTTTTTGACGGCCGGACTGGCCAGTGTCATTTTTGGAGCTCACCTTTTAGTCATGGGCGGGGTGGCGATAGCCAAGGCGGCGGGAGTTTCCGAGGAAGTGATCGGGTTGACGATGATTGCTTTTGGCACCTCTTTGCCGGAATTGGCGACTTCCGTGGTCGCCGCTTGGCGCGGCCATGCCGAAATCGCGCTCGGCAACGTCGTCGGCAGCAACTTGTTCAACATGCTGTTGATCGTCGGCGTGGTGGCGGTGGTGACGCCGTTACAGGTACCCGCCAAGATCATGGTCTTCGATCTTTGGGTGATGCTGGCGGCGACGGCCGTATTTCTTCCTTTTCTGGCTTGCGGCTGGCGCTTCGACCGCTTCGTGGCAGTCGTTTTTCTTGCCGCTTACGTGGCCTATATCGCGGTCCAGGCCTACGACGTCCAGGTGATACTGCCAGCGGCGGGCTGACCTCCCCGGCACGGGGCCGCGGAATCGGCGGTTGAAACGGGGGACGGTGTCGCCCATTCTTGGGCCATGTCGGCGCAAGCACATCGAACCGCCCTGGTCACTGGCGGCGCGCTACGGATCGGCCGCGCCATCGTTACCGATCTGGCGGCGCACGGTTGGGCCATCGCCATTCACTACAACAGCTCCGACAGTACCGCCAAGGCGCTGGCCGGAGATATCCGCAGTGAGGGCGGACAGGCGGTGGCGGTGCGGGCCGACCTGGCGCGTGAAGAGGAGACGGCGGGACTGCTGCCAAGGGCGGTCCAGAAAATCGGACCGATCACGTGCCTCGTCAACAATGCCTCGGTTTTCGAGAAGGACACGGTCGAAACCGCCAGTCACCAATCCTGGCACGCCCATATGCAGGTCAACCTGAGGGCCCCGTTCGTTCTCACCCAGGCTTTCGCGGCCGGGCTGCCGCAAGACATCGAGGGCAACGTCATCAATATCATCGATCAGCGTGTGTGGAACCCGACTCCCAATTTCACCACCTATACCCTTAGTAAGTCCGCGCTCTGGACCTTGACCCGGACCCTGGCCATGGCGCTGGCCCCGGCCATCCGGGTCAACGCCGTCGGGCCGGGGCCGACACTGCCCAGTTCGCGCCAGACGGAAGCCGAGTTCACCCGCCAATGGTCATTCCTGCCGCTTCGGCGCCGGGTCATGCCCAACGAGATCGGCGAAGCGGTGCGTTTCATCCTTGACGCACCGGCGATGACCGGACAGATGATCGCTCTTGACTGCGGCCAACACCTAGGCTGGCGATCATATGGCGGCGGCGATTTACCGAATGAATGACCAGCCTCCGTCAACGGGCGCGCCATCCGTTTATCCGGGAAACGGCGCCGCCGCCAGCCCCCCCTCTGTCGAGATTGAATGGCTCATTGCGCAAAGATAGGCACGAACACGGAAATGATTGGCCCTCGCTTTGAAAATACCCCACAACCCTTTGCAAAGAATGGCTTTGTTGATCTGAAAAACAAAAGTTGTGCACAAGGGAAAGGATCACATTATTTTCCCGCAACAGCAGGATTGATGAAATTCATTGAATCTCAAATCCCTGATTAGTTTAAAAATTTTTATTAAAAATCAATGCATTACATGTTTGCCTATTTTTTATGCAAAACTAAGAAACCCCTATCTTGTCTAGGGTCTTGATTGTCAGAGAGGAATTTTCAACAGACTTATCCACAGGAATCGTGGATAGATCACGCCGACGTGATCATATTCCTGTATCCGAACATAAAAGCATAGGTGGATGGATAAATACTTACCCAGATGAGTGTTTGATCAGCATGAAGGCAGCCTTGTCAGCATGAGTAAAGGGCACGAGCGGAACACCGGATCGCATCCGCCGAGCGTTTCAGTCGCCGGCGGTGGAGCCGTGATTGAATCCTATCTCAAAAATCTGGCCGCCTTGCCCGGCGTCTACCGAATGATCAATGACGCCGGCGCCGTCCTTTACGTGGGAAAGGCCAAGAACCTCAAAAAACGGGTCGCCGCCTATACCCATCCGCTACGCCTTTCCAACCGGCTCAGACGGATGATCGCCGAAACGGCGGCGATGGAATTCGTTATCACTCACACCGAAGCCGAGGCATTGCTGCTCGAAGCCAACCTGATCAAGCGCTTCCATCCGCGCTACAACATCCTGCTTCGCGACGACAAGTCATTTCCGTCAATTCTTGTCTCTTCCGGCCACCCCTTCCCACAGGTCGTCAAGCATCGGGGGGCTGAAAACCGCAAGGGCGATTATTTCGGTCCCTTCGCTTCCGTTTGGGCGGTGAACGAAACCCTCACCGTGCTGCAAAAGGCTTTTCTTTTGCGAACCTGCACGGACTCTGTTTTATCGAGCCGCACCAGGCCTTGCCTTCTCTATCAGATCAAGCGCTGCTCTGCGCCTTGCGTGGGCCGGGTCGGCGAGACCGAATATCGCTTCCTGGTTGACCAGGCGCATGCCTTTCTGAGCGGCGAAAGCCGGAAAATCCAGCGCCGTTTCGCCAAGCGCATGCAACAAGCTAGCGACGCCCTGGAATTCGAAAAAGCAGCCCAGTACCGCGACCGAATTCAGGCCTTGACGCGAATACAGGCGCACCAAGATATCAATCTTTCGGGCATCAGCGAGGCCGATCTACTCGCCTTGTACCAAACCGGCGGCCAGACCTGCATTCAGGTTTTCTTTTTCCGCGCCGGACGCAATTATGGCAACCAGGCTTATTTCCCCAGCCACGCCGGCGACGAGGGCGCGGCACCGGTGCTGGAGGCCTTCATCGGCCAATTTTATGCCGCCAAGCCGCCCCCTAAACAGGTCCTGGTCAGCCACCGCTTGCCTAACCTGAAACTGGTCACCGAAGCCTTGAGCGTCGCCGCCGGCTGCCGCATACGGGTTCATCGCCCCGAACGGGGAGAGAAAAGAAAATTGATGGCCCATGCCGAAGCCAACGCCCGCGAGAGCTTGCAACGCCGCCTTGCCGAAAGCGCCACCCAGCGCCGATTGCTCGACGGGCTGTCGAAAGCCCTCAACCTGGATGCACCGCCGCGACGGATCGAGGTTTTCGATAACAGCCATGTCTCCGGCAAGGAGGCCGTCGGTGCCATGATCGTCGCCGACCGCGAGGGCCTGATCAAAAAAGCCTATCGGAAATTCACCTTAAGAGACGGCGAGGGCGAGGGAGGCAAGGCTTGTTTTTCGGCTGGTGACGACTACGCGATGCTCGGCGAAGTGCTGACCCGGCGATTTTCCCGCGCCTTGAAGGAAGACCCGGATCGGGCCGGCGGACAATGGCCAGATCTGGTTCTCATCGATGGCGGCGGCGGCCATCTCGGCATCGCCTTGGAGGTTTTCCGGGAATTGGGCATCGAGGGTATCAGTGTCGCCGCCATCGCCAAGGGAGCCGACCGCAACGCCGGGCGCGAGCGCATCCACTTGCCAGGCCGCCGGCCCTTGAACCTGAAAGCCCGTGATCCGGTTCTTTTTTTTCTCCAGCGGCTCCGCGACGAAGCCCATCGGTTCGCCATCGGCGCGCATCGGGCCAAACGGACGAAAACATTGTCCCGCTCGGCCGTTGACGGCATTCCCGGCATCGGGCCGAAGCGGAAAAGAGCACTGTTGCATCATTTCGGTTCGGCCCGCGCCATCGCCGCCGCCGGAAGAGGCGACCTGGAAACGGTTGACGGCATCAGCAGGGCCATGGCCAACAAAATTTATGACTGGTTTCATGCCGTAAGCTAGAATAGGACGCCCCGCCCACACCCGCGAGCGAAGGGAGGTCCCGCCGGCTCGTTCCTGGTGTTAGGCTCGGCCGCAACACGGAAACCGCCATGCTGACAAAGCTGCCGAATATTCTAACCTTTTCGCGCATCCTCGCCATTCCGGTGGTTGTCGCTCTGTTGCTGCTGCCGGCCCCGCTTGGCAACTGGTTGGCTTTCTCGGTTTTTGTTTTTGCCGGCATCACCGATTTCTTCGACGGCTACCTGGCCCGGGCCTGGCATCAACAATCGGCGTTCGGGCGTTTCTTGGACCCCATCGCCGACAAGCTTCTGGTGGCGGCCGTGTTGTTGATGCTGGTCGCCGCCGAACATATCCAAGGGTTGACCATCTTGCCGGCGGCGGTGATCTTGTGCCGCGAAATTTTAGTTTCCGGCTTGCGCGAGTTTTTGGCCGAGGCCAGCGTCAGCATGCCGGTGACTTTTCTCGCCAAATGGAAGACATTGATCCAGATGGTGGCCTTGAGTTTTCTTTTGGTCGGCGATGCCGGTCCCGACTTCGGACCACTATCAACGCTCGAAATTGGCGTTTACGGGCTGTGGGGAGCGGCCATCTTGACGCTGGTCTCGGGTTACGATTACCTGCGGGCCGGGTTAAAGCACATCAATGAAACCGATTTGTACTAATTTGTTAAAGTAGAGCGGATCGTAATCCGGCCGCGGGTCAAATGGTTCCAGGAGACTTTTGCGTTTCCACGAACGGACCAAACAGCATCGAAAGGAAGCTGGGATGTCGAAAGAAAAGCACAAGCTTGCACGGATCGCCGGCAAATTCCGAAAATCTGAAATTTATTCGACGCGGAAGGTCCTGCTGGCGGCGGCTGCGGCGGGGATGGTTTTCGTTGCCACGGCACGGGCGGAGCTACCTGGTTTTTACTCAGGCGAGGATCTTGCCGCCTTTTGCACCGAGGAGGAACTGCCTGAAATAGAAACCCTATGCCTGGGTTACGTGGCCGCCGTCGCCGACATTGTAACGAGCCAGGGGCTTTCCAAGTTTCGCGTATGCAGGACCGAAATCGTAAGCGTCGGCGAAGCGGAAAAGGTCGTTAAGAGATGGCTGGATGAGCATAAATCCCAACTTCATCTGCCCGCCCATATCGTCGTTGCCAAAGCCCTCGCCAAGGCCTACCCCTGCAAGTGAAAAGCTGGCGGCTTCGCCGTTTTAAAAAGATGGCCGGAAACTTGCGCGCCTTCATTGCGCTGTTTCTTTTGCTTGCCTTTCCGGCGCTTGCCCTTGAAGGGCTGGAAAAAGGCGAAAGCGCCAAGTCGCCAAGGTGGTGGATGGGGATACGGTGGTCCTCAAACACGCCATCGATGGAGCCCTTCAAGTGCGCCTGGTCGGCATCCAGGCGCCGAAGCTGCCCTTGGGGGGCCAGGATTCAACCCCTGGCCCTTGGCTGAAGAGGCCGAGCGGGGGCTGGTGGCGTTGGTCGCCGGGCAGCGGCTGACGCTTTCCTTCGGCGGCCGTCGCAAGGACTGCCACGGGTGCCTGCTGGCCCATCTGCACGACAGCGGCGGGGTCTGGATCCAAGGTGAAATGCTGCGCCTCGGGCTTGTCAGGGTCTATAGTTTTGCCGACAATCGGGCGGCGGTGGCGGAAATGCTGGCGCGCGAGCGCCAGGCCCGGGCGGCCGGGCTCGGCATCTGGGACGATCCCTACTACGCCATCCCCGCGCCAGCCGAGGCAGCCGGTGACATCGGCACCTTTCAGATTGTTGAAGGGCGGGGGCTCGAGGCGGCGAATGTCAAGGGCCGGGTCTATTTGAATTTTGGCCTCGACTGGCGGAGCGATTTCACGGTGACGGTCGCCGCCAAAGCACGAAAGCTTTTCGCCGGCAATGGTATCAACCTATTGGCCCTGAAACGCCGGCGGCTGCGGGCACGGGGCTGGCTGAAACAAAGAAACGGGCCAATGATCGAGGCCAGTCATCCGGAACAGATCGAAATTCTCGCCGATTAACCACCAGTGGCGGAGCGGTGGATTTCCATCCCGGCGCCGGGCCCAGTATAATCCTTAAACCATGCTCCGCCTGATCAACCCCGCCCTCTTGATTGTGCCGCTGCTGGCGCTTGGTGCCTGCACGGTCAATCCGGCCACCGGCAAGCAGAGTTTCACCGGCTTCATGTCGCGTTCCGACGAAATGGAAGTCGGGAGCAAGGAACACCCCAAGATCCTCAAGGAATACGGCGGCCGTTACGACGGCAACGGGATCAATGCCTATGTCAGGGACATCGGTCTCGGGCTGGCGCGGGTCTCGGAAGTAGCGGGCCTACCTTATACCTTCACCGTTTTGAACGACGACAAAGTCAACGCCTTCGCCCTTCCCGGCGGATATGTCTACATCACCCGAGGGCTTCTCGCCTTGGCCGACAACGAGGCCGAGATGGCCGGCGTGCTTGCCCATGAGATCGGTCATGTCACCGCCCGCCACACGGCGCAGCGCTACAGCCAGGCCATGGCCACCAACTTAAGCTTGCAGTTGCTGAGCGCCATTGGCGGCAGCGCCGGAATGCCGGCGGGATTGGGCAGTCTGGTCTCCTTCGGCGTCCGGGCCGTCTTGCAGGGCTATTCCCGCGAGCAGGAACTGGAAGCCGACATGCTGGGGGTGCGCTACATGGTCCGCGCCGGCTACGACGCCAAGGCCATGATCTCCTTTTTCGCCAAGATGGAAGCGCATAAACGCTTGATCGCGGTTGCCAGCGACGATCCCAAGGCCGCGCAGCGTTTCCACATCATGGCCAGCCACCCGCGCACCAGCGACCGCATCAGTCAGGCCATTGGCTTGGCCAAGGCAGCGCCGGCCGGGCGCCCCAGGCTGCAACGGCAAACCTACCTTGCCCACATCGACGGCCTTCTTTTCGGCGACGATCCCAAACAGGGAATCCGCAAAGGGCGCCTGTTTTTGCACCCAGGTCTGCGCTTCCGGTTCCAGGTTCCGCCTAATTTCGTATTGTTCAATTCCCCGGCCAAGGTCATCGCCCGCGGCCCCGGCGGATCGGTCATCGCTTTTGACATGGCCAGCGCCGGCAAGGCCAAGGCGGTGGGCAACATGGCCGCCTATCTCGCCGACACCTGGGGTTTGCGGAAAGTCGAAAGGATCACCGTCAACGGCATGGAGGCGGCCACCGGTGAGAAAAAGATATGGTCCCGCAAAGGTGGCCGGATGGATGCCCGGCTGGTCGCCATCCGAGAGCGCGCCGGGCAGATCTACCGCTTCGCCTTCATCACGCCGCCAGCCCTGACCCGGCGCCTGGCCTTGGGCCTGCAACGCACCACCTACAGCTTCCGCCGCCTGTCGCCCCGGGAAACGGCGGCGATCAAGCCGTTGCGGCTCACCGTCATCACCGTCGCCGACGGCGACACGGCGGCAACGCTGGCCCGGCGCATGCCTTTCGAGAAGTTCCGCCTGAAGCGGTTCGAGACCCTGAACGGATTACGAAGAGGGCAGACCCTTGTTCCCGGAAGCCGGGTCAAGATCGTCGCCGAGTGACGACGCCTTTCGCGCCACGTAGCCGTCGAGCCTGGCGATCAGGGCTTGCCGCGAAGGGGCGTCGAGAAAAGACGCCAGGAACGAGTTTCGAGATCCGCCATGTTCCGCGCTTAAGCAAAAGGCAACGATAAAACCGGGGGTCGAGACAACGGGAATCCTTTCTCTTGCACGGGCAGGGGGGGGGATTGGCGTAAACTAAACATAACATTATCAGTACGCTCGTGACTTTAGCAAGAAAAAGGGGGGGGCGATGTCGGAACTTCCAATGAAGTAACCCCCAAATAGTGGTCCAAAGTTTATTAAGGAGTTTGGCGCATTCTGAACCTTGAAGGAGGACGAAAGCATCTGTAGGGCCGTTGGCATCAGGCCGTTTTCAGTTTGCCCAAGACATAGTGGAGAATGCCGCCGCTGGTGAAATATTTGGCTTCGTCCTGGGTGTCGATGCGGCAGAGCAGCGTCAACCTCTGGCGCCCGCCATCGGCGCGGATGATGTCGCAGGTGACGTCCATGCCGGGCCGGATGCCACCGCCAAGCCCGCTGATGTCAAAGGCCTCGCTACCCGTCAGCCGCAAGGTCTCGCGGCTTTCACCCTCCTTGAATTGCAAGGGCAGAACGCCCATGCCGATAAGGTTGGAGCGGTGGATACGCTCGAAACTCTCGACGATCACCGCCTTGACGCCGAGCAGCCGCGTCCCCTTGGCCGCCCAGTCCCGCGACGAGCCGGTTCCATATTCCTTGCCGGCGATAACCACCAGCGGAATGCCTTTGGCCTGGTATTTCATGGCGGCATCATAAACAGCCGTGATCTCACCCGTTGGCAGGTGCCGGGTGACGCCGCCTTGCGTCCCCGCCGCCATCTCGTTGCATATACGGATATTGGCGAAGGTGCCGCGCATCATCACCTGGTGGTTGCCCCGGCGCGAGCCGTAGGAATTGAAGTCCTCGGCGGCAACGCCTTTGCCGGCAAGATAGCTCCCCGCCGGGCTGTCGGCCATGATGGTGCCGGCCGGCGAGATGTGGTCGGTGGTCACCCTGTCGCCAAGGATAAGCAGGGGCAGAGCGCCGGTTATGTCTGCCACCGCCGCGCTCTCTTCGCCAGCGAAGAAGGGCGGCTGGCGGACATAAGTGGATTCGGCGTTCCAATCGTAGGTCAGGCCGGCGGCATCCTCCAGGTCCCGCCAGGCTGGCGGTCCCGTAAAGACGCCGGCATAGCGTTGGCGGAACATTTCCGTGGTCAAGACGCCGTTGACGGTCTTTTGGATTTCTTCATTGCTCGGCCAGACGTCCTTGAGGTAGACCGGGTCCCCGCTTGTCCCCTTGGCCAAGGGTTCGTTCAACAAATCGCGCCTCATCGAGCCGGCCAGGGCATAAGCCACCACCAGCGGCGGTGAGGCCAGGTAGTTGGCCTTGACGTGCGGGCTGATACGGCCTTCGAAGTTGCGGTTGCCGGAAAGCACCGCCGCCGCCACCAGATCGCCGCCCCCGATGGCCTCGGCGATGCCGCCTGCCAGCGGCCCGGAATTGCCGATACAAGTGGTGCAACCGAAACCGGCGAGATTGAAGCCGAGGGCATCGAGATGCTCTTGCAGGCCGGCGGCGGCCAAGTAGTCGGCGACCACCTGCGAGCCGGGCGCCAACGAGGTCTTGACCCAGGGTTTGCTCATGATGCCCTTGCCGACGGCGTTGCGGGCCAGCAATCCGGCGGCGACGAGGACGGAAGGGTTGGAGGTGTTGGTGCAACTGGTGATCGCGGCAATGACGACATCACCGTCGCGGAGATCGTAATCGGCGTTCTCAACCTTGACCGAGCGCGGCAGGCCGACCCCGGCCATGCCCTCGAGAGTTGTCGAGAAGGCGGCCGCCGAGTCGCCAAGGGCGATCCGTTCCTGCGGGTGCTTGGGACCGGCCAGGCTGGGCCCGACGCCGGCGATGTCGAGTTCGACTATATCGGTGAAAAGGGGATCCGGGGCGCCGCTATCGCGCCACAAGCCTTGCGCCTTTGCGTAATCCTCGACCAAGAACAGGCGCTCCGGGTCGCGGGCGGTGAGTTTCAGATAGCGGATGGTCTCGGCGTTGATGGGAAAGAAGCCGCAGGTGGCGCCGTATTCAGGCGCCATGTTGGCGATGGTGGCACGGTCGGGAAGCGACAAGCCATCGACGCCGGGTCCGAAAAATTCGACGAACTTGCCGACGACTCCATGGGCTCTCAAAACCTCCACCACTTTCAGAACCAAGTCGGTGGCCGTGGTCCCTTCTTTCAGCGCCCCGCTCAGGCGCACTCCCACCACCTGGGGGATCAGCATGGAGATGGGCTGGCCCAGCATCGCCGCCTCGGCCTCGATGCCGCCGACTCCCCAGCCCAGCACGGACAGGCCGTTGGCCATGGTGGTGTGGCTGTCAGTGCCGACCAGGGTATCGGGATAGGCGAGGAGCTTGCCGTTCTCCCCATCGGCGCCGGTCCACACGACCTGCGCCAAGTGCTCGATGTTGACCTGGTGGCAAATGCCGGTGCCGGGCGGCACCACCCGGAAATTATCAAACGCCGTCTGTCCCCAGCGGAGGAATTCATAGCGTTCCCGGTTGCGCCGAAATTCCATCTCCATGTTGCGCCCGGCCGCCTCCGCCGTGCCGAAGTGGTCGATGGTCACGGAATGGTCGATGACCAAATCGACCGGCGACAAGGGATTGATCTTTTTGGCGTCGCCGCCCGCCGCAACCACGGCATCACGCATAGCGGCCAGATCGACGACGGCCGGGACGCCGGTGAAATCCTGCATCAGGACGCGGGCCGGGTGATAGGCGATCTCGCGGTCCGAGCGGCGGTCCTCAAGCCAGCCGCCGAAGGCTTGGATGTCTAGGGCGGTGACCGACCGCCCGTCTTCCCAGCGCAGAAGGTTTTCAAGCAACACCTTGAGGGAATAGGGCAACCGCGCAATATCGCCGAGACCGGCGGCGGCGGCCGCGTCCAAGCTGAAGTAATCGTAGGTTTTGCCGGCGGAGGTCAGCGTCCGGCGAGTTTTCAGACTATCTGCCGAGGTCAAGTCGTTTCTCCCGGATGATTTCGTTGCTATCGGCCGACGCTCTCCTTTTGTCGGGGCGGCTTCGCCGATAAAGGCGCATGGCTATAGCATATTTTTCCATCAAAGCCATTGATGCATATGGAGGGGCGGGTGGCATCGGCATGAAATCGCCACATTCCCGGTGTTATATTGTTTGCATTAAGACCCCCATCTAGAGAGTACCCCCTCTCTGGCCCCATTACCGGCAAATTACCGCCGGAAGACCTGGTTGGGCTCCTAATCGGAGCCCAACCTTCTTTTTTGCCAGCTTTTGCGGTACCTTGCATCGTCGATATCGGTCTTCTTTCCAGGACGTCCCATGGCATTGTTCAGCGGCGAGGATCTGCTTTGCATCCGCGGCGAGCGCGTTGTCTTCGAGGCTTTGCATTTCACTATAGGTGCCGGCGGGGCGCTGCTGCTGACCGGTGCCAACGGCAGCGGCAAGTCGAGCCTGTTGCGTCTGATGACGGGTCTGCTCGCCCCGGCATCCGGACGCATCGCCTGGGATGGCGAGGATACCAGCGAAGACCCGGAGCGCCACAACGCCAGAATGCATTATGTCGGCCACCTGGACCCGGTCAAACCGATGTTGACGGTGGCCGAGAACCTGCGCTTCTGGGCCGGGCTGAAAACCGGAAACGGAGCCGTCGCGGGCGCCGCCCTGGAGGCTTTCGGAATCGCGCATTTGAGCGCCGTTCCCGGCCGCTATCTTTCGGCGGGACAGAAACGCCGTCTCAATTTGGCCCGCCTCGAAGCCTCGCCGGCGCCCCTTTGGCTGCTCGACGAACCAACGGCGGCGCTTGACGCTGAGGCCGTTGACGGTTTGCGCGACGCCATTGGTCGGCATCGCTCGGCTGGCGGCATGGTGGTCTTATCCACGCATGCCGAGATGGGCCTGGACGGGGCCCAGGTCCTGGATCTCGGGGATTTCGGCGCGGCCACTCAAGCGACGGCGGCGGGGCGGCGGGAGGAAAGGCCGTGAGCCGGTTCTGGATCATCGTCCGCCGCGACCTGCGCCTGGCCTTGCGGCAGGGCATGGACAGCCTGATGGCGGTGATGTTTTTCGTCATCGCCGTGGTTTTGTTCCCGCTCGGCGTCGGGCCCGAACCCAACATCTTGGCCCGCATCGCCGCCGGCGTCATTTGGGTGGCCGCGTTGCTGGCTTCCATGCTGTCGCTGGAACGCCTGTTCGAGACCGATTTCGATGACGGAAGCCTGGAATTGCTGTCGTTGATGCCGCTGCCGTTGGAGGCGGTGGTCATGGCCAAGGTGACCGCCCATTGGCTGACCACGGGGCTACCCCTGATCGTCGCCGCGCCCTTGTTGGCGGTGCTGATGAACATGGACGATAGTGGTTTTTCCGTTCTTATCCTGGCACTCGTTCTGGGTACCCCGTCGCTGAGCCTGATCGGCGCCGTCGGGGCGGCGCTTATACTGGGCTCCAGACGTGGCGGCATGCTGTTGTCGCTCATCGTCCTGCCTCTTTTCATCCCCATCCTCATCTTCGGCGTTTCCGCCGTCGATGCCGCCATCAGTGATTTTCCCGTTCGCGCCCAACTGCTGATCCTGGGCGCTTTCCTGCTTGCCGCCCTGCCCCTCTGCTCATGGGCTTCGGCGGCGGCGTTGCGCCAAGCCCTAGAATGAAGCGGCGGCCATGGGATAACGTTTATGGGAGTTTCGGAGAGTCCCCTGGAAAAGGCAGCGGGCGGGCGTTAAAAAACGGCTGAATGCACTTTGAGTTAGAAAACAATGATACAAAAATTCGCCAATCCCGCGCGGTTCATGCGTTTTAGCCGGGCCTTGCTGCCCTGGACGGCCGGCCTGACCCTGGCCTTCGCGGCGGCGGGGCTTTTTCTCGGCCTTATCGTCGCTCCCGCCGATTACCAGCAAGGCGAAAGCGTACGTCTCATGTACATCCATGTGCCGTCGTCATGGATGGCGCTCTTTTGCTATACGGGCATGGCCATCGCCGCCGCCGTCGGGCTGATCTGGAAGCACCCGCTGGCCGACCTGGCGGCCAAGTCGACGGCGCCGGTCGGCGCCGCCTTCACCTTCCTGGCGCTGTTCACCGGGGCGATGTGGGGCAAGCCCATGTGGGGAACCTGGTGGGCATGGGACGCAAGACTGACGTCGATGCTGGTGCTGTTTTTTCTTTATTTGGGCTATATCGCCCTGGTCAGTGCTTTCGACAATCCGGCACGCGGTATCAAGGCATCGTCGATCCTGGTTCTGGTCGGCTTCGTCAACGTGCCGATCATCAAGTTTTCCGTCGACTGGTGGAATACCCTGCACCAGCCGGCCAGCGTGCTTAAAATGAGCGGGCCGGCCATCCATCCTTCCATGCTATGGCCGCTGCTAATGATGGCCTTGGCCTTCATCTCTTATTATTTTTGGGTGCTTTTGCTCCGCCTGCGCGGCGAAATCATCGCCAATAAAATCCGTATTCTCCGCCTTGGGCGGGTTCACGAGCAGGCCTAGGGCGAAGTGGCAATGGAATTCCTGACGGCATTTTTCCACATGGGCGGTTATGGCGTTTACATCTGGCCCGGTTACGCGCTCACCATTGTGGTCTTGGTCGGGATTCTGGTCGCCAGCATCCGCTCCCTGCGCTCCAACGAAGCCCGCCTGCAAGCCCTTCAGGCGGAAATCAAGGCGCCCTCCAATGAAGCGTAAGCACAAACGCCTGACCTTCGTCGCCGTCGCCTTGGGGCTCGTCGCCTTGGCGGCGACCCTGGTCTTGTTCGCCTTCGAGGAAAGCATCGTCTTCTTCTATAGCCCGACCGAGTTGGCGGCGGAGAGGCCGCCAGCCGAGCGGCGGCTTCGCATCGGCGGGCTGGTCGAGGAAGGCAGCGTCGAGAAAAGCGGCGCCGCCGTCAGCTTCCGGGTGACCGACCTGGATAACAGCGTGCCGGTCACCTACAAGGGAATCCTCCCCGACCTTTTCCGCGAGGGCCAAGGAGTGGTCGCCGAGGGCCGCCTGATCGGCGGTGTCTTCGTCGCCGCCGAGGTGCTGGCCAAGCACGACGAGAACTATATGCCGCCGGAAGTGGCCGAGGCCCTGAAGAAATCGGGCCAGTGGCAGGGCGGAAAACCTTAGAGCATTTCCCGTTCACATGCGTTCACCTGAAATACTCTATCTATTTGTTTTAAATGCAAATGCATTGTCGCGGATGAGTCCATCCGCTCGGGATTTGCACTGATAGCCTGGATCAACGATGATTGCCGAAGCCGGACATTTCGCCTTAGTTCTCGCCCTTTTCGTGGCCCTGGCGCAGGCCGCCCTGCCGCTGGCCGGAGCGGCGCGCAACAACGCTTCCTGGATGGCCCTGGCGCGGCCGGCGGCTTGCGTCCAGTTCCTGCTGGTCGCTTTGTCCTTCGCCAGCCTGACCCACGCCTTCGTAACTTCCGACTTCTCGCTTGTTAACGTCGTCAAGAACTCCCATTCGGCCAAGCCCCTGCTTTACAAAATCAGCGGCGTCTGGGGCAACCACGAGGGTTCGATGTTGCTGTGGGTGCTGATCTTGGCGTTGTTCGGCTCGGCGGTGGCGGTTTTCGGACGCCAATTGCCGGCCGCCCTCGGGGCGCGGGTTCTCGGCGTGCAGGCGCTGATCGCCACCGGGTTTTACCTGTTCATCCTGTTCACCTCCAATCCGTTCGAGCGTTTGTTCCCCCCGGCCGCCGATGGGCAAGGGCTCAATCCGCTGTTGCAGGACCCCGGCCTGGCTTTCCACCCGCCTTTCCTTTACCTGGGCTACGTTGGTTTCTCCATCGCCTTTTCCTTCGCCATCGCGGCGCTTATCGAGGGCCGCGTCGATGCCGCCTGGGCGCGCTGGGTGCGGCCGTGGACCCTGGCCGCCTGGGGCTTTCTCACCGCCGGCATCGGGCTTGGTTCCTGGTGGGCCTATTACGAGTTGGGATGGGGCGGCTGGTGGTTCTGGGACCCGGTGGAGAATGCTTCCTTCATGCCCTGGCTGGCTGGAACGGCGCTTTTGCATTCGGCCATCGTCGTCGAGAAGCGCGATGCCTTGAAGGCATGGACCATTTTCCTGGCCATTGTTGCTTTCGCGCTCAGTCTCCTTGGCACCTTCCTGGTCCGCTCCGGCGTGCTGACGAGCGTGCACGCCTTCGCCACCGACCCCCAACGCGGCGTTTTCATCCTCGCCCTGCTGATCATCGTGATTGGTGCGTCGCTGGCCCTTTTCGCCTGGCGCGGGCCAGCCCTGAAAAGCACCGGCCTGTTTAAGCCCATCTCGCGCGAGGGCGGCTTGTTGCTTAACAACCTGTTCATGAGCACGGCCGCCGCCGTCGTCCTGCTGGGCACCCTCTATCCGCTTTTCCTCGAAGCCATCGGCGGCGCCAAGGTTTCGGTGGGGGCGCCGTTCTTTAACGCCGTATTCATTCCGTTGATGGCGCCGATGGCGGTAACCATGGCCGTCGGGCCCCTGTTGTCATGGAAGCGAAGCGATTTGGCGGCCGCCCTGATGCGAATGAAAGCCGCTTTCGCGGCGGTCTTGGTGGTGGTGGCGGCGGCCTGGGTCGCCTATGGCGATGGGCCGCTCATGGGCCTTGTTGGTTGCGGCCTGGCGGCCTGGCTCTTTGTCGGTACGCTTGTCAATCTGGGCGAGAGGATCAGGCTGTTCGACGGCCCCATTGGTGACAGCCTGCGCCGCATGGGCCGCCTGCCGCGCGCCGCCTGGGGCATGACATGGTCGCACCTGGGGTTGGCGATAGCCATTGCCGGGATGACCGGCGCCGGCGCCTGGAAGATGGAAAGCATCCAAGTGATGAAACCGGGCGAGACGGTCACGGTGGCGGATTATAACTATACCTTCGAAGGCGCCCGCCAAGTCCGGGGCGTCAATTACATCGCCATTCGCGGCACTTTTAGCGTCCGCCGGGACGAAGAAGTGATCGCCACCCTTTATCCGGAAAAACGCAATTACCCGGTCAAGGGCATGCCAACCACCGAAGCCGCCATTCACACGACTTTTCTGGGCGACCTTTACGCGGTGATCGGCGACGCCGAAGGGGAAGACGGCGGTTTCGTCACCAGGCTCTATTTCAACCCGCTGGTCGGCTGGATGTGGGCTGGCGGCCTGATCATGGTGTTGGGCGGCGCCTTGAGCTTGAGCGACCGCCGCCACCGGATCGGCGCGCCGGCGCGAAAAGCCAGGGTTGCCGCCACCGCCAAGGCGGCGCGGTCGTGAACAAGCGCCTGCTCTTTTTGTTGCCGTTGGCGGTGTTCATGGTTCTGGCCGTCTATTTCTACATCGGCCTGAGCAAGGACCCGAGCAAACTGCCGTCGGTGCTGATCAACCAGGCGGTGCCTGAATTCGCCCTCGCTCCGATCAAAGGCCGCGACAAGGGCCTGACCAGCGCCGACCTCAAGGGCCAGGTGTCGCTGGTCAATATCTTCGGCTCATGGTGCATTGCCTGCAAGATCGAGCACCCGTTCCTGATGAAGATCAAAAAGAACAACTGGGTTCCCCTGCATGGCATCGACTGGCGCGAGAAGAGACCCGACGACGGGCCGGAATGGCTCAACAAGACAGACGATCCCTATACCCTGATCGGCGACGATCCTAAAAGCAAGGGGGCGATCGCCTTTGGGGTCACCGGCGCGCCCGAGACCTTCATTGTCGATCGGCGGGGAATTATCCGTTACAAGCACATCGGCCCCATGAACGAGAAAATATGGAGAGAAACCATTCGGCCGCTGATCGAGGAGCTTAGAAACCAGTGAGGGTGGTTTTTCTCGGCATGGTTTTGTGTCTAGCGGCGACGGCGGTAATGGCCGTCGATCCCCGCGAAATGCTCGACGACCCGGTTTTGGAAGCGAGGGCGCGGGAGGTCAGCAAGGGCTTGCGCTGCCTGGTCTGCCAGAACCAGTCGATCGACGATTCCGACGCCGGTCTCGCCCGCGACCTGCGCCTTTTGGTCCGCCAGCGGCTTACGGCGGGCGACAGCAACCAACAGGTCATTGATTATGTGGTCTCCCGATACGGCGATTTTGTCCTTCTCAAGCCGCCGTTCAAAGGCGCCACTTACATTCTCTGGTTCGGACCACCGGTCATTGTCGGGCTCGGCATTTTGGCGGTATTCCTTTTTTTCCGCCGCCGACAGCGGACGCCGTCCTCTCAGCCGCCGCCGCTGAGCGCAGAGGAAAAGCGCCGCCTGCGGGCGCTTCTCGACGGAGACGCCGGGGACACCGAGTGATCGCCCTTTGGATCCTCATCGCCTTGATCACGGTAGTGGCCTTGGCCTTGCTTCTTTTCCCCCTTTTCCGCCGCCCCGCCGCCGAATCCGGCGGCACCGATTTCGACGTCTCCTTATACCGCGAACAGTTGAAAGAAGTGGAGTTGGACCTGGGGCGCGGTCTGCTGAGCGACGCCGAGGCCGCCGCCGCGAAGATGGAAATTCAGCGGCGCACACTTGCCGCCAGTGAGACAGCCGGCGCTAAGCCATCCAAAGCCACGCCACCGCCGGCCGCCGCCGGTCGCGGGGTGAGCGTCTTTATCGCCATCACCTTGCCGGTGGGCGCGGTTGCCTTGTATCTCCAGCTCGGCCAGCCACGGATTCCCGACTTTCCATTCGCCGCCCGGAAAGCGCCGGCGGCGGCGGGCCAAGAACGCGGCGATATGGAAGAATTGGCGGGCCGGCTCGCCGAACGCCTGGCCCGCGACCCCGATGACGTCAAAGGGTGGCTGTTGCTGGCGCGGACCTACAAGACCGTGGAAAACTACCAAGGCGCCGCCGAAGCCTACCGGCGGGCCTTGCAAATCGATAACCGCCCCGGCATTTCCGTCGATCACGCGGAAGTTCTGATGCTGTTGGCGGGCGGCGCCATCACCACCGAGGGGCGGGAAATTTTCCAGCGCGTTCGCGCCACCGATCCGTTCAATCCAAAAGCCCGATACTACCTGGGCATAGATAAGGCGCGGCAAGGGGATGCCCGGGGCGCCTTGCAGGACTGGGTGGATTTAGTGGCGGTTTCTGACGACCAGGCGCCATGGCTAGATTTAGTGCGCGCGCAGATCATGCGTACGGCCGAGGAAGCCGGGCTCGATCCCGCCGCCATCAAACCGACCGCCCAAGCCCTCGAACTGGCGGAAAGCCAGGCCAAGTCTCTAACGCCGCCGCCGACGGCCGACCGGCAACAAATCGAGGCCATCCGCGCCATGGTCGAAAAGCTGGCCGCCAAGCTCGCCAAGCGTCCCGACGATATGGAGGGCTGGTCGCGTCTGGCCAGGGCCTACGAGGTTCTGGGCGAGACGGAAAAAGCGGCGGTGGCGCGAAACCAGGCAAGGGCGAAAAAGTGAGTTCGCTTCACGCTCCCCGCTGGCCCTGGCCAACATCGCCTTGCCAGACGCGGACCCGATTGCGGCCCGCCTTTTTGGCGGCGTACATGGCCTTGTCGGCGTAATCGAGGGCGGTTTTCACCGACCGGCCCGGAGTCAAGGCGGCAATGCCGAAAGAGGCGCTGATGGTGAGTTTCGTGCCATCCTCGAGGCGGGTGACTTGGCGCTTGAGGCGCCGGCGCAACCGGTCGAGGACCCGCTTGACTTTGTTGGGCGTGGTATGGGGAAGAATCAGCACGAACTCCTCGCCGCCGTAGCGGTAGAAATGATCATAGCGGCGCAAGTGGCCGAGCAGGTAACGGGCCAAGGTCTGCAGCACCATGTCGCCGGCGTGATGGCCGTGGGCATCATTGACTTTCTTGAAATGGTCCAGATCCATTATGGCAATGCTACAGGCAAGGCCGGTCCGCTTGGCTCGTTCCCGCTCTTCTTCCAGCCGCGGCAACATGACCATGCGATTGGTAATCCCCGTCAAGGGGTCCACGTGACGAAGAAAGTCCTCCGCCTCGGCGAGCAGGCTCCCCATGCACTCGTTGAAGCGCTCGACACTGTTGGCAAAAGCCAGGTAGCGGGCCGCCGAGATGGCGGCGCCGTTGACGGCGTTTTGGGCCAGAATCCGCGCCATCGCGCGCATTTCGCGATGGCGTTCTCGGAGGCGCGCAAACTCGGGATGGCTTTTCAGATAGCTGTCGGATTCCTGAGCATACCAACGCTCAAAAGGGCTCGCTAGGTGTCCGTTCTCCCGCAAGTCGGCCGCTTCGGGCCGGCCCCGGCAAACCAGCATGGCCTGGAACTTCCCGAGCCAGCAACGGTGGCCGTCCCGCGCCCGCTTCAGGGCTCCGGCGATCTTTTCCGCCTCGTCCGCGGTCAACGGCAGGGCGGGATGATCTTCGCTCATGATCCTGCCCCTTTCAAAAATGGTCGATCAAAAGTTTAAATAACAATTTTGTTGTTTTTGCGTTAGTCGGTGCAGGCAAGTCTCTATATTAGAATATGACGATAAATAAAGTATTAAGTCCCGGGATCCTTGCTATCTTCCCATTGAGCGGTCATGAACAAGTTGATGAACAAGATTAGGACCATTGACGACCTGGAGATCGCCGGCAAGCGGGTTCTGGTCCGCACCGATCTCAACACGCCGATGGAGAAGGGCCGGGTGACCGACGGCACCCGCCTGGAGCGCAGCCGGCCAACCTTGCTGGAACTCGCCGACAAGGGCGCCAGGGTCATTGTCATATCTCATTTCGGCCGGCCCCAGGGGCGGGTTGTCGGCGAACTTTCCTTGCGCCCCGTCGCCAGCGCCTTGAGCGCCACCCTCGGGCGGCCAGTGGTCTTCGCCACGGACAGCATCGGCGCGGCGGCGAAAAAAACCGTCGCCGCCATGAAAGACGGCGACATCGCCTTGCTCGAGAACCTGCGCTTCCACGCCGAAGAAACCGAAAACAGCTTGGCTTTCGCTGAAAACCTGGCCGCTCACGGCGAGGCCTATGTCAACGACGCTTTTTCCTGCGCCCACCGGGCGCATGCTTCGACCGAGGCTATTGCCCGGTTGCTGCCAGCGGCGGCCGGACGGCTGATGCAAGGGGAACTGGTGGCGCTCGGCAATGCCCTCGAGGCGCCGCGCCGCCCGCTGGCGGCGGTGGTCGGCGGCGCCAAGGTATCGACCAAGATGGAAGTGCTGGGCAACCTTACGGGCAAGGTGGACCTGTTGATCATCGGCGGCGGCATGGCCAACACTTTTTTGCATGCCCAGGGCATCAATGTGGGCAAATCCCTCTGCGAGACAGAAATGGCGGCGGCGGCGCAGAAAATCATGGCGGCGGCGGCCCAGGGAGGGTGCGAAATCATCCTCCCCAGGGACGCCGTGGTAGCGCGTCAGTTCAAGAAAGGAGCCTCTTGCGAGACCGTGCCGGTGGAAGCCATTCCGGCTGACGCCATGATGCTGGACCTGGGGCCGGCCTCGGTGGCCGAAGTATCGGCGCGGCTTGAAGATTGCAGGACCCTGGTCTGGAATGGCCCTTTCGGGGCGTTTGAAATTCCGCCTTTCGACGCCGCCACCAACGCAGTGGCGCAAGCGGCGGCGAGACTGACCAAAAAAGGGAGGTTGCTAACCGTTGCCGGCGGCGGCGACACCGCCGCTGCCCTTGTCCATGCCGGCGTCGACGGTAATTTCTCTTATCTTTCGACGGCCGGCGGTGCCTTCCTCGAATGGCTGGAAGGCAAGAACCTGCCCGGCGTCGCGGTTCTGAAGACCCTTTAAGACTTGATTTTTGTTTTTTCGCCCTCGCCCTCGGCGATATGGGTTTCGTCCGAGGTGCCCTCAATCCTGTTGACCAAGGTGTCGAGCATTTCGCGCAGATGCTCGGACTGCTCGAGCAGTTCGGTGGTCACCTTCATGGCTTCCGCGGAGGACGTTTCGGCGATTTCCATGGCGATACCCTTGACGCTGTCGATGGTTCCTCCCAGGTCCCTGACCGCCCAGGTGATCCGGCCCGCCGTCGAGCGGATAATGTCAAAACGCTGGCCAATGGCATCCTCGCCCAGTCCAGCTTGTTCGGAAGCGCTTATTTGATCCGAGTTCAGGACGACAAGATTGTCGGCCTCGCCTCCGCCCCGGCCGTCCGTGGCGCCGGGCTTGAAAACCAGCAGATTGGTTTGTTCATTGATGGTGGCGAGAAGTTTTTCGACCTCGCCTACTCTCTCGGCGGCGGCGAAAAGGCCCCTGATCAGGGTGCCCGTCCGTTCCGCCTCGTAAGCGGCCGAGGAAACACTTTCGGAAGACATCGCCACTTGTTTGCTGATCAAGGAGATGGTGTCGGGAGGAGCTTCCTCGGCCGGCGGCGGCGAGCCGGTCCCGGCCAAGGGCGCCTCCACGGGTTCAAGATCTTCCTGGGTTTTGGCCAAGCCGCTTTTGGCCAACGCCTCGGCATGTTCCAGTTCGGCTTTTGTCGATTCCAGGTCCATCCTCAGCAACGCCGCCTCGATCACCGTCGCTTCGCCCTTTTCGACCTCGGCCCTGAGGGTTTCCACTTCCGATTTTAGCCGCGCCGCGTCGGCTTTCGCGCTCTGGCACATTTCGGCCTCGTCCTTGGCATCCGCCAGGTCGATGCGCATCCGCGCCAACTCGGTGACAGCGGCGCCGCCACTGACTGCCTCGGCCGTTTTTGTCGCCAGGTCCTTACGGAGCAATTCCATCCCCGCCAGCGCCGCTTTCAGGCTGGCCAGGGCACGGGCCAGTTCACCTACATCGTCGATATTGCCCAGCAAGGGAATGGCTACGTTTTCCTTGCCTTCCGCCAAGCCGATGGCGGCGCCAGCAACGGTGCGGACGGGGGCGGCAATGCTCCGCATTAACACAAAACCAGACAGGGTGAGCAGCAACAACAACGTGGCGGCGAATGTCGGCGTGCCAAAACGGACAAAACGACGCAATTCCTGTTCCGCCTCGGCGGCGGCGGCGGCCTTGTCACTAGCGAAGGCGGATAGCGTTTCCACGCTCGGCGCCAAATAAGCGTGAATTTCGTCCAGCCGGCGCAAGCTTTTTTTCCAATCTAGGCGGTTTTTGGCGATGGCGCCGGCGGCGTCCCGATAGGTTTTCAACAGAATAGCGATGCCGTCCTTTTTTTTATTGGACAACGAAGCCTTGGCAACCAGTCCACCGAGTTCGTCAAGGCCTTTATTGATGGGCGCAAGGCCGTTCACGGCGCGGCGCGAAAGAAAGTCTTTTTCGTGCCGGCGGATTGCCGCCATGGCGTCGGCCAAGCCGGTAATCCGGGATTTCACGAACTCGCCTTCCAACACCTTGGCGGTGGCCCTGAGCCGGCCCAATGGCTCCTCGGCGGCTGTTTTCTCGCCGGCTTTGCTGGTTTTTCCGGCTTCCAGCAGGTTTCCGAGTTTCTCCGAGTATTGGGCCAGGCCTTCATTGATGGTGGCGATGCTTTTTCTCACCGACCCGGTTCCGGGATGTTCATAAAGACCACTCAGCGAAGCGGCGAGAGAAACCACGGCGGCTCTATGGACGGCCATGGATTCGGGTGTCCTGGCGAGCAGGAGAGCTTTTTCGGCATCCCGCATTTCCCACAGCTTGGCCTTGACCGCGACCGTCATGGCGGCCATTTTTCCGCTTGCCGCCGAACGCTCTTGGGCGATGGAGTATCTTTTGTCGGCGAGCAACCCTCCGCCGACGGCGGCGGCGGCGGCAACAAAGCCGATGATAACGAAAACACCCATGCGGGCCGACAGCCCCATGGTGCCTAGGAAAGACCGGTCGCCGGATTCCTTGATCCCGGAATCCGAAAGCATCTGGTAAAAATCGTTTTCTTGCGCCAAGGAAACCCCCCTCTCTACGGGGACTGCGTTTTAACGCCCCAACGGACATTATACGAGGAAAATCCGTGGTTTGTGGATAAAGTTCATGGCCATGGCCAAATTCAGGGCCTGTCGCCAACGGGGCCGCATGAAAGTGGCCGTCGGCGAACAAACCGCCAGGTTTTGCCGACGGCAAAGGAGTGCCCGGCGGGGCAAGGCGGCGGCGTTTGAGAATCTGTTAACCTTTTTCCCTTAAGTTTCGGGATATGAGCGAGACCACGAACATACCCAGCCTGGTGCCGCCCCTTTTGGGCGTCCGGGCGCGGGGCTACCGGCAATCCCGCGAAGTCGAGACACGCGCGGCGGTGACCGAACATCGCGATTCACCCCAGATGCGGAGGGCCTTGGCCAAGCTCGATAGAGTCCTGGAACCGGACCAGCCGTTGAAAAGCCAAGTGCCACGAGGGTTCTATCTCAATATTGTAGTCTGATCCGTTGATCTTCCGCTTTTTTAAGATTTTGCCGCCGCTGGTCCTATCCCAACGGTTGCCGGAAACCGCTTGTTTTCCCGTGGTTCAAGCCATGTCGAGGAAGCGGAAGGGGGATGGACTCCGGCAAGTCTCAGGATGTTGAGACATCGGACGCAAGGAGATAAGCCGTCATTTCCGAAAATGCCGAGAGGCGTTTGGCGTTTCGTTGCCTCGAACCCAGAGGTTTTCAAAAAATCCGTATCAGACGGCTTTTTTCTTTCCTTTCAATTGCCCCATGCAACGGGCGATCCACTGGCGGGTCAGCTTTTCATGGACGGCGTTCTGGCACAGGCGCTGGCGCAAGGCCGGAAAAACCACATGGTCGAGGAGCTGGTCTTGATCGAAACAGGAAAAGACCACGGACTCCTCGCCTGTATCCGGGTCCTTGTGGGGCTGCAGGCATTGGGCGCAGATTTGCTTCATCATACATTGCATCGGCGAGTTGATGGAGCCGATGGCGATGTGGTCGGGCTTGAGGTAATCCTTTAGCACCTTATGGCGCGCCGCGCTGACTGCCGCCATCATCATGTCCGAGCCGATGGCGATAAGGCGATCGACTTCGCCGATCGGGATCGGCTGTTCGCCCAACTCGCCTTTGCCATAGGCGGCCATGGCCTCGACGACGTTGCCCACAAAGGCCCTGTCCTGGGGGCGGTCCGGCTCGAAGCTCGGCTCCTCGTCGCAGCACCAGACGATGGCGTCGGCGGCGGCCATGATGTCCTCGATATGGTAACGGTCGGCGACCTTTTTGTAGGCGCCGAAGTAAAGGACCCTGGAGCCCGCCTCGCGAAAGGCCTGGCCGATGGAGAACAGAACGGCGTTGCCGAGGCCGCCGCCGGCCAGCAGAACCGTCTCGCCGGCGGGGGTCTCGGTGGGAGCGCCCGTCGGTCCCATCAAGACCACCGGCTCGCCCGGCTCGAGAAAGGCGCAGAGGCTCGACGATCCGCCCATCTCGAGCACGATCATGGCGACCAGCCCCTTGTCCCGGTCGACCCAGGCGCCGGTAAGGGCTACGCCCTCCATGGCCAGCGAGGTGCCATCAAGCTGCTTGGCGTGGGTTTCGTAATTCTGCAGGCGGAAAAACTGGCCGGGGCGAAAGGCGCGGGCGGCGAAAGGGGCGCGCACCACCACCTCGAGGATATTCGGGGTCAGGCGGATGATCTCATGGACCCGGGGGCGCAGTCCGTCGTTAACAGTGGCGATCAATTCATCGGCGGAGACCGGCGATGGTTTTATTTTGGCCAGCATCCGGTTGATCACCGGATAGCCCTGCTTGGCGCTGGCCATGGCCTTGACCACGTTGCCGGCAAAAGACGGATGCAGATCGCCGAAAAAGCTTACGCCGCGTCCGTCGTCGCGAACCTTCATAATCACTTGCACTTGCTCCGGTTTGACGACACTTTCCGGCGTCACCGGATTGCCGTCCTCGCCCACGGCTTGGTAGTACTTGCCATCCATGGCGGCGAAACTAGGGTGTTCGCGGGCCAGCACCGTGTTGGGGACGGTGCCGGCGGCGATGAGTACGGCGCGTGCCGCCAGCGTCACCTCCGGCTCGCCCGTTGGCACCGGCCAGCCGTCTTCGCCGATCTTCTGGCGGGCCAGGCGCAACGCCTCAACATGGCCGTATTCATCGATCTCGACGGCGGCGGGGGCGAGCAATTCGGCGAACCGCATGCCCTGCTCCAGGGCCTTGGTGATTTCATCGTGGTTCAAGGTGTAACTGGGGGCATCGATCATGCGGCGGCGGTAGGCGATGGTCGCGCCGCCCCATTGGTCGAGCAGACTATTAAAGCGGGGCTCGCGTTCTTCCTTCGCCGCTGTCTTACGTTCGCCGCGGATGGCGCCAGCATGGGACAGGAATTCGTCGGCTATGCCTTTTTCCTCATCGGTCCAACTGGCGCGCACGTTTTCCTCGCCTAGCTCGGCGGTCAGGGATTCATACCGGACGAGGAATTTTTCCACTTGCCGCACGTAATAGGCCAGTGCCTCGGTGGCCGTATCGATGGCGGTGAGCCCGCCGCCGATGACTACCACCGGCAAGCGGATTTGCAGGTTGGCGATCGAGCTCATCTTGGCTGCCCCGGTGAGCTGCAACGCCATCAGGAAATCAGAGGCCTGACGCACGCCGCGGGCCAGGCCGTTGGGAACGGACAGATAGGTCGGCTTCCCGGCGCCGAGGCAAAGGGCGACGTGGTCGAAACCCAGATCGAAGGCCAAATCGTCGAGAAGGGCGCTGCCGAAACGCACCCCTCCCAACATGGTGAACCGTTGACGGCGCTCCAAAAGCAGCCGAATGATCTTTAGAAAGTTTTTATCCCAACGGACGGTGATGCCGTATTCGGCGACGCCTCCGAAGCCGGCCATGACACGGTCATCTAGGGATTCAGAAAGTGAGGCGATATCGCGGATGGGCTGGAACTCCACCCGTTCGCCGTTTTCCGTGACGCCCGATAGGGCCGGCGGTAAAGGTTCTACCTTGAGACCGTCGACGGCGACGACGGCATGGCCCTCGTTGACCAAATGATGAGACAAGTTAAACCCGGCTGGTCCCAGCCCGACGATGAGAACCTTGTATCCGCTTACCGCCCGCGGCAAGGGACGCCTGATGTTCAAGGGATTCCAGCGGGTCAACAAGCTGTAAATCTCAACCCCCCATGGCAGGGCCAATACGTCCTTCAGAATCCGCGTTTCAGCCTGGGGAATATCCACCGGGTCCTGTTTTTGATAGATGCAGGCCAACATGCAATCATTGCAGATGCGATGGCCGGTGGCGGCGAGCAAAGGGTTGTCTACCGCGTCCAGGGCGAGGGCGGAGATGGCAAAACCGTCCATCTTCGCCTGGTGCATTTCGGAGATTTTCATATCCAGCGGGCAGCCGGCGAGGACCACTCCCAATGGATTTTTGCTGAATGTTCCGGTTTTCTTGTCGATGATCCCCTTGGCGCAGGTATCCTTGCCCCGGTTGTGACAGATGACGCAGTAATTGACCTCGTCCAAGGCGCCAACAAGATCGCTGCCGTGGTCGGTCAGGGCGAAGCCGTCGCGGTAATAATGACAGCCCTCGGGCGTTTGCATTTTGGCGATGCCGTTTTCTTCCACCGTTTCGGTCTCGACCAGGGTCTGGAAATCGGTTTTTCCCGGCTGGGAAAACAGCACATCGTCATGGTGGCGTTTTTGCCCGGCCGCCGTTTGTGTCGCCCAGGCGGCGTATCTGGCCGCCAGGTCAATGGCCTCGGCATGGGCCTCGGCGTCGTCAAGCCAGGCCATGACATGATCGGCAAATTGAAGCTGCGTGAAATCACCGCCCATGAGGCCGGCCAATTCGGCGGCCAGCGCCTTGCCGTCAAAACTTTCCACCTGCTCCGCCTTATAGGTTTTGACGGCGCGGCGCTGCACGAACAGGCGCTTGCAGGCATAAAGATTGGCCAGTTCGCCGTGGCGGCCGACCAGTTGGCGAAGCTCGCCGCCGATGCCGAACAAGGAACCGAGGAAATCATCGAGATCGGGCGCCAGCGCCAAGAGCAGGTCGGATTCATCCTTGCCCGTAAGCTCGTCCGGCGCCTTGCGGGCAGCCATCAGCCGTTCTTTCAGGTCGCCGCCGGATTCGTCCAAATGGCCGATAAACAGTTCATCAATCCGGGCCAGGCCGCTATTGTCATAAAGATCCGCGAAGCCCAGTCCGTGGGCGAGTTTGAGATTAGTCACTGGTCTCGCTATGTTGATGTCAGTGAAGGGGGTGAGAAGTGCCGTGAATTTAATAATTCTTTTTATATATGACGGCGTGACCTTTGCAAACTTAACTATTGATGAATTTGGGGTTTGCCGGAAGGTTTTGGTTGCCGGCCGGCGGTAAAGGGAGTTCCGAAATGTCGGATGACGTGTCAGGGGGCGCTTATGCCGGCGATGTGACGGCGCGCCAAGCCTGGGATATGCTTGAAGGGGACCCCTCGGCGGTGCTCATCGACGTGCGCACCGAAGGGGAATGGGCTTATGTGGGAATCGCCGATTTGAGCAGCTTGGAAAAACAGCCCCTGTTCGTTGAATGGCAGCATTTTCCGTCCATGGGGGTCAACCCGGATTTTTGCCAACAACTAGCCGCCCACGGGGTCGGAAAAGATGTGCTTTTGTTGTTCATTTGCCGCTCGGGAGTACGCTCAAAAGCGGCTGCCATCGCGATGACCGCCCTTGGCTTCGCGAAATGTTACAATGTCAGCCACGGTTTCGAGGGTGATCCGGATACAAGCAAGCATCGGAGCATGATTAACGGCTGGAAAACCGACGGCCTGCCCTGGGTGCAGGGATAAGAGCCCGTCCGCTCCCGGAGATAAGAAAAGGTAAGGCGCGCTTCCAGCGAGGGCGGAAAAACAAAAATATTGTATCAATTTCACAAACGGTTCAG
>DASCPW010000055.1:0-37682 GCA_036012725.1 Rhodospirillales bacterium
CAACTACATGTAGTGTGCCGCTGCACTCCAGAGTAAAGCTCGGCATCTATATTTAGTGGGTGCCTGCGTTAACCGGATAGGCACGCAACAATCAACGCTACCACGAGAGCCTCGGCAACGTCACACCAGGCGATGTCTACTTCGGGCGTCACACCGCCATCATAGAAAGGAGAGAAAATATCAAAAAACTGACCATCCAAGACCGCCGCTTGAACCATCAACACCAAGCGGCTTAACATCAAACCAAGATGAGCCAGATCCTCCGTTAAGAAATAGGCTCAGGCGTCCCAAATGTTTTGATGACAGACAATCCACACGGCAATGAGAGCCGATGAGATGCTTGAGGCCGAAATCACTCCTGGCGGTTGCTAATTGGTTGCTAGGGCTATGAGGCGGCAGCCTAGTATTCAGCTAACCATTTGAAATTATTGGTCGGAGTGAGAGGATTTGAACCTCCGGCCCCCGCCTCCCGAAGACGGTGCTCTACCAGGCTGAGCTACACTCCGACATGGTCCGATGGGCGAGGTTATAGCGCCGCCGGCGGCTATCGGCAAGGCGCCCCCTGTTTCCAGCCGCCAGGGTTTCGGTGCTTCAGTGGGCGCGGCAGATGCAGAAATCGATCAGGCCGCTCAAGACCTCTTGTTCGGCGCTGGCGTCGAAAATGCCGAGCGCGTCCTTGGCGATGGCGCCGTAATGCCGGGCCCGCTCGACGGTGTCGGCAAGGGCGTTGTGCTTGCGCAACAAACCGATGGCATGGTCCAGGTCGCCCTCGTTTTGATCCAGCTCCTCGATGGTGCGCCGCCAGAAGGCCCGTTCCACCCCGTTGCCCCGGTGGAAAGCAAGGACCACCGGCAAAGTAACCTTGCCATCGCGGAAGTCATCGCCGATGGCCTTGCCGAGCGTCGCCTGCTTGGCCGAAAAATCAAGCACGTCGTCGATTAACTGGAAAGCGACGCCCAAATTCTGGCCGAAAGTATCGAGCCCTTCCTCCTCGATCTTGGGGCGGCCAGCGACCAGGGCGCCCAGGCGGCAGGCGGAAGCGAACAGCTGCGCCGTTTTCGACGCGATCACGTCAAGATAAGCGGTTTCACTGGTTTCGGTGTCGTTGGCGGTGACCAACTGCGCCACTTCGCCCTCGGAGACGATCACCAAACACTTGGAGAGAATGCCCAGGACCTCCAGGCTGCCGTCCTCGACCATCAGTTCGAAGGCGCGGCTGAACAGAAAGTCGCCGACCAGGACGCTGGCCTGGTTACCCCAGACGGCGTTGGCCGAATCCCGTCCACGGCGAAGGTCGCTTTCGTCAACCACGTCGTCGTGAAGCAAGGTGGCAGTGTGAATAAATTCAATGCAGGCGGCAAGGGCGATGTGGCGATGGCCCTGGTAACCGCACATGCGGGCCGAGGCCAGGGTCAGCATCGGGCGCAGGCGCTTGCCGCCGGCGGCGATGATATATCCGGCCAGCTGGGGGATCAGCTCGACGGAAGAATCCAGGCGCTGGACGACGACCTGGTTGACTGCCTTCAAGTCGTCGGCGACCAAGTGGGCAAGCGCGCTCAGGGACGGCTTCTTGTCCCGTTCATCGCCCAAGCTGACGACAACGCCCACTTCTTTTACTCCCACTATGCTTGACGATGGCCCAGGCCTCCTGAAAGTATAGAAATAGAGTGGGCGGCCGGTCAAGCCGCTTGCCGAGCGCGGCGCCTGGGGAGTTCGAAAGAATTCAGAGGATTTGTGGAGCCGATGGTGGAGCTGATACGGACCAACGATCCGGTCTTGTTGTCATGGCTGTTGTCGGCGCTGGCCGAGAACGGCATCGACACCGATGTTCTCGACACCCATGCCAGCATCATGGAAGGCAGCATCTCGGCCATACCCCGGCGGCTCATGGTGCGCGACGCCGACCTGCCGAGGGCGCGGTGGGTGCTGGCCGAGGCCGAAGCCATCGCTAGAGCGGATCGTGATTGACCGAACCCACTTCCAAGGGATCGATCAATCACTCGGTATCCGCTCTACATAAATAAGTTAGAGCAAACTCTCCAGATTGATAGGAAGTCTTTGGTGATTCCAATCAATCTGGATTTGCTCTAAGGATAACCGCGATGGGTGAGGAAACCGAGGATTCCCTGCTCGCCGGGCGCGTCCGGTTTTTCCAGCCCCGGACCGGCTATCGGGCGGCCATGGACCCTGTCCTGCTTGCGGCGGCCGTTCCGGCGGCGACGGACGACAAGGTCCTCGATGTTGGCGCCGGCGCCGGCGCCGCCGCCCTTTGCCTGGCTTTTCGGGTGGCGCGGACACGGATCACCGGTATCGAAAAAGAACCCGTCCTGGCCGCCATCGCCAGCCGCAACGCCCGGGTAAACGGCCTCGCGGATAGGGTGGATTTCCTCGCCGGTGACCTGCTGGCGCCGCCGTCCGAGCTCGCCCCTGGCTCGTTCGACCATGTCATGGCCAATCCTCCTTTCCAGATGGCGGGGCGCGGCACCCCCTCCGCCGATCCGGTCAAGAGGGCGGCAACCATGGAAGGCGACACGGAACTGGGGGACTGGCTCGACTTTTGTCTCCACATGGTCCGCCACAAGGGCAGCGTCACCGTCATTCACCGCGCAGAGCGCCTGGACGCCTTGTTAGCGGGGCTCAGAGGGCGGCTGGGCGGGATCACTCTTTTTCCTTTATGGCCGGGGTCCACCGGCAAGCCTGCCAAGCGGATCATCTTAAGCGGCCGCAAGGGGACGGCGGCACCTTTGTCCCTAGCCGCCGGGCTGGTTCTTCATGAAGCCAACGGTACTTTCACGGCGGCGGCTGAAACCGTGCTGCGCGATGCCAAGAATCTGCTATTGTAGGATCGTCGGCGGATTGACCTAAGGAAAAGCAAAATGGATACCCAATCTTTTGAAGACTTAAATCCCCTTACCTACTTCCGCGAGCCGGTACCGACGGTGGGTGTGCTCAGGCTTTACGGAGTCATCGGAATGCCCGGCCATATGCGCCGCAGCTTGAGCCTCGCCGGCCTCGCCCGGAGCATAGAGAAGGTCTTCAAGTTCCGACACCTCAAGGCCGTCGCCCTGGCCATCAATTCGCCCGGCGGCTCGGTCGCGCAAACGGCCCTGATCGCCAAACGCATCCGCTCGTTGGCCGACGAGAAAGAGGTGCCGGTATTCGCTTTTGCTGAGGACGTGGCGGCTTCGGGCGGCTATTGGCTGGCCTGTGCAAGCGACGAGATTTACGCCGACGAGAATTCCATCATCGGCTCCATCGGCGTGGTCAGCGGCGGTTTCGGATTGGCCGGCCTGATCAAGCGCATCGGCGTCGAACGCCGCCTCTACACGGCCGGGGAAAAGAAGGCCTTGCTCGATGCCTTCCAGCGCGCCAAACCGGAAGACGTGAAGACGCTCCAAGAAATGCAAAGCGAAGTCCACGAAAGTTTCAAGCAGATGGTCCGCGAACGCCGGCGGGGAAAATTACAGGCCGAGGAAGACGAACTGTTCAGCGGCCGCTTTTGGACCGGCCGCAAGGCACAGGAGTTGGGCTTGATCGACGGCATCGGCGATTTGCGCACGGTCATGCGCGAACGTTTCGGCGACAAGGTTAAGCTGCGCCCCATTGCTCTCCGCCGTTCATGGTGGCAACGCCGGAGCGGCATTTTCAGCGGCGCGGCGGCGGCCGGTCCCGCCGATTGGGCCGACGGCGCCCTGGCGGCGGTCGAGGAACGGTTGTGGTGGAACCGATTCGGGCTGTAGCCCTTTCGCCCGCCCTTTACAAAAACGCCCCATGTTCGGCTTCAGCTTCTTGAAACTGCTCTTCACCGTCGCCGTCGTCGTTATCGTTTGGCAAGGCTACAAATAGGTCGGCCGGCTGCAAAACCAGCGCACCCGTGCCGATAAGCTGCGTTCGCGGCGCGGCCCGCCCAGCTCCGGGGGCGAACTTGAGGACATGGTCAAATGCCGCGTCTGCGGGTCTTATGTCGCCGCCGCTGGCGCCACGGCTTGCGAGCGCGGCGACTGCCCCTATCCCGGTTGACTTCCCCCTCGCCTTGACCGCTATCCGGGGGGGTTCTATCTTCCGCTGCTCCGCAAGCTTCCGGGTCTTTTATCGCGATGGCCGCCGCTTCCGACAACAAAACCAGTTTCCAGGCAATTATTCTCGCCTTGCAGTCTTATTGGGCCGGCCAGAGCTGTGTCCTTTTGCAGCCTTATGACATGGAGGTCGGCGCCGGCACCTTTCACCCGGCGACGGCGTTGCGGGCCTTGGGAAAAGACCACTGGAATGCGGCCTACGTGCAGCCGACGCGGCGCCCGGCGGATGGGCGCTACGGCGAGAATCCCAACCGTTTGCAGCATTATTATCAGTTCCAGGTGCTGCTCAAGCCGTCGCCGGACAATGTCCAGGACATCTATTTGGACAGCCTCCGCGAACTGGGCATCGACCCCGGTCTTCACGACATCCGCTTTGTCGAGGACGACTGGGAAAGCCCGACGCTGGGCGCCTGGGGCCTGGGCTGGGAAGTCTGGCTGGACGGCATGGAAATCACCCAGTTCACCTATTTCCAGCAGGTCGGCGGCATCGACTGCGACCCGGTTTCCGTAGAGTTGACTTATGGCATCGAGCGGCTGGCCATGCACATTCAGGGTATCGAGAACGTCTACGACCTGGACTGGAACGGCGCCGGCGTGACATACCGCGAGGTCTTCCTCCGGGCGGAACAGGAGTTCTCCGCCTATAACTTCGAGCGGGCCGGAACCGATATCCTCAGACGCCACTTCGAGGATGCCGAGGCCGAATGCGCCTCCCTGCTCGAAGCCGGCCTGGTCCTCCCCGCTTATGATCAGTGCCTGAAGGGATCGCACCTGTTCAACTTGCTGGATGCACGCGGCGTCATTTCCGTTCCCGAGCGCGCCTCTTACATCGGCCGCGTCCGGACGCTGGTCAAAGCCTGCTGCGAGGCCTGGTGCGCGTGATGGCCGAGCTTTTGCTGGAACTGCTTTCCGAGGAAATCCCCGCCCGCATGCAAGCCCGCGCGGCGGAAGATCTCAAGCGGCTGGTTTGCGACGGGCTGAAAAAAGCCGGCCTCTCATATGCCTCCGCGGAAGCCTACGTGACGCCGCGCCGCCTGGCCCTGGTGGCGGACCGCATCCCCGAAGCGACGCCGGACATCTCCGAGGAGCGCCGGGGGCCGCGCACGGATGCGCCCGAGAAGGCGGTCCAGGGCTTCCTTGGTTCGATAGGATTGACACTGGACCAGATGGAAAAGCGCGAGACGCCGAAAGGAGAGTTCTATTTCGCCAAGATCGAACGTAAAGGTTCTCCTACAGAAGTAATTCTCGGAAATTTTTTAATCGCAATCATTCGTGACTTTCCCTGGCCCAAGTCCATGAAATGGGGAACCAGCAAATCACGGTGGGTAAGACCGATTCACAGAATTTCCTGTCTTTTTAATGGTGGATCAATCGGCATCAATTTAACTCCTGGAGAACCTGTATATGCTGGGTTTGAAACTCTGGGCCACCGCTTCCTCGCGCCAAATCCCTTCCAGGCCAAGGACTTCGCCGATTACAAGAAGAAGCTCACCGTCGCCAAGGTCATGCTCGATCCCGCCGAGCGCCGGGAACATATCTTGGCCGAGGCCGAGAAACTGGCCGCCAAGGAAGGGCTGACCTTGAAGCCCGACAAGGGTCTGCTAGCCGAAGTCGCCGGCCTGGTCGAATGGCCGGTTGTGCTGATCGGCAAAATCGACAAGGCGTACATGGACCTGCCTTCGGAGGTCCTGAGCACGGCCATGCGCCACCACCAGAAGTATTTCGCGCTGGAAGACAAAAAGGGGGAACTGGCACCGTGTTTCATCTTCGTCGCCAATACCGAGGCCGGCGATGGCGGCAAGGCCATCGTCGCCGGCAACGAGCGCGTCCTCAGGGCGCGGTTGGCCGACGCCGAGTTCTTTTGGCGCCAGGACCAGAAAGCGACCCTTGAAAGCCGCCTGCCGGCGCTTAAAGATCGGGTATTCCATGCCAAGCTGGGTTCCGATTTCGAGAAAGTCGAGCGCATCGGCAAGCTGGCGGCAGACTTGGGCCATCTCATTGCCGGCGCCGAGCCGGCGCCGGTCAAGCGCGCCGCCTTGCTGTGCAAGGCCGACCTATCAACCGAAATGGTCGGCGAATTTCCGGAGCTGCAAGGAATCATGGGCCGCTATTACGCCGCCGCCGACGGCGAGAAGGCGGAAGTGGCGGCCGCGCTCAGTGAGCATTATTCACCCTTGGGACCGAACGATACCTGCCCGACGGCGCCGGTCAGCGTCGCCGTGGCGCTTGCCGACAAGATTGATACCCTGGCCGGTTTCTTCGGCATCAATGAAAAACCAACCGGCTCCAAGGACCCTTACGCGCTCCGCCGCGCCGCCCTGGGCATCATCCGGCTGATCATCGAAAACGACCTCCGCATTCCCTTAATCGACATTTTCGACAAGGCGGATTTCGCCTATGCCAAGACTTCCCATGCGCCGGAGGTGAGCCTTCAATCCGGCGGTCTTCTTTCCTTCTTTGCCGAGCGCCTGAAAGTGCATTTGCGCAAGAAAGGCGTGCGCCACGACCATATCGACGCTGTTTTCGCCCTCGACGGTGAGGACGATCTGGTGCGACTGCTGGCCCGGGTCGAGGCTTTAGGAAGGTTTCTCAACAGCAACGACGGAGCCAATCTGTTAACCGCTTACAAGCGTGCCGCCAATATTCTTCGCATCGAAGAGAAAAAAGATGCTAAAAGCTACCGTAGTGAACCGGATGCCGGCCTATTTCAACAGGCCGGGGAATCCAGCCTTCACGACAAGCTCAACCGCGCTATGCCCCGTATCGCTAGGGCGCTGAAAGATGAAAAATTCGCCATCGCGATGGCGGAGTTAGCTGGACTTCGCCAATCCGTGGACATTTTTTTCGATGAGGTGACGGTCAACTGCAACGACGAAAAGCTCAGGGGAAACCGCCTGAAACTGTTATCGCTGATACGTTCAACCATGGAGCAGATTGCCGACTTTAATAAAATCGAAGGAGAAGAAAAATGATAAAGTGGGTTTACGGTTTTGGCGACGGAAGCGCCGAGGGCAGCGCCGCCATGCGCAATCTGCTCGGCGGCAAGGGCGCCAATCTGGCCGAGATGAGCAACCTCGGCCTACCGGTGCCGCCAGGATTTTCCATAACTACGGAAGTCTGCACCTATTTTTCCAAACACAGCGACACCTATCCCGAAGGTATGAAAGCCCAGGTTGACGAAGCGATAGCCAAAATCGAGAAGATCATCGGCAGCAAGTTCGGCCATCCCAACAACACGTTACTGGTCTCCGTCCGCTCGGGCGCCCGCGCCTCCATGCCCGGCATGATGGACACGGTGCTGAACCTCGGCCTCAACAACGAAACCGTCAACGGCATGGCCAAGACGAGCGGCGACGAACGTTTCACCTATGACAGCTATCGCCGGTTTATCCAGATGTACGGCAACGTGGTTCTGGGTATCGGTTCCGATCTGTTTGAAGACATCCTCGACAAACACAAGCACGACCACGGCTACGTCCTGGATACCGACCTGACCGGAGAAGACTGGAAAGCCGTGGCCAAGAAATTTCTGGCCATGGCGGAAAAGGAGTTGGGCAAGCCGTTCCCACAAGATCCCCAAGAACAGCTCTGGGGCGCCATCGGCGCTGTCTTCAGTTCGTGGATGAACGAGCGGGCCATCACCTACCGCAAGCTTTACGATATCCCCGAGGAATGGGGCACGGCGGTCAACGTCCAGGCCATGGTCTTCGGCAACATGGGCGACGGCTGCGCCACCGGCGTTTGCTTCACCCGCAATCCGGCCACTGGCGAGAACGCTTATTACGGTGAATTTCTACCCAATGCCCAGGGCGAGGACGTGGTTGCCGGCATCCGCACGCCCCAGCCCCTGACCATTGCCGAGAAAGAAACTACCGGCACCGATCTGGCGTCCTTGGAAGAAACCATGCCCGAACTCTATGGCCAGCTGGTTTCGGTGCGCGAGAAGCTGGAACGCCATTACAAAGACATGCAGGACATGGAATTCACCATCCAGAAATACAATCTGTGGATGCTGCAGACCCGCACCGGCAAGCGCACGGCGAAAGCATCGTTCAAAATTGCCGTCGACATGCATGACGAAGGGTTGATCGACAAGGCCGAAGCCGTCCGCCGCATCGACCCGGCGCAACTCGACCAGCTTCTCCATCCAACCCTTGATCCGAATGCCGAGCGTAGCGTCCTCGCCAAGGGTTTGCAGGCCTCGCCTGGGGCGGCGTCGGGCAAGGTGGTGTTCAGCGCTGATGACGCCGAGACGTGGGTCGGGAACGGCGAAAAGGTGATCCTGGTTCGCGTCGAAACCAGCCCCGAGGACATCGGCGGCATGCACGTCGCGGAAGGGATTCTGACCACCCGCGGCGGCATGACCAGCCACGCCGCGGTGGTGGCGCGCGGCATGGGGACTCCCTGCGTGTCCGGGGCCGGCGATTTACAGGTTGATTACACCGCCAAGACCCTGACGGCAGGCAACGACGTTATCAAGGAAGGCAACATCATCACCATCGACGGCAGCAGTGGCGAGGTGATGAAGGGACTGATCCCAACCATCCAGCCGGAGATGTCCGGTGATTTCGCCCGTCTCATGGGATGGGTAGATGAATTCCGCACCATGGGCGTGCGCACCAACGCCGATATGCCCGCCGACGCCAAGCTGGCGCGTGAATTTGGCGCCGAGGGCATTGGCCTGGTCCGCACCGAGCACATGTTTTTCGACCCCCAACGCATCAACCACATGCGTGAAGTGATCGTCGCCGGGGACGAGGCCCAACGCCGCGCGGCGGTCGCCAAGCTATTACCCTACCAGCGCCAGGACTTTATCGACCTGTTCACCATCATGGACGGATTGCCGGTGACGATCCGCCTCCTTGATCCGCCGTTGCACGAATTCCTGCCCCATAAGGAAGCGGACATGGCCGAAGTCGCCAAAGCCGCCGGCACCGACATCGCCACCGTCAAGGCCCGCGCCGCCCAGTTGCACGAGTTGAACCCCATGCTCGGCCATCGCGGCTGCCGTCTCGGCGTTACCTATCCGGAAATTTACGAAATGCAGGCGCGCGCTATATTTGAGGCCGCCGCCGCCATCGTCAAGGCGGGCAAATCGATAACACCAGAGGTAATGATCCCCTTGGTCGGCATGAAAAAGGAGTTCGAAACCCTCAAGGAAGTGGCCGAAAAAATGGCCACCGAAGTGATGAAAGAGAAACAAGTCAAATTCGATTACCTGATCGGCACCATGATCGAACTGCCCAGCGCGGCGTTATGCGCTGGCAAGATCGCCGAAACTGCCCAATTTTTTAGTTTCGGTACCAACGACCTGACGCAGACCACTTTCGGTCTTTCGCGCGACGACGCCGGCCCATTCATCCAGATTTACCTAGACAAGGGGATCATGGAAAGCGACCCCTTTGTTTCCATCGATCAGGAAAGCGTCGGCGAATTAGTCCAGATCGGCACCAAGCGCGGCCGGGAAACCCGGCCGGATATAAAAATCGGCATTTGCGGCGAACATGGCGGCGACCCGGCCACCGTCCACTTTTGCCAGAAAGTGGGTTTGGACTACGTTTCCTGCTCGCCCTACCGGGTACCCATCGCGCGCCTGGCGGCGGCGCAGGCGGCTTTAGGCGTGGAAGCCAAGACCAACGCCTGAACGACGCGGCTATTACTGGCCGGCGAAGCCGGCACGCCCGGCTCGACGAAGAGGACAGCATCATTCATCATCTGCTTGAAATTTTCGTCGACCGGCTCCGCAACCAAGCCCACAACCTGTAAACAGACTAGCTACACACTTTCAAAACCTCTCGATGACCAACACGCCGCCTTCCGCCGGTCCCCCCTCCGCTTCCGGCGGGGGCTGGCAATTCTGGATCGACAGGGGCGGCACTTTTACCGACGTGGTCGCCCGCCGGCCCGACGGCCGGGTGGTTACACGGAAGCTGCTTTCGGCCGACCCGGAACGTTACGACGATGCTGCCATCGAGGGCATCCGCACCCTTCTAGGCCTCGCCGCCAGCGCAGCAATCCCGGCGGACGCCATCAAGGCCGTCAAAATGGGCACGACGGTAGCGACCAACGCGCTTTTGGAGCGCCAGGGCGAAGAAACGGTTTTGGTTATCACCAAGGGATTCGGAGACGCCCTTCGCATCGGCTATCAGAATCGGCCCAGGCTTTTCGCCCGCCACATCGTTTTGCCGTCAATGCTTTACGTCCGGGTGATCGAGGTGAATGAGCGGATCGGCGCCAAAGGCGAGGTTGTGGACCGACCCGACCTTGAACGCGCCCGCGCCGATCTGCAAGCCGCCTTTGACGAGGGAATACGTTCCGCCGCCATCGTCTTCATGCATGCCTACCGGTACCCCCAACACGAAGAGGCCGTCGCCGGACTGGCCAGGGACATCGGTTTTACCTGGGTCTCCGCTTCTCATGCCGTCAGCCCGCTGATGAAGCTGGTCAGCCGCGGCGACACCACCGTCGTCGATGCCTATCTCTCGCCCCTGCTGCGCCGTCACGTGGACACCGTCGCCGCCGAATTGGGCGGGGCGCGCTTGATGTTCATGCGCTCCAACGGCGGTCTCGCCAAGGCAACGTTGTTCAAGGGCAAAGACAGCATTCTCTCCGGTCCCGCCGGCGGCGTCGTCGGCATGGCGCAAACCGCCGCCCTGGCCGGATTCGTCAAGGTCATCGGCTTCGACATGGGCGGCACTTCGACCGACGTTTCCCATTTCAACGGCGAATTCGAGCGCACTTTCGAAACCCTGGTAGCCGGCGTGCGCATGCGGGCGCCGATGATGCACATCCATACGGTTGCGGCCGGCGGCGGCTCGATCCTCCATTTTGACGGGGCGCGCTTCCGGGTCGGGCCGGATTCGGCGGGCGCCGATCCCGGCCCCGCCTGCTACCGGCGCCAGGGACCGGCCACCGTCACCGATTGCAACGTCATGCTCGGCAAGATACAGCCGAAATTCTTTCCCGCTGTCTTTGGAAAGGATGGCGATCAACCCTTAGACGCCGATGCCGCCGGCAAACATTTCACCGCTTTGGCCGGCGCCATCCAAGCCGCCACCGGCGACATCCAGGCGCCTGAGCAGGTGGCGGAAGGTTTTTTGATGATCGCCGTCGATAACATGGCCAACACCATCAAACGGATTTCCGTGCAACGCGGCTATGACGTCAGCGAATACACGCTTAATTGTTTCGGCGGCGCCGGCGGGCAGCATGCCTGCCTGGTCGCCGACGCACTCACCATGAGCCGGATACTCGTCCATCCCCTGGCCGGCGTGCTGTCGGCCTACGGCATGGGCCTGGCCAACATGACCGCCATGCGCGGGCAAAGTATAGAGGCAGAGATTGAGACCGTCATGAGCGGCGACTTGGCCACCGCCCTCGATGCGCTGGAAAGGGAGGCGCGATCCGAACTTCACGGCCAGGGAGTGGCCATGGAAACCATCTCGGTCCTCCGCAAGAGCCACTTGCGTTATGCCGGAACCGATACCGCGTTGATGGTGAACTTCACCGACAGCACTGGCATGGCCGCTGATTTCGAAGCCGCCCACAGGCGGCGCTTCGGTTTTGTCATCCCGGATCGCAGTTTGATCGTCGAGGCGATTTCGGTCGAGGCGGTGGCCGCCTCCGAAGCCGTCGAGGAGCCAAAAATACGCGCTGTTGCCGGCACTCGGCCGGCGCAACCCCTGGACACCGTCAGCATCTATTCCGGCGGCGCCTGGCACGAGGCTGCCGTTTACAGAAGGCACTCGCTGTCGCCCGCCGACGTTATCGATGGCCCGGCGATTATCGTCGACGCTCACGCCACCACCGTCGTCGAGCCCGGCTGGCGGGCCGAATTGACCGCTTTCGGACACCTGATCCTCAGCCGCCGCCTGCCGCGCCCGGCGGCGGTGGCGATCGGCGCCGAGACCGATCCGGTAATGTTGGAAATTTTCAACAATCTGTTCATGTCCATCGCCGAACAGATGGGAGCGACCCTAGCCAATACCGCTCATTCGGTGAACATCAAGGAACGTCTAGACTTTTCCTGCGCCGTTTTCGACCAGGACGGCCAGCTCGTTGCCAACGCGCCGCACATCCCCGTGCATTTGGGCTCCATGGGCGAAAGCGTCGAAACCGTCATCACTGAACGTCTCGGCGCCATGAAGCCGGGTGACGTATACGCCCTCAACGCGCCCTATAACGGCGGCACCCATCTTCCCGACATCACCGTCATCACGCCGGTCTTCGGCGAGGACAGCAAAGAGCCGCTGTTTTTTGTCGGGTCGCGGGGGCATCACGCCGATATTGGCGGCATAACGCCTGGCTCCATGCCGCCAGACAGCACTTCGATCGACGATGAGGGCGTGCTGATCGATAACTTCCTGCTGATCGAGACCGGCCGTTTCCGCGACACCGAACTCCGGGAACTTCTCAGTTCGGGGCCCTGGCCGGCGCGCAACCCTGAACAGAACATCGCCGATCTCAGGGCGCAAATCGCCGCCAACGAAAAAGGCGCCCGGGAACTCAAGAGGATGGTGGATCACTACGGCCTGGAGGTGGTCCGGGCCTACATGGGGCACGTCCAGAACAACGCCGAGGAGTCGGTTCGCCGGGTCATCGACGTTCTCGACAATGGCGCTTTCGCCCTTGAGATGGACGACGGCAGCGCCATCAATGTCAAGATCACCATTGATAAAAAGGTCAGAGTCGCGGTCATCGACTTCACTGGAACCTCGGCCCAGCGGCCGGGCAATTTTAACGCCCCCTTCGCCGTCTGCCGAGCGGCGGTGCTATACGTATTCCGGACCCTAGTTAACGACGACATCCCGCTCAACGCTGGTTGCATGAAGCCGCTCCGCATCATCGTTCCCAAAGGCTCGATGCTCAATCCCCGCTACCCGGCGGCAGTGGTCGCGGGCAACGTCGAGACAAGCCAAGCCGTTGTCGACGCCCTCTATGGGGCTCTTGGCGTCATGGCGGCAAGTCAAGGCACGATGAACAATTTCACCTTTGGCAACGATGACTACCAGTACTACGAAACCATATGCGGCGGCTCCGGCGCTGGACCCGATTTCAACGGCACCGACGCGATCCACACCCATATGACCAACTCACGGCTGACCGACCCGGAAGTGCTGGAGTTGCGCTATCCGGTGCGGGTCGAGGAGTTTTCGATCCGCGCTTGCTCGGCTGGCGGCGGCAGGTTCAGGGGAGGAAACGGTGTCCGCCGCCGTATCCGCTTCCTGGAAACGATGACGGCGGCGATCCTTTCCGGACGGCGGCGGCGAGGCCCGCCCGGCATGGCCGGTGGTGGTGGCGGGCGGGTGGGAAGAAACACTGTCGAACGGGCCCGGGGTTCGATTGATATTCTTGCCGCCACCGACAAGACCGAGGTTGACGCCGGCGATGTTTTCATCATCGAAACCCCTGGCGGCGGTGGCTATGGGGAAACGATGGGGAAAAATTCAGATAAAAGGAAAAAATAACCGGGACCGCCCCAAAATGGGCGACAACGCCAGGGCAAGGACCAGAGCAGCGGCAAAGCTCCAGCACAGAGGGCGTGATCATGTCCAAGTCTTTCCATTCATGACAATTCATTAGAGCATTTCAGATTGGCCACCGCCAAAACATTTATCCCGCGCTTTTTTCTCGGCAAGCAATTTTTTGACTTTCGTGTTGTTTCTCCTTGACCCGGCTTGAAGGCACTGACACTTATTTGCCGCCATGCGGATCTTTCGTCATTTCGAATCCCTGCCGGCGGAAGCCCGCGGCGCCGCGGTCGCCATCGGAAACTTCGACGGAGTCCATCGCGGCCATCAGGCGGTGATCGCCGAGGCCGGCCACATCGCGCTGGCCGCTGAGGTGCCGTTGGCGGTGCTCACCTTCGAGCCCCACCCGCGCGAATTCTTCCGGCCCGGCACCGAACCCTTTCGCCTTACCCCTTTCCGGACCAAGGCCCATCAAATTGAGGAGTTGGGCGTCGATCACATGATCGTCTTGCACTTCGACGATAAATTTTCTCTCCTCGCAGCCACCGATTTCGTCCACAAGGTGCTGGTCGAGGGACTGGGCGTCCATCACGTGGTCTCGGGCTATGATTTCGTTTTCGGACACCGCCGCCAGGGCGACTGCGAATTGCTTTTGCACATGGGCCGAGAACAAGGTTTCGGTTATTCCTGCGTCAAGGCGGTCGAGAACGGCGATGGGCGGGTCTATTCCTCGACCGCCGTTCGCAACTGCCTCAAGACCGCCAACCCCCAAGCCGCCGCCCGCATGCTGGACCGCGACTATGAGATCGAGGGGCGCGTGGAAAAGGGCACCCGGCGCGGACACAGCGTCGGTTTTCCCACCGCCAACATGCATCTTGGCGAATACATGCGCCCCGCCAACGGCGTTTACGCCGTCAGGGCCGGCATCGACAAGGGCCGCGACACGATCTGGCTGGACGGCGCCGCCAACCTTGGACAGCGTCCCACTTTCCCCGAAACGGACGTAATTTTGGAAGTGCATCTCTTCGATTTCGACGGCGATCTTTACGGCCGACACCTGCGGGTGCGGCTGGTCGATTATTTACGGGCCGAAAAGAAATTTGACGGGCTTGACGATTTGAAGGCACAAATCGCCGAAGATTGCGCCCGTGCATTGGAAATTCTGACGGGTCAATGAAAACCACCAAGATGGGAAGAGCCCGAAAGCGATCAAATGAGCATAGATTATAGATCGACCATTTTTCTTCCTCGCACGGATTTTTCCATGAAGGCAGGCTTGCCCAGCCTTGAGCCCGAAATCCTCAAGCGATGGGAAGACATGGGCCTTTACCGCCGCCAGCGCGAAGCCAGCAAGGGACGGGAAAAATTCATTCTTCATGACGGCCCGCCTTACGCCAACGGGCATTTACACATCGGCCACGCGTTGAACAAAATCTTAAAAGATGTGATCAATCGCTGTCAGCAAATGACCGGCAAGGATTGTGTTTACATTCCCGGATGGGACTGTCATGGCTTGCCCATCGAGTGGAAGATCGAGGAACAATACCGCAAGGCCAAAAAAAACAAGGACGACGTCCCCATTATCCAGTTCCGCCGGGAATGCCGCCAATTCGCCGAAAAATGGATCGGCGTCCAACGCGATGAATTCAAGCGCTTGGGCATCATTGGCGATTGGGACAATCCGTACACCACCATGACCTTCGCCGCCGAGGCACAGATTGTCCGCGAACTCGGCAAGTTTTTAATGAACGGATCGCTCGTCAAGGGAGCTAAACCGGTCCTCTGGTCGGTGGTCGAAAAAACGGCCCTGGCCGAGGCCGAGGTCGAATATAACGACCATACCTCGACAGCCATTTTCGTCCGCTTCCCCGTCGCCAAGGCGGCGATGCCGGAACTCGAAGGCGCCGCTATTGTCATTTGGACGACGACGCCGTGGACGATACCCGGCAACCGCGCCGTCGCTTACGGCGGCGCAATCGATTATGCGGTCATCAAGGCCGAGCGTACCGCCGAGGGCGGGCGGGCGGTGGCCGGTGAAACATTGGTCGTTGCCGAAGCATTGCTCGCCGATCTGACCACCGCCGCCGGGATTGCCGAATACGGCATCGTGCGGCGCTGCAAAGGCGACGATCTGGCCGGCACCATTTGTCGTCATCCCCTGCACGGCAATGGTTATGACTTCGAAGTGCCGGTTCTGGCCGCCCATTTCGTCGATACCGAAACCGGCACCGGTTTCGTCCACATCGCGCCTGGTCACGGCGTCGATGACTGGGAACTGGGAACCCGGCACGCTCTGCCGGTACCCGAAACGGTCGACGGCGGCGGCCTTTTCCTTGACCAGGTGCCAATGTTCGCGGGCCTGCATGTTTTCAAGACCGACGAGCCGGTGGTGGAGGCGCTTGGCCAGGCCGGCGCCTTGCTGGCGTCGGGCAGGCTCACCCACAGCTACCCCCATTCCTGGCGTTCCAAGGCGCCGCTGATCTTCCGCAATACGCCGCAGTGGTTCATCAGCATGGACAAGACGGGCCTTCGCCAGACGGCGCTCGAGGCCATTGACAAGATCCGGTTTTTTCCACTTTCTGGGAAAACACGCCTGCGCGAGATGGTCTCGACCCGGCCCGATTGGTGTGTCTCGCGCCAACGCGCCTGGGGCGTGCCGATCACCGTCTTCGTCGACAAAAGCAGCGGCCAGCCACTGCGCGACCCCAAGGTGCATGAGCGCATCGCCGAAGCGGTCGAGGCGGAAGGGGTGGATGCCTGGTTCACCTCCGACCCGTCGCGCTTTCTCGGCCCCGATCACGGCGCCGACGATTTCGTCCAGGTCACGGATATTCTTGACGTTTGGTTCGATTCGGGCACCACCCATAGCTTCGTCCTGGAACCCGATCCCGATCTCGAATGGCCGGCGGCGCTCTACCTGGAAGGAACGGACCAACACCGGGGCTGGTTCCAATCGTCGCTCTTGGAATCCTGCGGAACCCGTGGGCAAGCGCCTTACAAGGCGGTGCTGACGCACGGTTTCGTCATGGGCGAGGACGGGCACAAGATGTCGAAATCCGTGGGCAACGTCGTCTCGCCCCAGGACGTGGTCGGCAAGTATGGCGCCGATATCCTGCGGCTCTGGGTGGCCGGCTCGGATTATTCGGAAGACCTTCGCATCGGCCCCGAAATTTTGAAACAGCACGCGGATATCTATCGACGCTTGCGCAACACTCTGCGCTTCTTGTTGGGCAACCTGAACGATTTCAACGAAAGCGAACGCTTGGGATTATCCGAAATGCCGGAGTTGGAACGCTGGGTCTTGCACCGGATATGGGAACTGGACCGCCAGTTGCGACAGGCCTGCGAGGATTTACATTTCCATCCCCTGTTCACCGAGCTGCACAACTTCTGCACGGTTGACCTTTCGGCCTTTTATTTCGATATCCGCAAGGACAGCCTCTATTGCGACCGGGCGGATTCCCTGACCCGCCGGGCGGCGCGCACGGTCCTCGACCGCCTGTTCGACCACCTGATCGCGTGGCTGGCGCCGTTTATCTGCTTCACGGCGGAGGAAACCTGGCTTGCCCGCAACCCCGGAGAGGATGAAAGCATTCACCTTCGTCAGTTCCCGGAGATCCCCGAGGATTGGCGCAACGATATCCTTGCCGGCAAATGGCTTCTGATCCGGGACCTTCGCAAGGTCGTGACGGGAGCGCTCGAAGTGGCCCGCGCCGACAAGGAGATCGGATCGAGTCTTCAGGCGGCACCGGTGATTTTCGCCGACAAACGCTATCACGAAGTTCTCAACGGCGTTGATTGGCCGGAAATCTGCATCACCTCTGGCATCCAGGTGAAGCCTTTCGACCAGCATTTGGCAGACAACCTGAATGCCGGTTTTTTCTCCCTTCCGCAAGAAGTGCCCGGCGCCGCCGTCGAAGTCCACCTCGCCGAAGGGGAAAAATGCCAGCGCTGCTGGAAGATTCTCGACGATGTCGGCGACGCGACCGACTACCCCGAGGTCTGTGGCCGTTGCGCCGACGCTGTTCGCCACCTGACGGCCGAGGAAAAATGACGGCGGCGACGAGTTCGGGGATGCGGCAATGAAAGCCCAACGCCCTTTTTGGCCGGGAATGGCGGCGGCGGCACTAGTTTTGGGACTCGACCAAGGCACAAAATGGTGGATTCTAAAAATCGTCATGCAACCGCCCCGCGTCATCCCGTTGACGCCTTTTTTCAATCTTGTCCTCGGCTGGAACCGGGGGGTCAGTTTCGGCCTTTTCAACTCGGATTCAGCGCTCAACCTTTGGCTTTTGCCTGTCCTCGCCTTGGCTATCGTCGCCGCCTTGCTGGTCTGGCTGCGCCGGGTCGATGGACTTGTGCTGGGTTGCGCAATCGGCATGGTCATCGGCGGAGCGGTTGGCAATATTATCGACAGACTTTTTCGCAATCAGCAAGCAGTGGCGGATTTTTTGGATTTTCACTTTGCCGGATACCACTGGCCGGCTTTCAACCTGGCGGATGCCGGCATCACCGTCGGTGCCATGATTCTGATAATAGATTCCTTGTTTATGAAGCCGGAAAAGCCTAAAAATAATCAGGGCAGGGAACAATCGGATACCTGATGAGTGATGATTAAGAGCCGGTGGATCATCGCCTTTTCCATCGTCGCGGTTTTGATCGGCGGTTGTGATAACACACAAGGTATATTCATGCCGTCGAAGAACTCCCCCGATGAATTCGCCGTCTATTCACGGGCGCCCTTGAGCCTGCCGCCCAATTATGCCTTGCGGCCGCCGGACCCGGGGGCAGTACGCCCGCAAGACACCGCCCCCAGAAGAGAAGCCAAGAAAGCCATTTTGGGCGGGCGCGGCGGTGCCGACAATTTACGCGGCGAGGCGGCAACTCCCGGCACATCGGCGAAATTTGCGGGTGGCAGCCCGGGAGTGATGGCGCTCTTGAGGGATGCCGGCGGGCTCGACGCCGATCCCGACATTCGCGCCGCCATCAACCAAGAAACATCCATGTTCACGGATCAAGGCGCACAGTTCGCCAACAAACTATTGTTCTGGCGCAAACAGAAAGAGAAGGGCGTCGCTCTCGATCCAGACGCCGAAGCTCGCCGTATCCGCAAGGCCAAGGCCATGGGACGCCCCGTCACCGAGCACACTCCGGCGGCCCCGACCATCCAACGCTCAAAAGGCCGCAAGCCCAATAACAAGAGCTTCTGGGATAGGTTTTTCAGATAACCAGGGGCCGGAAAGTTTGCCGCCATCCGTTGTTTTTTTTCGTCGTCTCGACCGGCCACTGCCGCATTTCTCTCCAAGCGGTGCTTCTATCGGTTCGATCCATTAAATACCGCGGTTGCGTTTTATGAATTTGTGACGATCAATATGTTCACGGCCTTTTTCAAAGCCTTCCGTCAAATTTGGGACCCGGCCTCGCGGCGCGCCATTTGGATCAGCCTGATCACGGCGCTCGCCGTACTCGTCTGTCTTTGGGTGGCTGTCGGCATTTCCCTGGCTGGCATCCAGTTGTTCGAGACCTGGTGGATTGACCTTATCGCCGATCTTTTGGGGGGGGCGGCAACGGTGGTTTTGACATGGTGCATGTTTCCGGCGGTCGTCAGCGCTGTTATGTGCCTGCTCTTGGACGGCATCGCCGAGGCCGTCGAAGCCAGCCACTATGCCCATTTGCCACCGGCGTCCGGCCAATCCCTGGCCCGTGTCCTGCCGGCGGTAATCCGCTTTTTGGCCGTCATGGTACTGGTAAACCTTGGGCTACTTTTTTTCCTCGTCTTTCCGCCGGTTTTCCCTTTTGTCTTCTACGCCGCAAACGGCTATCTTCTTGGCAGGGAATATTTTGAACTTGTGGCTTTGCGCCGGGTCGGCGGGAAAGAAGCCCTGGCCATAAGGAAGGCCCATGGGAGGCGGCTTGTTGCCGCCGGTACCGTCATTGCCCTATTGCTAACCGTGCCGGTGGTCAACCTGCTGGCTCCGATTGTCGCCACCGCCGTCATGGTTCACTTGTTCGAAAGCTGGCGGTTGAACGATCACAAAGTGATGCCGGTAAAATAAATCGTTTTGGCCACGCCGTCACCGAACACCGTGCCAGGAAAGGGACGAGAGATCATGTTCCAGCAAGATAAAGACCAAAAGGCGGTAAACCCGAAGCAAGAAAACAGCGATGAGATCGCCACGCCGCCCTTGAAGCCCTTCTCAAAAAACAGCTCCCACACCCCCGAGGTTCCGCCCCGGCCAGTGCCATCACATCCCCGCCGCATCGTTGATATCCCCGGCACCCGCCAGACAGGGGAGCCGAGCCGGTCGGACAAATCCGAGAGGCGTGAATTGCTGGTTGGGCGCGACACCTGCATCAGCGGTGAGATCACGTCTTGCGACAAGTTGGTGGTCGATGGCCAACTCGAAGTCTCATTGTCGGACACCCGGGCAATCGAAATCTCCCCCAGCGGCTTTTTCAAGGGCTCAGCGGAAGTGGAGGAAGCCGATATCAGTGGCCGTTTCGAGGGTGAACTCGTCGCCCGCGAAAAATTAATCGTCCGTTCGGGTGGCCGGGTCAGCGGTTCGATACGTTACAGACATATCGTCATCGAATCCGGCGGCGAGATCTCCGGCGAGATGCAAACCCTGATCCAGACCGAGAAGGCGGAAAGCGAACTCAAGGAAAAAGAAAAGAAAAAGGGATCGCAATCAGCGGAGAAAAAGTAATCCTGAAACCATTTTGCGCCGGTCTTTCCATTGCGTTCCCTGGCGGTTGGAAAAGGCTGCCTTCCCTGCTCATAGGGTTGACGGTGGGGATACAATTAATTGGCCTCGCCGCCTGCGCCCCGCCACCGGTCCCGCAAGCCGCCGCCGCGCCGAAGCCGATAAAGCCCGCCATAAAGGCGCCGGTCAAAAGCACCCCTCGGCTGAAGCCGGTGGTCGGCCTCAAAAGCGGCCAAGTAACAGCATATCTGGGTCGGCCTGATTTTATCCGCAAGGACGCGCCGGCCAAGATTTGGCAGTATCAAAGCAGCCTTTGCATCCTCGATCTTTTCCTCTATGAGGAAAAAAAGGATGGAGCCTATAAAGTCACCCATTTAGAAATTCGCGGCCACGCCAAGGTTTCGGTTGCCCGGAAAGAGTGTTTCGTGAGCCTGCTCAAGAACCGGCAAAAAAAAACCGCCGGCTGAAAAGGAAGTTTATATTGCCGTCACGCGCCGGTCTTGGCCTTGTAGCCGCATAGCCCGGCAACAATGCAGGCTTCGCAAAGGGGCTTGCGGGCCTTGCAGACATGGCGGCCGTGCAGAATTAGCCAGTGATGGGCGTTGAGCTTCCATTGGGGGCGAGTTTTTTTCAGCAGTTCTTCCTCCACTTCCAAAGGCGTCTTTCCCGGCGCCAGGCCGCTGCGGTTACAAAGCCGGAAAATATGGGTATCGACGCCGATGGTGGACTCGCCAAAAGCGGCGTTGAGGACCACGTTGGCGGTTTTGCGCCCGACTCCGGGCAAGGCTTCCAGGGCATCGCGGTGGCGGGGGACTTGCCCGCCATGCTCGCTGAGCAGAATGCGGCTGAGTCCGATCACGTTCTTGGCCTTGTTGTTATAAAGGCCGATCGTCTTGATATAACCTTTAAGGCGCACCTCGCCCAAGGCGAGCATTTTTTGCGGATTATCGGCGGCTTTGAATAAAGGGCCAGTGGCCTTGTTGACGCCGCTGTCGGTCGCCTGCGCCGAAAGCACCACCGCCACCAGAAGGGTAAATGGGTTGTTGTAATAGAGTTCGCTTTTAGGATGGGGATTGGCGGCGGCGAGGCGGCCGTAGAATTCCTCGATCTCGGCTTTCTTCATACTGCCCGCCATCTCCGCTGGAACGCCGGGAGCCAAAAAAAACCAGTGCTCCACGGGGGAATGGGTCAAAAACCGAGAACGTCCCTAAGGGTATAATACCCCGGCGGCTTGCCTTGGCTCCACAGGGCCGCCCTAACTGCCCCACGAGCGAAGATGGTTCGTGACGAAGCCTTGTGAGTGAGTTCTATGCGTTCACCCTCGGCGGCGAAAATAACCGAATGTTCGCCGACAACGTCGCCGCCCCTGAGGGTCGCGAAGCCGATATCGCCCATCTTGCGCGCCCCGGTATGGCCGTCGCGGACCCGCTCTGACACCTTGTCCAGATCGACTCCACGGCCGGCCGCCGCTTCCGATCCCAAGGCCAGCGCCGTGCCCGATGGAGCGTCGACTTTGTGGCGGTGGTGCATCTCGACGATTTCAATATCGTAATCCTGCCCCAGGATTGCCGCCACTTGCCGGGTCAGGCCCAAAAGCAGATTGACCCCGACGCTCATATTGGCGGCCTGGATGACGACGCATTTGGCGGCGGCCTGTTGGAGCGCTTGCTGGTGCGGGGCGGTCAGTCCCGTGGTCCCGGCAATCAAGGCCGTGCCATGGTTGCCGGCAAGGACGGCATGGGCAGCCGTGGCGGCGGGGGCCGTGAAGTCGATAACAGCGTCGGATGTCCGGAAAAGGGCTGCGGCGTCATCGCCAATGGCCAGTCCCGCCGGCGCCGCCCCGGCCAGTGCCATCACATCCCCGCCGATGGCGGTGCTTCCCGGTTGCTCGGTGCCGCCGGCAAGCTCGCAGCCTGGCGTCGCCTGGACTTCGCCGGCGACCATCATGCCCATGCGCCCGGCGCAGCCGACAATGCCGATTTTCATAAGCTTTCCCCTCATGCCTTATTTATTTCAAAAGCAAATGCGTCGTCGCGGATGAGTCCATCCGCTCGGGATTTGCTCCAGAGCCTATCATTCCTTTAGGTCTTCCCAGATATCCTTAACCTTGGAGAAAAAGCCATGTGATTCCGGACTTTGCTTCTCTTGGCTAATTTCGCTCTCGAACTGGCGCAACAGATCTGTTTGTTTTTTGCTGAGGTTGATCGGCGTTTCCACCGTCACCTGCACGAACATATCGCCTCGGGCCTGGGAGCGCAGCACCGCCATGCCTCTTCCCTTGAGACGGAACTGCTGACCCGTCTGGGTTCCCGCCGGGATGGTGATCCGCGCCCGGCTATCATCAATGGCGGGAATCTCAATGGCGCCGCCCAGCGCCGCCACAGTCATGAGTATAGGCACCCGGCAATGGATGTCGGCTCCGTCGCGTCTGAACAATTTGTGCGGCGAGACGGAAAGGAAAATATAGAGATCGCCGGCCGGCGCGCCGCGCAACCCCGCTTCGCCCTCGCCGCCGAGACGGATGCGGGTGCCGTCCTCGACACCGGGCGGGATATTGACCGAGAGGGTTTTTTCCTTGCGCTGCCGTCCCGATCCGCCGCAGGTCTTGCAAGGCGCCTTGATAACCTGGCCCTGGCCTTGGCAAGTGACGCAGACCCGCTCGACAGTGAAAAATCCCGATTGCGTTCGGACCCTGCCGTGACCGCGGCAGGTTGGACAGGTCGATGGGGCGGCGCCACCGGCCGAACCAATTCCTTTGCAGGCGCCGCAAGGAACCGAGGTGGGAATGCGGATTTCCACCGTTTTGCCGTGAAACGCGTCATCGAGGGTCGTCTCGAGGTTATAGCGAAGATCACCCCCACGGCCGGCACCGCCATTGCCGCCACGGCCGCCGCCATGGATGAAATCGCCAAACATTTCGTCGAATACATCGGCGAAACCCGAAGCGAAGCCGGCGCCATCACCTAATCCACCTTGCTCGAAGGCGGCATGGCCAAAGCGATCAAAAGCGGCTCGTTTCTGGTCGTCTTTAAGGACCTCGTACGCCCCGGTAATTTCCTTGAACCTCTTTTCCGCCTCCTTATTACCGGGATTGCGGTCCGGGTGATGTTTCAAGGCCAGTTTGCGGTATGCCTTCTTGATTTGCTCCGTGCTGGCATCACGGCCAACGCCCAGAACCGCGTAAAAGTCTTCCTTGGCCATCAACTCCCGTCCTTCAAAGCAAACCCCGCCAGTCCATCACCGTGACGACGTCTTCATTCCGTCTCCCTTAGACTGGCGACGGACTGATCAATCGTCCTTTTTATCCTTGTCGGGGTCCACTTCCTCGAAATCGGCATCGACAACATTGGGCTCGGCGGCATCGGCGCCATCGCTTTCGTTCGGTGCCGTTTCCTGGGAAGAGGCCTCGGCCTCTTGCTCTTGGCTGGCCTTGTACATGGCCTCGCCCAATTTCATGGCGGCCTGGCTCAGGGTCTCGATCTTGCCCTTGATGGCGTCGATATCGTCGCTTTCCAAGGCTTCGCGCAAATCCTTAATGGTGTTTTCAATTGCCGTTTTTTCTTCCTCCGCGATCTTGTCGCCGAATTCCTGCAGGTTTTTCTCGCTCGTATGGATCAGGGCATCCGCCTGGTTGCGGACATCGACCAACTGCCGGCATTTTTTGTCTTCCTCGGCATGTTGCTCGGCTTCATTGATCATGCGCTCAATATCCCCATCGGCCAGTCCCCCCGAAGCCTGGATACGAATTTGCTGCTCCTTTCCGGTCGCCTTGTCCTTGGCCGAAACGTTGACGATACCATTGGCATCGATGTCGAAGGTGACCTCGATCTGCGGCACGCCACGCATCGACGGCGGGATACCGACCAGGTCGAACTGGCCCAAAAGTTTATTGTCGGCGGCCATTTCACGTTCGCCCTGGAAAACGCGGATGGTGACCGCCGTCTGGCTGTCCTCGGCAGTGGAGAAGACCTGGCTTTTGCGCGTTGGAATGGTGGTATTTCTATCGATCAGGCGGGTGAAGACGCCACCCAGGGTCTCGATACCCAAACTGAGCGGGGTAACGTCGAGAAGCAAGACGTCTTTTACGTCGCCGGTGAGGACACCGCCCTGAATGGCGGCACCGACCGCCACCACTTCGTCGGGGTTGACGCCTTTATGGGGCTCGCGGCCAAAAAAATCCTTGACCGTTTCGTTGACCTTGGGCATGCGGGTCATGCCGCCGACAAGGATGATCTCATCTATCTCGCCGGCCGAAAGCCCGGCATCCTTGAGCGCCTTTTTACAGGGATCGACTGTTTTCTTGATCAGATCCTCGACCAAGGCTTCCAACTTGGCGCGGGTCAGCTTGATATTGAGGTGTTTGGGGCCGTTCTGGTCGGCGGTGATGAACGGCAGGTTGATTTCCGTCTGGGTGATACTGGAAAGCTCGATCTTGGCTTTTTCCGCTTCTTCCCTCAGGCGCTGCAAGGCCAGCTTGTCTTCGCGCAGGTCGATGCCGCAATCTTTTTTGAATTCATCGGCAAGATAATCGACAATGCGTTTGTCGAAGTCCTCTCCGCCCAGGAAGGTGTCGCCGTTGGTCGACTTGACCTCGAAGACACCGTCACCGATCTCGAGGACGGAAACGTCGAATGTTCCACCGCCCAGATCGTAGACGGCGATGGTGCCGGTCTCGTTTTTCTCGAGGCCATAAGCCAGCGCCGCGGCCGTTGGCTCGTTGATGATGCGCAATACCTCGAGGCCGGCGATCTTGCCGGCGTCCTTGGTCGCCTGGCGCTGGGAATCGTTGAAGTAAGCGGGTACCGTGATCACCGCCTTGGAAACCTCTTCGCCGAGATAGCTTTCGGCGGTTTCCTTCATTTTCTGCAAGATGAAGGCGCTGATCTGGCTGGGGCTGTGTTTCTTGCCGCCGACCTCGACCCAAGCGTCGCCGTTGTCGCCCTCGATGATTTTGTAGGAGACCAGATCCTTGTCCTTTTCGGCCATGGGGTCGTCGTAGCGGCGCCCGATCAGACGCTTGATGGCGTATAAAGTGTTTTCTGGATTGGTGACGGCCTGACGTTTGGCCGGCTGGCCGACCAGGCGCTCGCCGGAATCGGTTATCGCCACCATGGAAGGCGTGGTGCGCGAACCCTCGGCGTTTTCGATGACCTTAGCGTCCTTGCCCTCCATCAGAGCGATGCAGGAGTTGGTGGTCCCTAGGTCGATCCCGATTACCTTGCTCATGTTCCTTCATTCCTCTTGCGGCGAACCCCGCGGCCAGGAAAGGCGCCGCTATCGGTTTCCTCGGCTCAATCCAACTAAACAGCGTACGGATATTCATTTGTTTTATTCCGCCGTTATATATGTCGCTGTACCGAGGCGCGCAACCACCGGCGCCGTGTTTTCCCACGATCCAAAGGGATATTCGGGGCATTTTAAGATTGGCCGGCACCGGCCCACTCCCCCGTCAAAGCTCCTCGTCGATCTCGGAACCGGTAGCGGCGTTTTGTTTTTCGTAGGCGACGGCGGATTCCTTGACCGCCGCCTCGGCCGAAGATTCGGGCGCCCTTTCCGCCTCTTCCACCGGCATCTCCTTGGCCCCCCCTTTCGACACCCCGACCTTGGCCGGACGCAAAAGCCGGTCATGGAGAGTGTAACCCGCCTGTACAACCTGGAGCACGGTGCCGGAGGGCCGGTCCTTGTCCTCCAATTCGAACAAGGCTTCGTGGAGGTTGTGATCAAACTTCTTATCCAAAGCCTCGATCTGTTTGACACCAAATCTCTCAAGGATGTTGAGCAACTCGCGCTCGGTCATCTCGACGCCGACCCGCAGGGTTTCGAGATTGTCCGCCCCCGCCGCGCCATTGGCGTCTTCGGCCTGCTTGCCGTCTTCGGCCTCTTCGCTGGCGACATCGCCTGGGACGCCGTCCGTTTCCGGCGCCTCGCCGTTGCCGCAGGTTTCGGCATCGATACTGTCCAAGGCGCGGCGCAGGTTATCAGCCACGGACAGCACGTCGCGGGCAAAATTGGTGATCGCATACTTGGTGGCATCTGTCACGTCGCGGCTGGCCCGGCGGCGAATATTTTCGCTTTCCGCCAAGGCGCGCAATAGCTTGTCCTTGAGATCAGCCACTTCCGCCCCCAGCTTTTCGGCCTCGGCGGCTTGATCGGTCTCTTCGGATTCGTTTTCCAGCGCCGCCGTTTCAGCCTCCGCCGCCTCGGTTTCCTCTTCGTCCGGCCTCGGCGGCGCTTTGTCGGCGGCCTTGGGAGACGTCTTCTTGGAAGCTGGTTTTTCTGTTTTTTCGGCCATTTCGGTATTGCCTTCCGTTATCCAATCAGGCGACTGATCAGTTTAGATGTGTAATCGACCATGGGAATGATACGGGCGTAATTTATGCGGGTCGGGCCGATCACCCCAATGGCACCGATGATCTTTTCGCCGCCGCCTTGGTAGGTGCCGACGATCATCGAGCAACCGGCCAAACTAAACAACTGATTGTCGGCGCCAATAAAGATCTGAATAGATTCCGCAGTATCGGCAAGCGATAGCAACTTAAGCATCGTTTCCTTGGTTTCCAAGGCCTCGAAAAGCGTGCGGATCTGTTCAAGATCGGCGGCGGCGGTAACGTCATCCAACAAGTTGGCCTGCCCGCGCACGATCAAGGTGCCCTCGTTGCCGCCACCGGCCCATGTGGCCAGCCCCGTTTCCACCACCCGGCTCGTCAATTCATCGAGTTGGGCGCGATGTTTACCCAACTCCTCCACAATTTGGTCGTTAGCTTCGCTCAAGGTATGTCCGACCATCCGGGCGCTGAGATAATTGGTCGCCTCGACCAAGGCCGAGGGAGGGAGGTGGCTCGGCGTCTCGATGATGCGATTCTCCAGAACGCCGTTCTCGCTGACCATGATGACCATGGCTCGGCCGGGGCTCAGATTGACCAGTTCGATATGGCGAAGCGGGCTTTCCGTCTTCGGCGCCATCACCAGGCTGGCGCATTTGGAAAGCCCGGACAAAACCGACGTGGCCTCTTCGAGAAGTCCCTCGATGCTGGTCCCTGAGGCCGAGCATTGGCCGTCTATGCTTTGGCGTTCGGCTTCGGTCAGGTTGCCGACCTCCAAAATGCCGTCGACGAACAGCCGCAATCCCGCTTCCGTCGGCAGCCGCCCGGCGGAAATATGCGGCGCGCACAACAGTCCGGCCTCTTCCAGGTCGGCCATGACGTTGCGGATGGTCGCCGGCGACAGCGAATGGCTCATGCGCCGGGCCAACGTGCGCGAGCCGATGGGCTCCCCTGTTTCGATATAAGAATCGACGATATGGCGGAAGATTTCCCGCGAGCGTTCGTTTAACTTAGAAATCATGGTCCTTATTCTTCGCGTCCCGGCGGCGATCCGCCTTTGCAGGTTTTATTCTCCCAAGCGCCCAACGCCTAGGGAATTTAGTAATCCTGACCGACAGCGTCAACGCAACCCCATGCCGCCGGGGCTTTACGCCCTGGGGTTGCCAGGTTAGAAAACCGCATGAATTCATCGAACGCCACGAGACCTTCCGGCCGCGCCGCCGACCAGCTTCGCCATGTCGGTCTGGAAGCGGACGCCAGCAAGTACGCCGAAGGTTCCTGCATGGCCAGCTTCGGCGACACGCAAGTATTGTGCACCGCCAGCGTCGAGCAAAAGGTTCCGCCTTGGATGCGCAATAGCGACCGCGGCTGGGTGACAGCCGAATACGGCATGTTGCCCCGCTCCACCTCCTCGCGCACCAACCGGGAAGCGGCGCGCGGCAAACAGTCGGGACGAACCCAGGAAATCCAGCGCCTGATCGGCCGCAGCCTGCGCGCCGTCACTGACTTGGCAATGATCAAGGGAATGCAGATCAAAATTGATTGCGACGTCATCCAAGCCGACGGTGGCACCCGCACGGTCGCCGTCACCGGAGCTTACGTGGCCCTCTATGGGGCCTTTCAAAAACTGGTCCATATCGGCGTTTTGCAAGCCATGCCCCTCATGGATCAGGTGGCGGCGGTTTCCTGCGGCCTTTACAAAGGCGTACCAGTCCTCGATCTGGATTATGACGAGGACAGCAGGGCGGACGCCGACGCCAACTTCGTATTGACGGCGAAGGGCGGCATCGTCGAAATTCAGGGTACCGCCGAGAGCGAGCCCTTCCAGGAAAGCCAGTTCCTCGAACTGCTGGAGCTGGCGCGCAAGGGAATCAGCGAACTGACGGCATTACAGCGCCAAGCCCTGGGATTAAATGGGTGACAGGTTGAACAGGCGCTTTGAGGACGGCAAGCTGGTGATCGCCAGCCACAACCCGGGCAAAGTCCACGAAATCGCCAACCTGCTGGCACCCTTCCAAACGCAAGTCTTATCGGCCGCGGAATTGGCTCTGCCGTCGCCGGCGGAGGATGGCGAGACCTTTCTAGCCAATGCCGAAATCAAGGCCAAGGCGGCGGCGGAGGCCTCGGGCCTGCCGGCGCTGGCCGACGATTCCGGGCTGATGGTGACGGCGCTCGGCAGCGCGCCGGGCGTTCACTCGGCACGGTGGGCCGGGCCCGGCGGGGATTTCGCCGCCGCCATGAAAAAGCTGGAAGAAGCGTTGGCGGGCAAGAAAGACCGCCGCGCCCGCTTCGCTTGCGCGCTCGCCCTTTACTGGCCCGACGGCCATTGCCAGACTTTCGAGGGCTTCGTCAACGGCCACCTGGTCTGGCCGCCGAGGGGCACGAAAGGTTTTGGTTACGATCCGGTTTTCGCCGCCGATGGCCACGACGTAACTTTCGGCGAGATGGAAGCCACCGGCAAGCAGGCGATCAGCCACCGGGCCGAGGCCTTTGGCAAACTGATAAAAGCTTGCTTCGAAGAATAAATGCCGTTTGTTCCCGGCCTCGCCGTTTACGTCCACTGGCCGTTCTGCCGGTCGAAATGCCCCTACTGCGACTTCAACAGCCAAGTCGCCGAGAACATCGACCAACATCGCTGGCAAACCGCCCTGTTGCGGGAGCTGGCGTACTTCGCCGAGGAAACCCGAGAGCGTCCGGTTAGCAGCCTTTTTTTCGGCGGCGGCACGCCGTCGCTGATGCAACCCGAGACCGTGGCGGCGCTGATCGCCGAGGTCCGCTGCCGCTGGCCGCTGACAGACGGCCTGGAAATCACCCTCGAAGCCAATCCCACATCGGCCGATGCCGGACGCTTCCGAGCCTTTCGCGAAGCCGGGGTCAACCGCCTGTCAGTAGGGGTTCAATCCTTTGATGACCAGACTCTCGGTTTTCTCGGGCGGCGCCATACTGCGGCCGAAGGGCGGGCCGCCATTGACTTGGCGGCAAAATATTTTTGCCGTTTTTCCTTTGACCTGATTTACGGCCGGCCCGGACAGACCGCCGCCGCTTGGCAAAAAGAACTGGACGAGGCATTAAGTGCCGCCGGCGAGCACCTTTCCCTTTACCAGCTCGGCATCGAGCCGGGAACGGAGTTCCATTGCGCCGGCATTAAGGAAACAGACGACGAAACGGCGGCGGCACTCTATGACGCCACCCAAGATATTCTCGCCGCCGCCGGCTTGCCGGCTTACGAAATTTCCAACCACGCCCGGCCCGGCGGCGAGTGCCGGCATAATCTCGGCTATTGGCTTGGCGGTGATTATCTCGGGCTCGGTCCCGGCGCCCACGGCCGCCTCACTGGTAATGGCCGGACTGAAGCCGTCCAGCGCATCGGCAAACCGGAAAGCTGGCTGGCGGCGGTCGAAGAAGGTGGCCATGGGACAGCCAAACAGGTTCATCTCGGCCCCCAGGAGCGCCTTGACGAGGTGGTGATGATGGGATTGCGGTTGACCGAAGGGATCAGGCGGGAACGCTTTTCCCTGCTCGCAGGACGGCAATTGGAAGAGGCATTGGACGCGGCCAGACTGGATCACCTGATCGGCGGTGGTTTTCTCATCCTTGACGGCGTCGGCCTCAGGGCGACCGCCGCCGGGCGACGGCGATTGAATGCCGTGCTGGCGGAGCTTTTGGTTTAATTGGCCGCTTCCTGGAATGTTTTCGGCGCCACGCTGATGACCTTGGCGCCGTGGCGGCTGATCTGCATCACCGCCAGGCCGCGTTCGACCCGGCCATCGGCAAGCAAGCGGAAAATGCCGTCGGAACCGACAAAGCCACTAGGAGTCGTCAAGGCCTGGACGGTGAAATCGGCGCCGCCTTTCTTCCTGGCCAGCAACACCGCGAGGAGAGTGGCGTCGTAGGCGAGAGTTGCGCGGCGCGGTGCTTTTTGCCCGTAAATCTTTTCATACTGGTGCTCGAAATCGGTCCGCGCGGTAGGCGAAGACGCCGCGAACCATCCCCCGACCAGGGCCGGTTCGGCGCCGACCCCCGGCTCGTCCCATAGGCCGGTGCCGAGAATGCGGATTTTGCTCGGATCGATGTCGTAAAAAGGCAGCCAGGCGGCGACGGTTTGAAGTCTTGTTCCTCCATCGGCCAGCAACAGGGCGTCGAAGGGCAATTCGCCGATGGTTTGCATTTTCTCCAGCCGCTTGAGGGCCCGCCTGGCGACATCGTTGTCTTGTTTCTCCAATTCCTTCCTCTGCGTCAGCAGCGCCTTGCGCCTGGCGTCGTAATCAGCAAGCGCGCGCACGTTATCAGAGAGGTCGCCGGCGGCGGGATCGTAATAGCGAACCCGGGTCACTTGTGCGTCGGCAGCGACGGCGGCACTGCGAAGGGTGCCGACCACCGCCACCCCGTAGTCATTGTCGGGCACCAAGGCGGCAAACCGCAAAATTCCCCGCGAGCGGGCGAAGGAAACCACTCTCGCAACCTCGGCGTTGGGATAAAAGCCCATGGTGTAGACACCTTCCCCCGCCACCGAGCTGTCGTTGGAAAAGGAGAGCACGGCGACGTTGGCGGCAAGCGCCTGCGGGGCCAATGCCCTGACCGAGGACGAAAGCAGGGGACCGAGGATGACCGAAGCGCTGTCGCCAATGGCCATGCTAGCGGCGTCGATTGCATCTTCCGGTGTCCCTTTGGTGTCGTAAAACAAAAGTTCCAGATTGTCGTCGGCAAAGTCAAAAAGGGCGAGCTGGGCGGCGTTGAGCATGGCCTCTCCCAAATGGGCGTTGCTCCCGGACAGCGGCAGAAGCAACGCCACTCTGATCCCCGACGTCACCGGCGGCGGCGAAACCGACGGCGCGAGTTGACGGTTTTCGGGAGCTTGCCGGTGCAGAAAGGGCAAGAGAGAAGGCACTTTCTTGTCAGCGGACTGGCTCCCCGCAACGCCGGGCTCCGCTCTCAACGACAGCCGCGAGTTGGGCGCGGCGGCGGGAGGCGGCGCCAGCGGCGGCACAGTGACACTGGGCGGCGAGGGCACCGCCGACGGCGGCGGCACCTTGGGCGGCGGCGGCGAAGAGGATTCGGGTATTTTAGGCATCCAATCTTGCATCAGGCTGGGGAGTCGGGGAAACTCACAGGCCGTCATCAACAGGCCGACGGCAAGCAGCCATGGCGCGACCGTCCAAAAAGACCGGAAAGAAAAAAGTCCGTTCATCGGATAACGAAAAGCCTCCTCGCGGGCCAACCGTTCAGGACATGCCGGAGCCTTGCCCCGGCGGCGGCGGACGTCAACCGCCCGACACAAAGCCCTCTCCCGGTCTTTACCTCGTCGCCACCCCCATTGGCAATGCCGCCGACATCACTTTGCGGGCACTCGCGGTGCTGACCAAGGCCGACCTGGTCGCCTGCGAGGACACCCGGGTGACCAGCCGGCTGCTCGCCATTCATGGAATCGCCACGCCACTTGTCCCCTATCATGAACATAACGCCGAAAAGGCTCGTCCGGCTTTGATAAAACGCTTAAAAAAAGGCCAAACCGTGGCGCTGGTATGCAATGCCGGAACACCGCTGGTTTCCGATCCCGGCTACAAGCTGGTCAGGGCCTGCGCCGCCGAAAGCTTGCCGGTAACCGCCCTGCCCGGCGCGTCATCGGTTCTCGCCGCCCTGGTGCTGTCGGGATTACCCACCGACCGCTTCATGTTCCAAGGCTTCCTGCCGGTAAAAGCCATCGCCCGGCGTCAAACCCTGGCCGCTCTCGCCGCCACCCGGACAACCCTGGTGTTAATGGAAAGCGCCAAGCGCCTGGCGGCGTCGCTTGCCGACATGGCCGAGGCTTTCGGCAACCGCGAGGCCTCCGTCTGCCGGGAGTTGACCAAATTGTTCGAGGAAGTCCGTCGCGGCCCCTTGCCGGTCCTTGCCACCCATTACCAAAAAGCCGGCGCGCCCAAGGGCGAAGTGACGGTGGTGGTGGCGCCAGCCGGCAATGAGGCCGCCATTGACGACGACGAACTCGATCGCCTGCTCGGCCAGGCGATGCGTGAATCCTCAACTCGTGACGCCGCCGCCATGGTCGCCATCGCCACCGGGCAGACGCGGCGCCGGGTTTACGCCCGCGCCCTGGCGCTGAAGCCCGATAAACAATAGGATTAGAAGGTGGCGCCGTGATGACGGATCGGAAATTCATCCCCTAGCTAGATGGTTTGCTCCATGATATAGAGTACTGCCGTTTTTCGCCTGATCCGGAGACCTTGGTCGGCAAGCAACCCTTGAGACTGGATGAACAGAGGGTTCGCCAGAAACTAATGGAGAGAATTTGTGAAGAAATTTTTTGTGGTCTGCGGTGTCGTTTCATGTGTCTTCCTGACGGCTTGCGCCGTCGTCGGTTCTTCTTTTTCCAAGGAGTACGATAACCTACCGGCCATCGAAAAGGGGTTGGGACGGATTTTCGTCTACCGCCAGCCATCATTCATGGGATTCGTTGTGCCCCTGGTCATGCGTTTGGATGGGATCAACGTGGGTGATATTCAGGAATCCTCAGTTTTCTACCTAGATGTCATGACCGGCGCTCATCAGATCGGCCTTGCGGATGGAAAGCAGGACCCCATTGAGATTAATATTAAAGCCGGCAAGGAAACATTCATCAAGATTGGCAAAAAAAGAATAAACAAGGAAAAGGACTCACAGGGTCCGGCATTCGATTACATCTATTCTGTATCCGAGAAGACCCGAAACGAAGCCTTCCATTCCTTGCAGAACCTGCAACTCATCGAAACCAGAATCCGTACCTGGAGGTCGCTTGCCCCGGGCTGGACCGAACAAAAGAAAACGATCGATGAGCGTCTGCGGAAGATCGATGACCTGCGACAGAAGGAACTCATTAGCCAGCAGGAATACGACGCCAAGAGAAAAGAGATCTTGGGGGCGCTTTAGATTCCGCCCGTTCCATGAGGCGTCGGGATTGGATAGGTACAGGTCAAAATACCTCCCCTAAAATGGCTCGAGACATTGTGGGAATGCTATGGATTTAATGGGAATGCACTTCACCATTCTTGTTCTTGCAAGTGCGTGAACCTGGAACGCCCCGGCCCCACGCCGAGGTTTTTCTTTAGCTGAAAAATGTCCGGGCAGGGTCAAGAATAGCTGTTAACGATGCTCTGAAACTTCTTCTGTTAAGCGCATTAAAGCGAACATAAACAATAGAAATGACGGCGCGGATCCAAAAAGCCAAACGGCAGGCATGGCGATTTGGGCGCTACGCGGAAACTTTTGCCGCTTGGCATCTCAGGTTGCGCGGATACCGCATCCTGGCCAGCGGCTTTCGCACCGCCATGGGTGAAATCGATATCATGGCGCGGCGCGGAAACACTCTCGCCATGATCGAGGTCAAGGCCCGCGGGAACTTGGCCCAGGCGGCGGAAGCCCTGGACCGGCGGCAACAACAGCGGATAACCCGCGCCGCTAGCGCTCACCTGGCAGCCCATCCGGCTTGCGCCGGCCTCGATGTTTGATTCGACTTGCTCATGATCAGCCCCTGGCGGCTGCCGATCCATCTTGTCGACGCCTGGCGGTGCGAGGAATAAGGTAACCGGCAAACATTCTCTTTCGGCCAAGTTACGGGACATTTAGAATAACCGGAAATGAGTGCCGCAATGAAGATGCCGCGAAATGCAATCGGCTGGCCCGGAAAAAGCCGTGCCGGGTTGGCGGCGGCGTTGGTGGCGGCCATGCTTGGACTCGGCGGTTGCGCGAAAGCCACCGTCGGTGCCGGCGCCGCCGTTGGTGTCGCCGCTTTTGAGGAGCGCGGCGTCGAAGTCGTCGCCAGCGATCTGAAAATGACCGCCCGTCTGAAGACCAAGATGATCGATCTCGATCCCGCCATCGCCGTTATGGTCGGCGTCGAGATCCATGAAGGCCGCATCCTGCTGACCGGGATGGTGGCATACGAAAAAACACGCGCCGATGCCGTCGGCCTGGCATGGCAAACGCCGGGGGTCAAGGAAGTCTATAATGAAATTCAAGCCGGCAAAGCCAGCAGTGTCATGGATTTGGCGCGGGATTCCTGGACCACCGCCCAGATCAAGTCGAAGATCACCTTTGATAAAAAAATCATGGCCATCAATTACGCCGTCGAAACCGTCAACGGCACCGTTTACCTGATCGGCATCGCCCAGGACAAAAAGGAACTCGAACGCGTCACCGCCCACGCCCGCAATGTCGCTTACGTGCGCAAGATCATCAGCCATGTGCGAATAAAGGAAAAGCCGTGAAGCCGTCACCGGACATTCGGGCCAAGCTGATCCATATCGGGGCCTTGCCGGATGGTCACCTGGACCTAACGGAAACCGCCTTGACCCTGGCCTCCATCGAGCATTCCGGCGTCCCCATCGAGCCTTACCGCCGGCACCTCCAGCGTCTGGCCTCCGATGTCGGGGTTTACGCCGGCTCGGGCGACCAGGGGCAGGGCGGGATCGAGCAGCGCCAGCAAGCGCTCAGGCAAATCGTCGCCAAGCGCTATGGCTATGGCGCCGCCGATGACGCATATGAATACCCGGACAATGCCAATTTCATGCGGGTGATCGACCGGCGCCGCGGATTGCCCGTTATTCTGGGCATTCTCTATTTGCATGTGGCCCGCGCACTGGGATGGTCGATGAGCGGGCTGGATTTCCCGGCCCGCTTTCTCGTCCGCCTGCAACACGAGAGCCGGCGCGTCGTCATCGACCCTTTTGATGGCGGTCGCGTCATCAGCCCGGAAGGCATGCGCGAATTGATCAAGGCTGTCTCCGGAAACCATGCCGAACTGACACCCGGACTTTATGCCGAGATGAGCAACCGTGACATCCTGCTCAGGGCGCAGGGCAACATAAAGTTGCGCTTGTTGCGTGCCGAACGCCTGGAAGAGGCCTTGGAAGTTATCAAAACCATGCTCCTTTTCGCCCCCCAGGCGGCGGTGCTATGGCGCGAGGCGGGGCTACTTTACGCGCGCCTCGACAACATCAAGGCGGCGGTGTCGGCATTGGAGGAATACATGCGTTACAATACCGGCGATCAGACCCGTTACCGCACTTCCATCCTGCTTCAGGAACTGCGCGAGAGGTTGAATTAGAAATATCCGCGCCGCTTGTCTCAAGGCGGCTTTTCGGACACGGAATCAGCTGCAAAGGACACTTCCATGGGCTTGGCAGTAGCCATCCAGATGGATCCCATCGACGACATCGACATCGACGGCGACAGCACATTTGTCCTGGCGCTGGAAGCGCAAAGGCGCGGCCATGAGATATTCCATTACCTGCCCCGGGATCTGAACTTTGCCGGCAACCGGCTTTGGACGCGGGCGCGGCCACTTAGCCTGCGCCGCAAAAAAGGTGGTCATTTCACTCTCGGCCCTTTCCAGCGCCTTGATCTTACCCAAGTCGATGTCGTGCTCATGCGCCAGGACCCGCCTTTCGACATGGCCTACATCACCGCCACTCATCTCTTGGAACAGATTCATCCCCGGACCCTGGTGGTCAACGATCCCTTCGAGGTCCGAAACGCTCCCGAGAAGCTGTTTGTCAGCCGCTTTCCGGAGTTCATGCCACCAACCTTGATCTCGACCGATGGCGAGGAGATTGCCGCCTTCAGGGCCGAGCATGGGGATATCATCGTCAAGCCATTGTTCGCCCAGGGAGGCGCCGGCGTCTTCCATGTCGGGCCGGAGGATGAAAACCTGAACGCCCTCCTGGGAATGTTTGCCGAGCGCTCGCGCGAGCCGGTCATGGTCCAGGCCTACCTACCCGAGGTCCGTGAGGGCGACAAGCGCGTCATCCTCATCGACGGCGCGGCGGCGGGCGCCGTCAACCGGCTGGCACCACCGGGCGAGGCGCGGTCCAACCTACACATTGGCGGCAAAGCCCAGAAATCGACCCTGACGGCGTGGGACTTAGAGATTTGCGCCGCCATCGGGCCGACGCTGAAGGAACGCGGCCTGATTTTTGCTGGCATCGACGTCATCGGCGAGTACCTGACCGAAATAAACGTCACCTCGCCGACCGGCTTGCAGGAAATCAACCGCTTCGACAGCGTCTGCCTGGAAGCCAACCTGTGGGACGCCATCGAGGCGCGGCTCTAAGAACCTGTCCGGGAAGGAACTTTCAACTCATGGTCGCGCGCGTCAACACGGTGGCTTCTCTGGACATCGAAGCGCTGGATGCCGATGTTCAGGTACAGAGAGCGAGACACCGCTTTCTGAATTACCTTGTATTGACCTTTGCAGGGACCATCCTGGCCATCCCTGTCCACACCGAAAACATCACCGGCAAGGCTCGTGTCATCGATGCGACACCATTGAAATAGCCGGAGAGCGTATCCGTTTTCTGCGTGAATCTCTCATGGACACAAGGCACAGCGCAAGTCTAAGAAATCCATCAAAAAATTACGAGATTCAGGCTGGCTCTACCTCCAAAATAGAACCAAATGAGCGTTGAGCTTGTTGGTCTCTTCGTGACCCAATCCAGAAGCTTGATTCACCCCTAGAGGTCAGTCATGTTCTTTACTAAGGAAAATGGTTTCTGAGGTTTTGTTGTTTCAACATTCGTGTAGGGGAAAATGATGAAACATTTTGTTTTCGCGGTTGCCGGTATAGCCGTTGCTGCAGCAGTTGGGGCTGTCGGCTTGAAGACGGCGCACGCGGGAGATATGCCCATTGCCGACATGCATTGCCATCTCAACCCGGAAAGTTCGCCCGAGGATCTGCTGAGTTGGATGGATGCTGCCGGCGTCAAATGGTGTGCAACAGGCGTCCTCGGCTCCAAGTTTGGTGCCAGAAAGACACGGTTAAAATTCGCCGAGGTCATGGGAGACAGATATATTCCGTTTGGTGGTCAGTCCGATCTGAACGCAATCTACGTTACTAGCCAGGATGTTTCTGCACAGAACGATGCCGAGAACCCTAAGTTCAAGAAGATCTTTTCCTTGTTGAAGAAGGATTTCGAGGAGGGCCGTATCAGGGGCATCGGCGAACTCTTTCTCAACACATCGACCACCAACAAGTATGCGAAAATGCGGCGTAAGGCGGATATTAATTCTCCGGCCATGAAGGCTCTATTCGCTCTCTCGAACGAACATAATGGCGTCATCACTTTCCACACGGAATGG
>DASCPW010000056.1:0-13951 GCA_036012725.1 Rhodospirillales bacterium
TGGCGAAATTCAAGAATCCACGCTAACCCGTCCCGCTTGATGTCCGGGTTAACCCCGGCGACAGTGGTCATGCGCAAAATAGTGGCGCGTTCCGAGGGAATTTGCTCGATGTTACGAATGGTGTTGTTTCCCGCCGCCCGCAACTTATCCAGGTCCGGCGTGGTGGATTTGTCAAAAACAACCCACAGAAATCCGGCCCGGCGGAAGACGGCGGCGGCGACCGGCTCGTTCCAATCAAAACGCAAGCCAGTAGCCGATCCCTGAATAGCCGACGCGGTGACAGCCGCGACGGTCGAGATACTCACCAACAAAATGAAAAAAGCGAGAACGAGCAGATAAAGCCCCAAGAAAAGAGCAAGCGATCCCCCCCCCCCGGCTTTTTCCTTGCCCGCGACATGAGAGATGGCTTCATGAGTTTCCATATTGGGCGAGTTGCTAATCGAAACTGGCCAATATTGCGTCTATTTCAAGTTGGGGGTTTGCTTCGTCTTTATAAAAGTAGTTCCCGCATCAAAATGAGAAAATTCTTCATAGTCCCAAGTAGGGTCCATTGGATTCCAGATTCCTGGTTATTTCAGGAAAAAATATGCCGCAATTTTCCCAATCATCCTCCATCAGCGGAACCGGGAGCCGGCAAGTTTCTCAGCCGCGCCAACTCGACCGTGATCTCGGTCGCTTTCGATGAACTCATTTTGGCCATGATCGGAGCCAATTTGCGTTCCTTCATCTGTTCAACCACCAAAAGGAGCGTAATCATTTCCAACTCCTCGAAAATTCGGGCGGCATCCTTGGGTTTCATGTTCTCGTAAATTTTGACCAGACTCTGCATCTTTTCGGTTTGTTGCTCATCATAAGTTTTCATGAGCTTCTGGATGGTCGTCTGGAAGTCCTTGAGCTCCAAGATCTTTTTGTCGATACGCGATTCCGCCGCTTTCAACATCTCGGTCCGCATTGACAATTCCGTTTCGCGGGATTCCAGGACTTCACGGCGTTTGGCAAGTTGCTGAAGGAGGTCGATCTCGGACTGAGTAAACAAGGTCGGATCGGCGGCAACCGCTTTTGACGTCTCCGACGCCGCCTCTGGCGGATCGGCTTCGGTGGCCGCCTCGGAGGATTCATCATCTGCTTTGCCCTGTTTCGAATCGGTCTGGGGTTTAGCCTCGGAGTTGGCGGGAGTGGCCTTTTCCTGGGCCCTGGCGCCGGGTACGGAAACGGCGCCATTGCGAAGACCGTCGAAACCATCCCAGATGTCGCCGACTTTCACTGTCAGCAGGAGAACGGCGAAGAAAATGGTTATGGGGAGAAAGCGTACTTTGGATATGAGATCATTCATGGTCATCCGGCCCACCTTAGCTGGCTGCCTGTAGCGCCTTGAGCAAATCAAGTTCGGCTTCTGATTTGCCGGCGGTTTCCAATTCTTTATTGTTACCGAGAGTTTCCGTCGCCTTGTCGTTTTCCGCGCCACCGAGATTATTACCTGGCGGGTTAGTTTGGTCTTGCTCCTGGCGAATTTGGCGCACCGTTTCCTCTAGGCGGTCGGCGGCGGTATCGCCCCGATCGATAAGAAAGGTCAAGTCATCGTGCAAGGCCTGGGCCTTGTCAATGCGGTGCTGCAAAGCATCCGTCATGTTTTTCAACCTATCGATGCCTTCCTCGGCGCGCATGGTTGCGCCGCCGAAACTGGCTGCCAGTTTCTGTAGTTCCGATTTATCCTGGCGCAAGCTGCCGAGCCGGCGGTTCAAGGTCACGGCATAACCGATCATAACCACCAGCAAAAGAGCGATTAAAAGATCTAGGATGAGAGGAAATGGCAAAACCAGCTCCTATTCCTCAATTAAGCGATCTTCGATGCGAATGGCGAGCTGGTCGCCCTTGCGGCCCATTCTGCCGGTATAAAACGAGACATCACCGCATCGCAGTTGCACGAACGATTCGGGTGTTGCGCTGAACATGATCTGCGAGCCGGGCTGAAGGGCGAAAACGTCGCTCAGTCTCATCATTTGTTGATCAAGGATTGCCTCTAATTCGATCTCGGTAAGCCACAACTCATTCGCTAAGTGAGTTTCCCAAATGGAATCGCGGCCAAACTTTTCGCCCATGAACATCTGCAGCAGCAACTCGCGCACCGGTTCCAGCGTCGCATAGGGCAAAAGCATTTCCATCCGACCGCCACGATCCTCCATGTCGATACGCAGGCGGATCACGATGGCGGCGTTCGACGGCCGCGAGATGGTGGCGAACCTGGGGTTGGTCTCAAGTCGGTCGAAACGGAAAGTCACCGGGCTCAAAGGCTCAAAGGCGGTCGACAGATCGCCCAGCATGACGTGAACCATGCGCTCGACCAAGCTTCGTTCGATGGTGGTGTAGGGGCGTCCCTCGATACGCATCGCCGCGGTGCCACGGCGGCCGCCCAAAAGGACGTCGACAATCGAGTATATAAGAGAAGAATCAACGGTGATCAGCCCGAAATTATCCCATTCCTCGGCCTTGAACACACTCAACATGGCCGGCAGCGGAATGGAGTTCAAATAATCTCCCAAACGGATGGAGGCGATATTGTCGAGGGAAACTTCAACGTTATCAGAGGTAAAGTTGCGCAAAGACGTTGACATCAGGCGTACCAAACGGTCGAACACCACCTCCAGCATGGGCAGCCGTTCATAGGAAACCAAGGCGCTGTTGAGGATGGCTTGAATGCCTGTCTGGTCCGCGCCGGGAGCGTGGTCGTCATCGAATCCGAGCAGGCTATCGATTTCGTCCTGATTGAGAACGCGGGTCGATTGACCGGCGCTGGTCGAGCCCGCCGCATCCTCCGCTCCTTCGCCATCTCCTTCGCCCTCGCCTCCGCCTTCTTCGCCACTGATCATGGCCTCCCATTCGGCGGCGAGATCGTCTTGGTCACCGCCGCCGTTTTCGGCCTTGTCGACCGATGACGATTCTGCTTCGGCCGTTGTGGCATCGACGTCAACTTCATCATCCGCAGCTGTCATGGCAATCGATTCCGTTAGTTATATCAATGCTTATTGTACCAGCATTTCCTTGAACAGGACATTCTGCACCCTGGTCGGCGCGGCGGCGGCTCCAACCCGCATCAGCAGTTCCTCGCGCAACCGGTACATGCCCGCCGATCCCTTCAGGTCTTCGATCCTGAGTTCCCTGAGATAGACTTGAAAATTATCGATAATCCGCGGCATCACCATTTCAATTCTTGGCACATCTTCCTCTTTCTCCAACTCCAGGGTGACGCGGATCTTCAGAAATGTTGACTTGCGTCCACCCGTGTTCAAAATCACCAGTAACTCCTCGAGGTCGTAAAAGACGGCTTTTTCCGGTAGCGCCGCCTCTTCCCCCACCAGTTCACCTTCCTCACCGGCGATCAAATCGATCAAGGGTTGCAGTGTTCCAGTAAAATATGCCGCTGCCAAGCCGCCAACAACCAGAAGTAATGCTACCCCGATGAGGATAAAAAGTTTCTTCTTGCTTCCGGATGCCGATGACTTGCCGTCCTCGTCGGAGTCTTCATCGTCGAGTTTGTCGTCTTCCTCGTCGTCAGCCATCGTTTACACCTGGCGAAACAACGTGATCCAAACCGCGGTCCAAGACTGTCGGCGGATCGCTGCGATCAATGTATATGGGGTTAGTTAACAACTGGTTGAAATCCGGCAAGCCGTTTTCTCATTCGGTTCCTGCTCCTTGGACGCCTCGGCGGTCCTATCGGCAAGCTCAAACATGATAGCAAGTAACGCCAGGCACGGGCAACAACGGGAGAGAAAAACCTGCCGGGTAAAGCATGCCAGCCAGGGAAGGGAGAAGAGGAGAGATCCAGTTCTCCTTGGCCGCCATGGTCACCCAGATTTTGCCCAACGGCTCACTGGTCATCATGGGGCACCAGGAAATGCGGGTGAATAGCGAACTCAGGGAACTCCCGGTTACCGGGATCGTCCGCCCCGAGGACATTGATTCCGACAATACCGTCGAGCATACCAAAATCGCCAAGATGCGCATCGCCTATGGAGGACAGGGCACTCTAAGCAAACTCCAGCGACCCCATTGGGGCACTCAAATCTGGGATATTGTCTTCCCGTTCTAGGTTCCGCGCTAACAGAGAACCTGGAAACTTAAGGCCGATGCTCACGCATCGGCCTTTTTTTTAAATTCGTTCGACGGACCGGGGAAAGACCAGGCCTAATCGTCGCGACAGGTTCTTTCTTTACGCTCGTGGCGTTCCTGCGCCTCAATGCTCAGTATCGCGATGGGGCGGGCTTCTAACCTGGACAAGCTAATGGGTTCGCTGGTCTCAACGCAAAAACCGTAGGTTCCATTGTTAATTCGCTCAAGGGCCTCGTCGATCTTGGCGATCAACTTGCGAGTCCGGTCACGCGTCCGCAATTCAAAAGAACGCTCGGTCTCGATATTGGCGCGGTCGGCAATATCGGGTTCCTGGCTGCCGCCTTGCTGAAGATGTTGCAAGGTTTCATTGGATTCGGTCAAAAGCTCGCTACGCCATGTCAGCAGTTTGCGGCGGAAGTACTCGGTCATGGTCGAATTCATAAAAGCTTCTTCATCCGAAGGTTGGTAATCCGGAAGCAGCGTCACCGTCATGGCCTTTTGGCCTCCCAGGGCAGTCATTGTTTTCAGGGCGGAATATAAAGACGGCGCGTAGACACTTCAAGATGGGTCCTCACTATTTGTTAAACGACCGTGGGTGTGGCCGGAAAACGTCGGTCAGACGTCGCGGGTCAGTTTGGCGATTTCCACTTCGGCGCGCAGCTTGATTTCATTGATAATTTCATTGAGCTTGGGATCGTCGCTTTTCCGCCGTTGGGCGCGCCCACGGAATCGCTGTTACCAACGGCATTTGCGCTCTGGAACTAGCGGTTGCGGCCCTGCGCCTCGGCCCGGGGAATGAGGTGATCCTGCCCACTTTTACCATCATTTCATGCGCCCTCGCCGTCGTCCGCCAGCCCGCTCACCAGAAACAGTGACAGAACCGTCATCTTTTTCATTATTTTGTCCTTTCAAACACGGCGTCCACGCCTGCTTCCCGGAGAAACAGGGGTGGAGCCGTGAGGCAAATACAGTCTTCTTAAAGATAATACCTGGTATTCTTTTAGAGCGATTACAAATACCAGGCCGTTCACGAAAATATAAACGCCGGCGGGCAATCATGGACATCTCTGCTTGTCGCTAGAAAACGCCGGATCAAGCCGGAAGCGCCGGGAAGATAAAGAATATTTGGCGGAAAATGCTGGCGGTATCGGGCTGTAAACAGGCTCCCGGTTTTTTGCTAATCGCTGACTTTCAGCAGCTCGACCTCGAAGACCAGCGTTGAATTAGCCGGGATCGGCCCCGCCTTGCGGTTGCCGTAACCGAGTTCGGGGGGGATGGTCAGGCGGCGTTTGCCGCCTACCTTCATGCCGGCGACGCCCTGGTCCCATCCCTTGATCACCTGACCCAAGCCGAGGCCGAAGGAGAAGGGTTCGCCGCGGTCGAGGGAACTGTCGAACTTGTCGCCGTTAGTCAGCCAGCCGGTGTAATGGACCTCGACGGCCATCCCCGTCACCGCCTCTTGGCCGGTTCCAGCCTTGATATCCTCAATCTCCAGGCCGGCGGCCTGGGCGGAACCGGCGAAGAGGAAAGCAACAAGCGCGGCGAACATACGTTTCATGGGCTGATTCCTTAATAGACTGACGGTAAATCTTGCGGCAGCCAATCTCTACAATGTCGGCTGCGAAATCTAATCTAAAAAAATTCAGGGCCTATCCGAACAACTGGAGGCGGTTGCGATAAAAGCAAATCAGTAAGGCCGCAAGGGGCTGGAAAATGTGATGTCATTAGACTCGTGGTTGTTCTGTCGAACGACAAGGAGACAAGAGATGCTTGTATCCGAATTGTTGAAAAAGAAACACCGCTCGGTGGTTACCGCCTATCCGAGCACCACCGTCAAGGACGCGGTCGGCCTGTTCAAGAAAAGGAGGATCGGGGCGATCATAATCTGCATGCCGGATGGAAGAATTATCGGCATCGTAACCGAGCGGGATGTCCTCCATAGCGAGGCGGAAATCGGCGCGGCGACCATGGAACTGAAGGTCGAGGAAATCATGTCCCATGTTTATATCTGCAAACCGGACGATACTCTCAAGAGCGCCATGCACTTGATGGCCTTCAAGCATGTCCGCCATGTGCCGGTGGTTGTCGACGGCGAGCTGAAAGGGGTGATCAGAATCGGCGATATCATCAGAGGCCAGCTCGACGGGGCCCAGCCCGAGGTCGACGTGTTGCGCGACTATGCCCGTGGCCACTGACCGGCATCGACGGACGCATCGGCATCGCGGGCGCCAATTCACGAAGTTTCACAGCGTGAAATATTTTGCCCGTGGGTGATGGACGACGATGGCCGAGGTCGACTGTTCGGGAACAAGCTCGTCGTTTTCGGTGACGGTGATGCCGATTTTCCCGGCGCCCAGTAAATCGAGAATTTTGCTCTGCTGGGCGAGGTCGGGACAGGCCGGATATCCAAACGAATAGCGCCCCCCCCGGTAGCCCTGTTTCAAGAGCTTCTCCATGCGCCGCGCATCCTCGTGGCCAAAGCCCAGTTCGCCGCGGATGCGCTTGTGCACATATTCGGCCAGGGCCTCGGCGATCTCGACGGAAAGTCCGTGCAGATAAAGATAATCCCGGTAACGGTCGGCATGAAACCACTGGCGCGCCACGTCCGAGGCCCGCTGTCCCACCGTCACCACCTGTAGGCCGATGACGTCACGGCTCGGCTGATCGACGCCGCGGAAGAAGTCGGCGATGCAAAGGCCGTGTTTTTTATTCTGGCGGGGAAAGGCCAAGCGGGCGGCTTCGCTTTCACCGTCTTCCCCGAAGAGGATCACCGAATTGCCTTCAGATGCGCACTTCCAGTAACCGTAAGCGGCGGCGGGGCGGATAATCTCCTCGTCCCGGCATTGTTGCATCATCCCGTGCAGGATGGGGCGCACCTCCCTGGCCGCCCATTTCTTCCACTCCGCCCGGTCGCGCCCGGCTTTCTTGAACCCCCAGTGGAACTGGAAAAGCATGGTCTCGTTCAAGAACGGCAGCAACGCTTTCAGGTCTACTTTGTCGATCAGTCTGGGGCCTATGAAGGGCGGTTCTGGCACCTCCACCTGGGCCGCCAGTTGCGTCTTCAAGGCGCCGGTTTCCGCCCAATCGACGGGACGCAGCGCCGGTGGCGGCGGCGCTTCCTGGGCGGCGCGGCGTTTTTTTCCAGGCGGGCGCTTCTTGCGTTTCGCCACTTGGCTTTCAAGATGATCGTCAAAACAGCCGCTGACGACTTTTTCGACCAGCATAAGGCCGTCAAAAGCGTCCTTGGCATAAACCGCCCGGCCTGATCCGTAGGCCACGGCGCAGTCATCCTCCACATAACGCCGGGTCAAGGCGGCGCCACCCAGAAGGACCGGGACGGAAATGCCTTGGCGCGCCATTTCCCGCAGGTTTTCGCGCATGACGACGGTGGACTTGACCAAAAGGCCAGACATGCCGATGGCGTCGGCCTGGTGCTTGGCGGCGGCCTCGACGATGTTCACCAGGGGTTGCTTGATGCCCAGGTTGATGACCTTGTAGCCGTTGTTGGTGAGGATGATATCGACCAGGTTCTTGCCGATGTCATGGACGTCACCCTTAACCGTGGCCAGAACGATGGTGCCTTTTTCGCGGCCGCCGATGCGCTCCATGTGAGGTTCCAGGTAAGACACCGCCGCCTTCATAGTTTCCGCCGATTGCAGAACGAAGGGAAGCTGCATCCGCCCGGCCCCGAAAAGCTCGCCCACGACTTTCATGCCGTTAAGCAAAAAGGTATTGATGATGGTCAGCGGGTCGTGATCCTTCAAGGCCAGGGCCAGGTCGTCGTCGAGACCCTGCCGGTCGCCTTCGACAATGCGCTGTTTGAGACGCTCATCAATGGCCGCCGGGCGTTCGGTTTTCTTGGAGGCCTCCTCCTTGCGGTCGGCGAAAAGATCGATAAAGACGTGCAAGGGGTCGTAATCTTTTTCCCGCCTGTCATGGATCAGGTCTTCGACAACCTTCTTTTCAGCCTCTGAAATCTTGTGCAAGGGGATGATCTTGGAGACATGGATGATGGCTCCGGTCAGGCCGCGTTGCACCGCCTGGTCGAGAAAGACGGAATTGAGGACATGGCGGGCCGCCGGATTGAGGCCGAAGGAGACATTGGAAACACCCAGGATGATCTGACATTCGGGCAATTCAGCGGCGATTTCCACGATCGCGTCAAGGGTCGCCAGGGCGAGCCCGCGGTCGTCCTCGTTGCCGGTGCAAATGGTGAAGGTCAAGGGATCGATAAGCAGGTCCGAGGGCGGCAGGCCGTGGCGGAGACAAGCGAATTCATGAAGGCGCCTGGCGATGCGAACCTTGTCGCCGGCGGTCTTGGCCATGCCGTCCTCGTCGATGGTCAGGGCGATGACGGCGGCGCCGAACTTGCGGGCAAGCCGCAGGCGTTGGCGCGCCGGTTCCTCGCCGTCCTCGAAATTGATGGAATTGATGATGGCCTTGCCGCCGTAAAGTTTGAGAGCCGCTTCGATAACCGGCAGTTCGGTGGAATCGATCACCAAAGGTGCTGTGACGGCGCCGCGCATGCGGCCCATCAGCTCGCTCATGTCGGCGACCTCGTCGCGGCCGACGAAGGCGGTGCAGAGGTCAAGGGAGTGCGAGCCCTCGCCCACCTGCTCGCGGCCCATGGAGACGCAGCCATCCCAATCACCGGCTTCTTGAAGGCGGCGGAATTTTTTCGAGCCGTTGGCGTTGCAACGCTCGCCGATCGAAAAGACGGCCTGTTCCTGCCGGAACGGCACTTGCGAATAATGCGAGGCGGCGGCGGCCAGCCGGCGGACCTCTCTTCGCCCGGGCGGCGGGCGGCGGCGGCCCTTGCCGGCGCGGCGGCGGAGCATGGCGTCGAGGGCCTCGGTATGGGAGACCCCGGTGCCGCAGCAACCGCCGATTATGTTGACCCCGTCTTCATCGATGAAACGCTCCTGCCATTTGGCCAGTTCGGCGGCCCGCAAGGGATAATGGATCTGGCCGTCAACCAGTTCGGGCAGACCGGCGTTGGGCTGCACCGAGATCAGGGCGGGCCAGTTTTCGGCCAGCCACTTCACGTGTTCGGCCATCTCCTGGGGGCCGGTGGCGCAGTTGATCCCCAACAACGGCACGTCCAGGGCTTCGACCACCGTCGCCGTGGCGGCGATATCGGCGCCGAGCAGCAAGGTGCCGGTGGTTTCCACCGTCACTTGCACGAAGATCGGCGTTGCGGCGCCGGCCTTTTCACGGGCCAGCTTGGCGCCATTGACGGCGGCCTTGATCTGCAGGGAGTCCTGGCAGGTCTCGACAAGGATGGCGTCGACGCCGCCGGTGAGGAGGCCGGCGCACTGGACGCTCAAGGCTTTCTCCAGGCTATCATAATCTATATGGCCCAAGCTCGGCAGCTTGGTTCCCGGGCCAACGTCTCCGAGAACGAAACGCTCGGCGCCGTCGCTTTTAAAACTTTCCACCGCCTCGCGGGCCAGCTCGGCGGCCTCGCGGTTGAGCGCCAGGGCCTCGTCGGCGAGGCCGAACTCGCCCAAAGTCACCGGCGAGGCGCCGAAGGTGTTGGTGATCACCATGTCGGCGCCGGCGGCCAGATAGTCGCGGTGGATGGCCCGCACCAGGTCGGGGCGCGAGCGGGTCAGGATATCGGTGCAGTTCTCCTGCCCCCAGTAATCCTTTTCCATATCCAGGTTCTTGTTCTGCACCCGCGAACCCATGGCCCCGTCGCAGAGCAATACCTGGTCGGCCAAAACATCGAGCAAATGCCCCATCAGCGGGCTTCCTTGCCGGCTTTGCCGGCGGCCTTGGACGACGCCAGCCATAGGCTCACGGTCAAGGGATGGCCCGGCAGATGGACGGTTCGCTGATGTTTAAGATGGGCTGCGGCGAACCAGGCGGCGACTTCTTTATCGCCGAAACCGAGGCGCCGGTGTTCATGTTCGAGGCGTAATTCCTCGATATCATGAGGGGCAAAATCGGCGATCAGCATGCGCCCGCCGGGGCTCAGCATCCTCGCCGCCAAGGCGATGGCGCGGCCCGGATCATCGAGAAAATGCAGAACCTGATGAATGGTCACGGCGGTGAAGGATTTGTCCCGAAACGGCGACTGATAAATATCGGCCTGGCGGACCGTGCAATTGGCCCCCTTTGCCCGTTCCAGGTTGGCGCGCGCCACCGCCAGCATCTCGCAAGAAAAGTCGATGCCATAGCCGCGATGGATATGGGGGGCAAAAATTTCCAACATCCGGCCGGTCCCCGTTCCCAGGTCCAGCAGCTCGTCGGTTTGGCGAAGGGGAAGGAGCTTCTTGATCGCCCGTTCCACTTTGGCGTCGTCGGCATGGAGGGAGCGCAGCCTGTCCCAGCTTTTGGCGTTGCTGGCGAAATAGGTGGCCGCCGCTTGGCGGCGTTGCCGCTTGACCTCGGCCAAGCGTTCCCGGTCAAGGGCCAGCGCCCGGTCGCCTTCGGGCAGAAGGCTTAACAGCCGCCGGGCGATGCCGGCGCCGGCGCCTTCCTGAACCAGGCGATGGAAAACCCAACTGCCTTCCCCGAACCGTTCCAGCAGGCCGGCTTCAGTGAGTAGTTTGAGATGACGCGACACCCTGGGCTGGCTTTGCCGCAAAATGCCGACCAGCTCGCTGACCGTCAATTCACCGCCGGCGCAAAGGGCGAAGAGACGCAACCGCGTCGGTTCCGCCACCGCCCGCAAGGCCGCCAACAAAGCATCCATCGAATGGGCCTTCCCGTTAAATTTAAATAAAATGTGGATATGCACATATATTTATATATGCAAATATCATAGAAGTCGAGAGGGATTTTACGGCACGATGGCGGCCCGGAGACAGCGCCGTTCGATGGTATCCCGAAAGGCTCTGTCGATCTCGGCCAGGGGATAGCGGGCATCGACCAGATCCGCGAACGGAAAGAGGCCGCGGTTTTGGTGGACGAAGTCGAGGGCCTGAACGAGATGCCTGGGATGATAGTTCTGGTTGCCGGCGACGGAGAGGCAGCGGTTGACGATGACATTGGCGTCGATGGTCGCCTCGGCGCCGGCAAAGACGAGGCCGGCGGTGACATAACGGCCGCCAGCGCGCAGCATGGCAAGGCCCTGGGGAATGGCGGCTGGATCACCGCAGACCTCGATGACCGCGTCGGCGCCGTCGGGCCGGCAGTGGCGGCTTACCATCTCGATCAGCTTGCCCGGTTGGCGCCCTGAAATGTCGATGCCGATATCGACGCCGAATCTTGCGGCCAGGGCGAGGCGTTTGCCAACCCCGTCCAGGCCAATGATCGGGGCGGCGCCTTTCGAACGGGCCAGGGCGGCGGCGTAAAGCCCCAGCAGGCCAAGGCCCTGGATGACGACCGTATCGCCGGCCTTGATCGCTGCCCTCTCGGTCACCGAGACCATGGTGGCGACACCGCAATTGACGGGGCTCGCCTCGGCGTCGCCAAGATCGTCCGGCAGCTTCAAGATGCCGCTTCCCGGCATGATGTAGACATACTCGGCGAAGCCACCGGTGAAATGCGGGTCTTGGGCGCAGCCGCCATGTCCGTATTTGCGCAATTTCAGGCATTTCTGCGGCATGTCGAGATCGCGGCAATAGTAACATTGTCCGCAGGTGGCATGGATCGTCCAAGTGACGCGCTGGCCGCCGCCGAGTGCCTCGCCACGCATATCCTTCCCGACCCCTTCACCCAGCTCCTCGATGGTGCCGATGATTTCATGACCCAGAATGCCGGGGCTAGGAGCGGCCCGCCGGCCTTGCCAGCTATGGACATCCGACCCACAGACCGTCGCCATGGCTATCCTGACCAGAACCTCGCCGGGAGCGGCGGGCCGTAAAGGATAGTCTCTGATCTCGAGCGGCTTGTTGGGGGCGACGAAGACCGCCGCCTTGCCGGTGCGGGTCATATTCACCTCGTCAGCGGCCGGTACTTGATGCGGTGCGGATGCTCGGCGTCGGCACCCAGGCGGGCCCGGCGGTCGGCCTCGTAGGATTGGTAATTGCCTTCGAACCAAACAACCCTGCTCATCCCCTCGAAAGCGAGGATGTGGGTGGCCAGCCGGTCCAGGAACCAGCGGTCATGGCTGATGACGACGGCGCAGCCGGCGAAGTCGGCCAAACCTTCTTCAAGCGCTCGCAAGGTCTCGACGTCCAGGTCGTTGGTCGGTTCGTCGAGGAGCAGGACGTTGGCCCCAGATTTCAGCATTTTCGCCAGGTGCACCCGGTTGCGCTCACCGCCCGACAATTGGCCGACCTTTTTTTGCTGATCGGCGCCCCTGAAATTGAACTGGGCCGTATAGGCGCGGCTCTGCATCTTGCGCCCGCCCAGTTCCACCTCATCCAGGCCGCCGCTGATTTCCTCCCAGACGTTTTTGCCGCCGTCCAATTTATCGCGGGACTGATCCACATATCCCAAGACCACGGTTTCGCCTAGGCGCAGGCCGCCGCCGTCGGGCTCCTCGGCGCCGGTGATCATGCGAAACAGCGTCGTCTTACCGGCGCCGTTGGCGCCGATGACGCCGACGATGCCGCCGGCCGGCAAGCGGAAGCTTAAATCCTCGATCAGCAGTTTATCGCCGTAGCCCTTCCGCAAGCCCTCGGCTTCGATAACCAGATCGCCCAGCCGCGGCCCCGGCGGAATGACGATCTGCGCGGTTCCCGGCTTTTTGTCCCGGGCCTCGGCCAAAAGGGTCTCGTAAGCGGTGATACGGGCCTTGGATTTGGCTTGCCGTGCGCGCGGCGATTGCCTGATCCATTCCAGTTCGCTTTTCAGGGTACGCTGGCGAGAGGTCTCTCCCTTTTCCTCATGGGCCAGGCGGCGCTGCTTTTGCTCCAACCAGGCTGAATAGTTGCCCTCGTAGGGAACGCCGCGGCCACGGTCCAGTTCGAGAATCCAGCCGGTAACGTTGTCGAGGAAATAGCGGTCATGGGTGACGATCATCACCATGCCGTCGTAATCGGCCAGAAATCTCTCCAGCCAGGCCACCGATTCAGCGTCGAGATGGTTCGTCGGCTCGTCGAGAAGCAGAATGCCGGGACGTTGCAACAAGAGCCGGCACAGTGCCACCCGGCGGCGCTCGCCACCCGAGATCTTGCTGACATCGGCGTCTCCGGGCGGGCAGCGGAGCGCGTCCATGGCGACCTCTATGGTGCGTTCCAGTTCCCAACCCTGGGCGGCATCGATTTTCTCCTGTAACTCGCCCTGCCGGTCGAGCAAGGCGTTCATCTCGTCGTCATCCACGGGTTCGGCAAATTTGGCGCTGACCTCGTTGAATTCGTCGAGCAGGGTTTTAACCTCACCCAAGCCTTCGATAACGTTGGCTTCCACATCCTTGCCGGCATCGAGCTCGGGCTCCTGTTCCAGGTAGCCGACCTTGACGCCGTTGGCCGCCCAGGCCTCGCCGCCATAATCGTGATCCACCCCGGACATGATTTTCAAGAGTGTCGACTTGCCGGCGCCATTGACGCCCAGGACGCCGATCTTGGCGGCCGGCAGGAACGACAGCGAGACGCCCTTGAGAAGTTCTCGCCCGCCGGCAAAGACCTTGCTTAAGTTCTTCATGACGTAGACGTATTGGTGGGCAGGCATGAAATTCTCCGTATTTAGTCCTCGTACTCGAGGAGCTTTAGCATCTCGCCGTCTCGGCGGCGAAAGAGAGCGAGCGCCTCGTCGCCGAAACGATGGCGCCAAAATCCGGGGTCGGCGGTGGAAATGTCCGCGGCCCGGCCGGTTTTGGCGCAACGCGCCACCTCATCGTTGCCGCCGCCGATATTGAGGAACCGATACAAGCGGCGGAGATCCGGCTCGGGCTCGCACATCAGGTCCTCGCAACGGACCTCCATGTAACGATCCGGACAGGCCCGGC
>DASCPW010000057.1:0-41708 GCA_036012725.1 Rhodospirillales bacterium
GATACTTATTTGCGGCGCTATAATTTTGGCGCCGACAAGGAAGATACCTTGACCTCTCGTATTTTTGCCGAAGGCTTTCGTAAACGCAATTATTTCTCCGCCGATTCTTATGCATACCAGGGACTGCAAAAGAGCGACGATTCCGGCACGTCCCCTTACGTAATACCAATGCTTGATTACAACCATGTCGGCGAAGCCGGCCGTTTCGGCGGGCGAACCAACCTTGATGTCAGCTTGTTGGCTCTCACCCGTACCGACGCTCCGGACACCCGCCGGCTTTCCGCCAAGGGCGGATGGCAACTGCCATTCCTGGGTCCGTTGGGGGACACCTACACTTTATCGGCGTCGCTGCAAGGCGATATCTATCATGTGGATGATCTGATCGGCGACGGGAGCGAAAATAGGTTCAATGGTGTTTCCGGGCGTCTTCGGCCGGAAGTGGCGCTGGATTGGCGGTTTCCGATCATTAAGGAAGAAGACCCCATTTACCACATAATCGAACCCATCGCCGGCATAATCGTCAGCCCCTATGGCGGCAATTCGGCAAATATCCCAAACGAAGACAGCCGGGATTTTGAATTTGACGATACCAACCTGTTCAGTCACAACCGTTTTACCGGTTTTGATAGGGTCGAAAGCGGGCCGCGCGCCAACTATGGGCTCAAATGGGGAGTTTTCGGCAGCAAAGGGGGGAGCACCACCGTCCTGGTAGGGCAAAGCCTTCGTTTAAAGGATGATTCCACATTTACCAAGGATTCGGGACTCAGTGATCATTTCTCCGATATTGTCGGCAAAGTTCACATCGGCCCGGGAAGTCTATTTGATCTTCTATACCGGACGCGCATCAACAAGGACGACCTGAATTTCCGGCGTAATGAGCTACAGATAAACGCGGGTGTTCCGGCACTCAGTTTCAGTTCCAAATATGTTTTTTTCGACCAGTTGGAAAAAAGTGAATTTCTCGGCCGTGAAGAGATTTTCATGCAGATAAATTCCAGCTTCAACCGGTTTTGGCGTGGCCATATCGGAGGTGTTCGCGACCTCACCGGTGATGGTGGCATGCGTTCGTTGGCGCTCAATTTGACTTACGAAAACGAGTGCCTTGTCTTGTCTGGCACCGCCACCCGGAAATTCTTCGCGGACCGCGATCTGGAACCGACGGATGCCGTTATCTTCCGCGTTTCATTCAAAACTCTGGGCGATGTGAACACAGGTTTCTAGAATAATTATCAAAACCCTGATGGAATCTTGGCTTGATTTGCATGGCGGCTTGTCGCGGGGTCAATGGGGTCCTTGCTCCTTAATCTTCGGTATTTTGTCGCCAGCAATCCGTCCGATGAGGTTACGGCATGATCAGGCGCCGGCATTTTATTAATCGAAACCGCTGCTTTGGAATGCTGGCCTGCGGCCCGGTTCGGGAAACGGCACTTCTCCGAAATCGGCCGGCGGCGGCTCTGTTTGTGGTATTGGCGATGCTTGTTTGCGGCGCCGTCCAGGCCCAGGAAACGTTGCGGATCGCGGCGATCGTTAACGAGGAAGTTATTTCCGCCTACGATCTCGGCACCAGGGTAGACATGTTCTTGGCCTTTTCCCAACAAGATAACAAAGCTGAAATCCGCAGTCGCCTCGCTCCACAGGTTTTGCGCCGCTTGATCGATGAAAAACTGAAAATACAGGAAGCGAAGCGGCTGGGCATTCGTGTCAGCGGAAGCGACATCGAGCGAGGCATTTCCCAGTTGGAACGGCAGAACGACCTTCCCAAGGGTGGGCTGGAAGCTTTCCTAAATCAAAAAGGGATCGCCCGCTCGGTGTTGATCGACCAGGTCGAAGGCGATATCGCCTGGGTCAAAGTTGTCAATCACCGTTTGCGCGTTCAAATCTTTATCAGCGACGAACAAATCGATGAAGCTTTGGCCGAGATCGAGAAAAACAAGGGAAAGCCTGAAATGTTGGTGGCTGAAATTTTGCTGCCCGTGGACAGACCGGAACACGAAAGCGAAATCGGGCTGCTAGCCAGTCGCTTGATTCAGCAGATCAAGGGCGGGACCTCTTTCCAGTCCTTGGCGGGGAATTTTTCGCAAAGCCCGACCGCCGCGGTCGGTGGCGATCTGGGCTGGGTCAAGCAAGGACAACTGGGTGGAAAACTTGACGCCACGTTGAGCAAATTGCAACCGGGACAGATTTCCAACCCCATCCGCACACTGGCCGGCTATTACATTCTCATGTTGCGCGACCGGCGAACCGATCCGGGTGTGGGACCGGGCATGGGATCGGCTGGTACCACCGTTTCTCTTCAGCAACTTTTTATCCCCGCGCCCAAAAACAGTGATCCCGCCGCCCAGGCCGCTCAAAGGGAGTTGGCCATGGCCATGGGCAAAAAAGCAAAAAATTGCCATGACATGAAGAAACTGGGTCAGGAGTCAGGCTCTCCCATGTCAGGCAGCCTGGGGGAGGTCAAAATCGACGCATTGCCAATCGAATTGCGAACCGAGGTGCAAGATCTGCCGGTCAACAAAGCCAGCCGTCCCATCCGCGAAAATGATGGATTTATTGTCCTCATGGTTTGCGAAAGGAAAAAAGATTCCATCTCCGTTCTGCGGAAGAGTGTCAAACAATCGTTGATGAACCAACGCCGGGGTGCTCTCGCGCGGCGCTATTTGCGCGACCTTCATCGCGCCGCTTTCGTGGACGTCAGATTATGATTCCTCCCGTCGCCGGTGGAATGCCATGACCGCCGAGACGAATGGAGGCGAAAAGCCGTTGGCCCTGACCATGGGCGAACCGGCCGGTGTCGGCGCGGAAATCGCCCTCAAGGCCTGGCAAGGCCGGAATGGCGACACGCCCTTTTTTTTTCTTCTTGACGATCCGCCGAGACTCAGGCGCCTGGCCGAACACCTCGGCCTTGAAATCTCCATCCGCGACATTGACTCGCCCGCCCAAGCGGCGTCGGTGTTTTTTTCATGCCTGCCGGTTTTGCCTCACCCCTTGGCCACCGATCCGGTTGCGGGGCAGCCGAATCCCGCCAATGCAAACGCCGTTCAGGGCGCCATCAAAACGGCCGTCCGGCTTGTTCTCTCGGGAGAGGTCGGCGCCGTTGTCACCAACCCCATCGACAAGCGTTGTCTCCATGCCGCCGGTTTCCCCTTTCCCGGCCATACCGAATTCCTGGCCGCCCTCTCCGGGACCAACAGCCGAGCCTTGATGATGCTGGTTAATCCAGAACTGCGGGTGGTCCCGGTCACTGTGCATCTGGGCCTGGATCAAGCTATCAAAAAGCTAAGCACTCGGCATATCGTGGAAACGGCAACAGTCGTGGAAGCCTCGTTGAAACGGGATTTTGGCATTCCCAAGCCCAGGCTGGCGGTGGCCGGTCTTAACCCTCATGCCGGCGAAGGTGGCATCATGGGCGGCGAGGAAGGAGCAATCATCGAGCCCGCCGTCGCCCTGCTGCGGCAACAGGGTATCGATGTTTTCGGCCCGCTATCCCCCGACGCCCTCTTTACGGTTCCGGCGCGCCGACGATACGACGCCGCCATCTGCATGTATCACGACCAGGCCCTGATCCCGGTCAAAGCCATCGGCTTTGATGAGACCGTCAATGTTACTTTGGGCTTGCCGTTCGTGCGCACCTCGCCCGGCCACGGCACCGCACTCGACATCGCTGGCACGGGCCAAGCCAACGCCGCAAGCCTGGTCGCCGCCTTGAACATGGCGGCAGCGATGGCGCGTCGTCGCCATGCCGGCAATTCCTGAGAGCCCGTCCTTGTCGTCGCCTGTCTCTCTGCCTCCCCTGCGCGATGTCATCAAGCGCTTTCGCCTCGGCGCGCGCCGCTCCCTGGGCCAGCATTTTATCCTCGACCTCAATCTTTGCGCGCGCATTACCCGCGCCGCCGGAGATATATTGGCAAGCACCGTCATCGAGATCGGCCCCGGCCCCGGCGGCTTGACGCGGGCTCTATTGGACGCCGGCGCCGCCAAGGTGATCGCGGTGGAACGGGACGAACGTTGCGTCGCCGCCTTGGCGGAGCTTGCCGAGGCCTATCCTGAACGCCTGGAAATTATCGAAGGAGATGCCTTGGAGGCCGATCTGGTCGGTCTTACCGGCCCGCCGCGGTGCATCGTTTCTAATCTGCCCTACAATATCGCCACGCCTTTGTTGATCGGCTGGCTTCAGCATATCGGCGATTTTGAAAGGCTGACGTTGATGTTCCAGCAAGAAGTTGCCGCCCGCCTTGCCGCCCGTCCGGGGACCAGGGAATACGGACGGCTTTCCATCATCACCCAGTGGCTCTGCGATGTCCGCCGTGAATTCAACGTCGACGGCCGCGCCTTCACCCCGCCGCCCAAGGTCGCATCGGCCGTGGTCACTTTAAACCCGCGTCTAAAACCACTGGCCCCGGCCGCCTGGGACGCTTTGGAAACGGTAACCGCCGCCGCCTTCGGCCAGCGCCGTAAAATGCTTAGGGCGAGCCTGAAGCCGCTATGCCTGGATCCGCGAGAACTGGGCATCGATCCGACCAAACGGGCGGGGGAATTGACCGTCGAGGAATTTTGCGCCCTCGCCCGGCGGCATGAACAGGGGCTCTTGTCGCGCTCTTCTTGATACACTCAAGGGCGTCTAAAAAAAGCACGGCCATAATACCATATGTTATATTTGGAGGTCGTATAGATTGTATTTAATGTAACATATGGTGGCAATGTAGTGGTTCCAACGATATACTTATTATATTGCTATATATTATGACTATACCGTATGTAGATGTCTGTTTGTATTTTTATATGAAAATAGCCGTTAATTCTTATTTATCTGAATGGTGGGAATCAGCCATGGGCGAACTTTAGCAACCGGTTGCGTTGACGCCGCTCATCTTCACCGAGGTTTTCAACCGTCGGCTCGCTGAACTGCCGGAACATTGCCGGCCAATCGTCAGACAAGCGATTGAACGGGTCATCTTTGGGCGGATGCCCTGAGGTTATCTGGGAAATGTCGGATTAAGCAAAATTTAATTGTGTTGGTTATGGCATTCAAGCTAACATGTGCTCGGAAACGAAGCCTAGATTATTAATTTGATGGAAATTGGGGCTTCGGATGTCCCAGTTGGACAAGAACTTGGGACTGTATCGGGATGACGGAAGGGTGACGAAACCTGGTCATATCTATCGAATATTATTAACTTAAACTTACATCAAATTTCTATGGTTTCCCCTTGCGTCATTTTATTTTTCTCTTAAATTTCTATGAAGGGAGTGTGACAATATGATGGGTTTGCATGCAATTGTGGTTGAATCGACATTGGGATGTTTCATTGCGATAATGGTGATAGCCTTAATGCCATTTATTTTGATGATATTAGGGGGTACTATTTTTAAGAACGAAGATACCCCTCAATTCCGTGACTTTAAACAGAATTATTTTATCGATGAGGACAGAAAGCCGGGAACTTGAGTTTTCGGTCCTTTTAGATTTTACTTTTTTTGTTAACCCACCGGATTGGGTGACATCTTTTTCCGGCGGCAGCGCCAATAGGCGTCGAGACGTCCGCCACGGCCAGCTCCGCGGCCGTCCGCTTGACCCACCGCCGCGCGTACGGCCCAAGCCCAGGTCCCGGTTCGGCGTTCGTGTCGGCCGGGGCCATCCCTTTTTAGACTATCGGCCAAGCAACCGCATTGCCAGACGGTGGCGGCGGCAATTATGTTCCGGGAGCCTGCCCTTCCGGCAGTGCCCCGAAGCAACAGGAGCCCCGTAAATGGTCGAAATTGGCGGCGTGGCGGTGGACCGCCTGAAGTCTTTCGTCGAACGCATCGAAAGGCTGGAGGAAGAAAAGGCGGCTCTTTCCGCCGATATCCGCGAGGTCTATGGCGAGGCCAAGGGCGCCGGTTTCGACGTCGCCACCCTGCGCCAAGTCGTGCGGATGCGGAAATTGGACCCATCGGATCGCCGCCGCAACGAAGAGTTGCTGGATCTCTATAAACGCGCCCTCGATCTGTGATCGGAAAGGTGGGTTTTCATGCCAGCGGCCTCTTCCGGCAATGCAAAGGCCCGGTCCACGTAAGCGAGCAGGATGTCCATGCTTTCCGCCACCGAAAGGGCCCCGGTATCGATGGTCAAGTCAGCCCGTTGGGGTTTTTCATAAGGGGCCGAGATGCCGGTGAAATCGGGGATTTCCCCACGCCGGGCTTTCACATAGAGGCCCTTGGGATCGCGTTTCTCGCAGGTCTTAAGATCGGCATCGAGGTGGACGGTATGGAAAAGATCGCTGGCCGCGTCACGGGCCGTGCGGCGGTCGCGGCGGTAAGGGGAAATAAAGGCCGAGATGACAATATAGCCGGCATCGGCGAAAAGCGCCGCCACCTCGCCGACACGGCGAATGTTTTCGGTCCGCTCCTCGTGGGAGAATCCGAGATCGGAACTGAGTCCGTGACGGATGTTGTCGCCGTCGAGGACGTAAACCTGATGGCCCTTCTTGAACAGGCGCTGCTCCAGTTCCAAGGCCAAGGTCGTCTTGCCAGATCCCGACAGTCCGGTGAACCAGATCACGCCGCCCTGGTGCCCGTTGGCGCGCCACCGGGTCTCTTTCGCGACCCGGTGCGGGACCTTGGTTATGTTGGTGGATTTGGCATTCATGGGCGGCTCGAACGGTTGCTGGCGGGGCAAGTCTGCTTCCGAGTCCTTTTACGTTCTTTGCCCTTGCGCTGCAAGGAATGTTGATCCTTTAATAATGGCCGCCGGAGGATCTATGTCAGGACAAGACAATGACCGATACCAAACCTAAAATCGCCGTCGTCCTTTCCGGATGCGGTGTTTTCGACGGCGCCGAGATTCATGAATCGGTGCTGACCCTGCTGGCTCTGGATCGCCATGGCGCCGATTATGAGTGCTATGCCCCCAATATGGAACAGGCGCATGTGGTCAACCATCTGAGCGGCGGGGAAACGGCCGAAACGCGTAATGTTTTGGTTGAATCCGCCCGCATCGCCCGTGGCGACATCAAGGATCTCAAGGACTTCGACGCCGGGGCCGTGGACGCGGTAATCTTTCCTGGCGGTTACGGCGCCGCCAAGAACCTTTGCACTTTCGCCATTGACGGCCCCGGGTGCTCCGTCAATGGCGATGTGGAACGGGCCGTGCGCGGCATGGCAGCGGCAAAAAAACCCATCGGCGCCCTTTGCATATCACCGGCGCTGGTGGCGAGAATTCTGGATAACGCCCAAGTGACGATCGGCCAGGACGCCGAAACGGCCACTGCTATCAAGAAAATGGGCGGCAGACACAAACCCGCCGCCCAGGGCGAGATCGTTGTTGATAGGAATCTGGGGCTGGTAACCACGCCTTGTTATATGCTTGGTTCCACCATCAGCCAGGTTGCCGAAGACGCCGAAAACACGGTCAAGGCGGTGCTCGACCTGATCAAGGAAGGCCGCGTGGAGGCATAAGCGGCGTCTCACATCGCCTTGGCATCGCCATGGAAATCGGTGATGACCTTGACGGTCATGGATAGATCATCGCCATATTCAAGAAGCCGGCCATTCTCGCACCACATGAACTCGCTTTTCGCATCGTCGGCGCCAGCCCCAGAAACCACGAAAGGCGGGAACAGGGCGGTGGTTTGGCGGCGCCGGAATTGCTTATCGGGTTTTCAGCCAGTTGGGAACTACTTCCCTGGACAGCATGTCATCGGCGCTCAACCGTTTCCTGACGACGGCGAAATCGCTGCCCCGAACCAAGACTTCGGGAACCAGGGGCCGGGTGTTATAGACGGACGACATGACGGCGCCATAGGCTCCGGCGGTGCGGATGGCCAGCAGGTCGCCGGGCCCGAGCGGCGGCAACAGCCTGTTGGCGGCGAAGGTATCGCCGGTTTCGCAAACGGGCCCGACCACGTCCACTTCCTGGTGCTCGGTTTTGGCGGCGGGTTCCATCACCGTCACGATGTCGTGAAAGGCACCATAGAGCGCCGGGCGCATCAGGTCGTTCATGGCGGCATCGACAACGACAAAACCACGGGTCGCCCCTTCCTTGACATAAAGCACGGAAGTGACGAGGACCCCGGCGTTGCCGGTGATGACCCGGCCCGGCTCCAGGATCAGATGGCAGTCGAGATTGCCGATCACCGACTTGACCATGGCCGCGTACTCGTCGGGCGAGGGCACCGGCTCGTCGCCATAGGGAATGCCGAGACCCCCGCCCAGGTCGAGGTGGCGAATGGCGAGGCCGTCGGCGCGCAACAAGACGATCAGATCGCGCGCCCTGACGAAGGCTTCCCTGAACGGCTCCAGATCCGTCACTTGCGAACCGATATGCACGGCGATGCCAACGATATCGATCCCCGGCATGGTTCTGGCGCGGCTGTAGACCCGGTGGGCCCGTGTCCACTCGATGCCGAATTTATTCTCGGCTTTTCCGGTGCTGATCTTGTCGTGGGTCAGGGCGTCGATATCGGGGTTGACGCGGATGGCGACGGGTGCTCTGACGCCCCTGTCGGTGGCCACTTGCCCGAGGAGTTCCAGTTCGGGCTCCGATTCCACGTTGATCTGAAGAATCCCGGCGTCCAGCGCCGCCGCCAACTCCTCTCCGGTCTTGCCGATGCCGGAAAAGACGATGCGGGAAGCCGGAATGTCCGCCGTCAAGGCGCGCTTGAGTTCGCCTCCGGAAACCACGTCGGCACCGGCTCCGAGGTGGGCGAGGACGCTAATGACGGCGATGTTGGAATTGGCTTTAACCGCATAGCAAACGGTTGCGTCGGCATCGGCGAAGGCGTCGGCGAAAACCCGGTAGTGCCGCTCAATGGTGGCCTGGGAATAACAATAAAACGGCGTTTCCGTTTCCTCGGCGATATGGGCCAAGGAGATGTCCTCGGCGCATAGCCGGCCGTCCCGGTAGACAAAATGATCCATAATCCCGCAATTCCCGCCGTCCGTTACTGGGTCGGGTATTGCCACGGGTGATCGGAGTCATCGGGCCGTTCCGGCGACGACTTGCGCCCGCATGCGGCCAGCGGCGAGGCCAAGGCGAGGATAAGCATGGCAACGGCAATCTTGCGGATCATTTTCATCTGCCCCTTCCCTCCCAATCTACTCTAAAAACCGTTTTCTGGCTTCGGCGGCGGCGCGCCGCACCCTATCTGGCGCGGTGCCGCCGTAACTTTGCCGACTTTTAACCGAATTTTCCACCCCCAGCACCTCAAAAACGCTGTCGTCGATCCTGGCCTCGGCTTTTTGCATCTCGTCCAATGACAGATCCTCCAGCCGGCATCCTTTTTCCTCGGCCCTGGTGACTAGCTGCCCGGCGATCCGGTGGGCCTGGCGAAAGGGGACACCTAAAACCCTAACCAACCAGTCGGCGAGATCGGTGGCGGTGGCATGGCCATGACCCGCCGCTTCGCGCATGCGATCGGCCTCAAAAGTGATGTCCCGCAACATGGCGGCCATGGCGGCGATGCTTAAAGCCAGGGTGTCGGCGGCATCGAAGACCGGCTCCTTGTCTTCCTGCATATCCTTGCCGTAAGCCAGCGGCAGGCCCTTCATGACGACGAGCAAGGCATTGAGGGAGCCTATCACCCGCCCGGCCTTGGCGCGGATCAGTTCGGCGGCGTCGGGATTGCGCTTCTGGGGCATGATCGAACTGCCCGTCGACAGGCTGTCCGGCAAATGGGCAAAAGCGAACCGGTCCGAACACCAGAGGATAATCTCCTCGGCCAGGCGTGACAGATGGACGGCCATGATCGCCGCCAGGGACAGGAATTCCAGCGTGAAATCACGGTCGGACACGGCGTCCATGGAATTGGCCATGGGCCTGTCGAACCCCAGGGCCCGCGCCGTCATCTCCCGGTCGATGGGAAAAGACGTGCCGGCCAGGGCCGCCGCGCCTAATGGACATTCATTGAGCCGGCGGCGGCAATCCCTGAGGCGGCCACGGTCGCGCCCGAACATTTCCACATAGGCCAGCAGATGATGACCGAGGGTCACCGGCTGCGCCGATTGCAAATGGGTCAAGCCGGGCATGACGGCGCCGGCGTGGGCGGAGGCCTGGTCGATGAGCACCGATTGCAGGCCTTTGAGCCCGTCGTCGAGTCCGTCGATGGCGCCGCGCAACCAGAGTTTCAGGTCGGTGGCCACTTGATCGTTGCGCGAACGCGCCGTATGCAGGTGGCCGGCGGCATCAAAGGCCAGTTCGCTCAAACGCGCCTCGACATTCATATGGATGTCTTCCAGGGATCGCTTAAAGGTGAATTGGCCATTACCGATTTCGTGGAGTATTTTGTCGAGACCGTCGGCGATCGCCTCGCCGTCTTTTTCGGATATAATGCCCTGGCTGACCAACATGGCGCAGTGGGCCTTGGAGCCGGCAATGTCGTGAGCGTAGAGGCGCTTGTCGAAATCAACCGATGCGTTGATTTCTTGCATGAGCTCGCAAGGGTCGTCGTTGAACCGGCCGCCCCGAACTATGTTGGTGTTTTTGCCGGTCATGGTGTTGCATCCGGTAATGTTGAATTGATGGTGAACATGTTGCGTTTTGCCTTCGTGGCCGTGGTCTTTCTGGTCATCACTTGGGTGATTGTGGCCATATACCCGTGGCTTGCAAGTGTCGAAAACGAGAAATGCATTCCCGAGGCCGACACATTCGCCAATTTTTTGCCGACGCGGCCGCCGAAACCGGTCCCCGGCGAGGCCTTTTTCGACGCCGCCGGCATGGAGTTTACTCTTGCCGATTATCGGGGCAGGGGCGTGGTCCTGAATTTCTGGGCAACTTGGTGCGCTCCTTGCGTGCGCGAAATGCCGGCGCTTGACCGGTTGCGGGTGAAATTAAGTGGTGGCGGCGCCGAAGTGTTGACGATTTCCGAGGATCACGGCGGCGGCGCCGTCATCAACAAATTTTTTCAAGTCAACAATATCCGGAATCTTCCGGCCCTCATCGACAAACGTGGCGTCATGCTTCGCTCCTTTGTCATCAAGGGACTGCCGACAACCGTCTTGATCGACGCCGAGGGCAAGGAAATCGGCCGTGTCGTCGGCCCCGCCGAATGGGACGGGCCGAAGGTCGCCGCTTTCGCCCGTGGTTGTCTGGCGGCGGCGGGGACGCCTTAAGACATGAACAAGCGCATCAGGATATTCGTGACCTTACTGCCCTTGGCGCTGGTTGTGTCCTGCGCCGGGGACTGGCCCTGGGAAAAGCCGGGCGTCTCCGAAGAACAATGGAGCAAGGACAGGTCGGCCTGCCGCCGCCTCGCCAAGACGTCGGCGGAAAGGGAATACGTGCGCGAGTATATCTATCTTGGCCGCGGCGATTTCGGCACCGCCAACACCTTCCAGACCCGCATGGCCCGTTACGACGCCGGCAAGCGGAGCAATCAACTGTTCGGCGAATGCATGGCCCGGCGGGGCTATGGTCAAATCCGCGGCAAAGGTGGAAAATAGGGTACCTGAATGACGGATCAAGGAATTGCGGCTTTGAACGAAATTTACTCAGGCGACGAAAAACTGGACCGGCTTTTGCAAAAGGCGGGCTCAAGCTGGGGCGCGGCGGCGGTGCGCGACTTGGCGCGGGGCGTTGTCGCGGCGCCCAGGTCCGTTGATCCCGAGGCTTGGATGGCCCTTGTCGCCGAGGCGCCAGGCGATGAACTCGCGGGCCAATTGGCCGCCCTTCATGCCAAAATTTCGCTTTCATTCATGAGCGGGCTTGACGGCGCCGGCGATGCCACCAGGCTCGCGGCCTTGCGCGCCCAAATGAAACGGCTTGCCCTGGACGGATTCATTGTTCCCCGCTTTGACGAACATCAGAACGAATACGTTCCCTTGCAGGCGGAGCGTCTTGCTTGGCTCACCGGTTTCACCGGTTCCGCCGGCCAGGCGGTGGTGCTTTCCGATCGGGCAGCCATTTTCGTGGACGGACGCTACGTTCTGCAGGCGCGGGAGGAAGTGGACGGAGACCTGTTCGAGATCAGGCAACTTCCCGACGAAAAGCCGAGTGATTGGATCGGCGAGCATCTTTCTTCTCCCGGTGTCCGGTTGGGTTACGATCCTTGGCTGCATACGCCAAATCAATTGCGGCCTTTACACGGCGCTTGCGAAAAGGCCGGGGCCAAACTGGCGGTGGTCGAGGAAAATCCGGTGGATGCCGTTTGGAGCGACCGGCCGCCGGCGCCCATAAGCCCCATTGTCGCCTATGATGACGCCGCCGCCGGCTTGGCTTCCGCCGCCAAGCGCCATCAACTGGGTGAAAGTCTCGGCCGGTGGAAACTGGACGTGGCGGTGCTGACGGCGCCCGATTCCATCGCTTGGCTTCTCAATATCCGCGGTGGCGACATGCCGTTCGTGCCGTCGCCCTTGGCCTTCGCCCTCGTTCATGCCGACGGCTCTGTTGATTTGTTCGTCGATCCCCGCAAGCTGACGGCGGGCGTGCGCCGGCATCTAGGCGGCGAGGTGCGCCTTCATGGCATTGAGGTTTTCGGCCCGGCCCTCGGGCGCTTGGGCGAGGCGGGCAAGACCGTGCGCCTGGATGCCGGCGGCGCCCCGGAATGGATTTTCCGCTGCTTACGTGCGGCCGGGGCCAAGCTGTCTCCGGGGGCGGACCCCTGCCAATTGCCGAAGGCCAAAAAGAATCCCGTTGAATTGGCGGGGATTCGCGCCGCCCACCGGCGCGACGGGGCCAAGCTTTGCTGTTTTCTTGCCTGGCTTTCCGCCGAGGCGCCGATGGGCACCATCACCGAGGTGGCGGCGGCGGAGCACCTTGAGGACCGGCGCCGCGAAAATGATTTTTTCCGGGGCCTGAGTTTCGCCACCATCTCGGCCACCGGCGCCAACGGCGCCATCGTCCATTACCGGGTTGGCGAAAAAACCAACCGCCGCCTGGAGCCGGGGTCGCTTTATCTGATCGATTCCGGCGCCCACTACCTGGACGGCACCACCGACGTGACGCGGACGCTGGCCATCGGCGAGCCGACGGCGGAGATGCGCGACCGCTTCACGCGCGTGCTCAAGGGCCATATGGCCCTTGCCACCAGCTGCTTTCCGAAGGGGACCACCGGTTCGCAACTGGATTCCCTGGCCCGCCGGGCGCTGTGGGAAGCGGGCCTGGACTACGATCACGGAACCGGTCACGGGGTCGGCTGTTATTTGAGTGTCCATGAGGGGCCGCAACGTATTTCCAAGCATCCCAGCAAGGTTGCCCTGGAAGCCGGCATGGTCGTCTCCAACGAACCCGGATACTACAAGGCCGGGGCCTATGGTATCCGCATCGAAAATCTATTGGCGGTGACGACGGCGACGGCGGCGCTGGCCCCCGGCGGGGGGGAACGGGAACTTCTCGGCTTTGAAACCCTGACCTTGGCCCCCATCGACCTCAATCTTGTCGAGGCGTCGATGCTGACGGCCAAGGAAATTGCCTGGCTCGACGCCTATCACGCCCGCGTCAAGGATGAACTGGCACCGCTTGTCGATGAAAAAACCCTGGCCTGGCTCGGCAAGGAGACAGGGGCGGTGGGGTCAATGGAGTGACGCGTTTCCCATGCGCTGCCGACGGGCGCTTGCCCGGCAGCAATTAGCGGGGGTCTAGCCGGCTTTCTCCCCGGCCTTTTCGTTCTTGTCGCCGGTTTCTTCCGTTTCTTCTTTTTCAGCGGCGGCTTCCTCGCCGGCTTCGGCTTTCACCCCCGCCGCCTTTTCGGGCCCTTGCCTGGCCGCGGTTTCCACGGCGGCGTCCTCCATCAGTTCCTCGGCGGAAGGAGCGGCGCCTTCCTCGAAGACCTTCTCGGCTTCCAGGGCGGCCTTCCGGGCGGCTTCTCCCTCGGCTATTCTTTCTTCCTCGTCGCTGCTGATGATGGCCTTGCCGGTTTTCGCCTGGAGCTTGGCCTCTTCTTCCGAGCGGGCGACGTTGGCGATGACATTGACCGAAAATTCCGAATGCAGGCCAATGCGGATCTTGTGCAGACCGAGGGCCTTGATCGGTTGCGCCAGTTTCACCTGCTGGCGGCTGATGGTGAATCCGGTTGCCGTTATTTCGCCGGCGATGTCGCGGGTGTTGACCGAGCCGTAAAGCTGGCCCGTGTCGCCGGCCTGGCGGATCAGCAGCACCGTCAGTCCATCTAGCTTGGCACCGATCTTCTCGGCTTCTGATTTGTGTTCCAGGTTGGCGGCTTCCAACTGATGGCGCTGCTCCTCGAAATGGCTGCGATTTTTTTCAGTGGCGCGCAATGCCTTGTTTTGAGGGATCAGGTAATTGCGGGCAAACCCTGGCCTGACGTTGACCACGTCGCCCATCATGCCAAGATTCTCCACGCGTTCCAAAAGGATGACTTCCATCACTTATTCTCCTTGTCGGGGCCGGCAAAACGCCGCTGCAGTCCGACCCATTGTTCGGCCAAGCCAATTCCGGCAACAGCCAAAACCATCCAGCCGGAAAATAACAAAATAAAATAAAAAAACATCAACAAAGCCCTTGGGTAAGGTGCTCGTCCAACCGCCATGTGAACAATGGACAGGCCCAGGAAAAAAAACGGAACAGCCAAAATAACCGCAAGGTTGCGGCCGATATACTCCATTTGCCCAGAGCCAATCAATGCCACGGTGGCGGCGCCGACGATAAGCCAAGACATCCAATGGGGCAGCGCCAGGCAGGAGAAAGAGTCCTTTGGCCTCAAATTCCGTTTGAAGCGGACCAGGATAGCTTGCGCGGCCGCTCCATTGGCCACCGTCAGCATAACCCAGGACGTTCCCACCACGCCGGGGAATAACGGCGTCAGCAAGGCCACCCACTGCTGGCGATCGGCTTCCGGCACCAATGGCGCAACGGCGGTAAAGGCGTCGTTCAGGTGGATAATAACCGCTTTATCAACTCCGATTCCAAAACTCCACAGGCTTGTCGCCGAGGCGACCAGGAATACCGCCGCCGCCAGGACCGCCAGCCAACTCAAAATCCAGCCGGCGGTAAACCACAACCGGGTGCCGCCGGCGCCCTGTTTTTGAATAAAAGCCAATTGGGCGACGAGCCAGGTGGGGAGGACGAAAATCAAACCATAAAAGCCGGCCGCCAACAGGCCGGCCGTCAGTCCGGCGGTGAAGATCCCGCCGGCGCCGGCTACCGTTGCCGCCGTCGGACCCAGTCCCAGCCCGGCCAGCAATAAAGGCAGGGGCGCCAGGTAGACGAGGAACCAACTTCCCGGGGAACCGCCCATAAAGGCCATGGCGGCGAACACGCTCAACACGCCACTGGCCAAGGCAATCAACCAGTCCCTGGACATCTTGTTTCCTCTGTTTGCGTTACCGCTCCCGCGCCACGAAGTCACGCGCGGCCTTCGGCGCTGCTGTTTTCGGGTATTGGTTTATTTGACGATATAAGGGATCAGGGCGAGGTAACGGGCTCGCTTGATCGCCGTCGTCAATTCACGTTGCTTCTTGCCGGAAACCGCGGTGATGCGGCTGGGAACGATCTTGCCGCGTTCGGAAATGTAACGCTGCAAAAGACGCACGTCCTTGTAATCGATTTTCGGCGCCTTATCGTTGGAAAAGGGGCAGGTTTTGGGGCGCCGTAAAAAAGGCCGCCGCCTTTTGCCGCCGCTCTCCGGGGCACCGGATTTTTGCCGTGGAGACCTCATTGGTCATCTCCCTGAACGGTCTTGTTGTCATTGCTGTCGCCATCACCATCGCCATCGCTGCTGTCGCCGCCATTGTAACCTGGGCGTTTATCCCTGAAGGACGCGCTTTGCATCATCAACGAAGGTTCCGTTGCCAGTTCGTCCACCTTCAGGGTGAGATATCGCAATATGTACTCATGCAGGCGCATTTGCCGTTCCATTTCCTCAACGGTGGTGGCTGGCGCCTCGATGTTGAGAAGAATGTAATAACCCTTGCGGTTTTTCTTTATCCTGTAGGCCAGGGTACGCAAGCCCCAGTTTTCCCGGCTGGCGACCTTGCCGCCATTTTCTTCGATCGACTTGCAAAAGTCATCGGCCAGGGCGTCGGCCTGGGATGCCGAGATATCCTGACGCGCGATGAACACGCTTTCGTAAAAAGACATTTGACTAAATCTCCCTTAGGCTTTTCTCAGCCCGCTCCGAGGAAACCGTCGCGGGTATAGCCGGGCCACCCCCAGCAGGAAGAAGAAAGCGCGGAACTATACACGGATGAATCCCGAAGGCAAGGTGATAGAGGCCAGTGGAGGATTCCAGGACCGATCGGCCGCTCCCCGTGCTTGACAGACGGTTCTTTGCCGCTATGACTTTTCAGCCTTTCTTCATGGCGACCCAGGATGGGCTATCAAGAGATGACGCGTGCATTTATTTTTCCGGGCCAGGGGAGCCAGGCCGTCGGCATGGGCAAGGAATTGGCGGCGGTTTTTCCTGCCGCTAGGCAGGTCTTCGATGAAGTGGACGAGTCCTTGAAGCAGAACCTCAGGCGGCTGATGTTCGAAGGCCCGCAAGAGGATCTCATGCTGACAGAAAATGCCCAGCCCGCCATGATGGCGGCGAGCATGGCGGTGATGGCCGTCATCAAAAAGGAAGGTGGGGTCGAGCCCCGCCAAATCTGCCGGTTCGTCGCCGGCCACTCCTTGGGCGAGTACACGGCCTTGACGGCGGCCGGAGCCTTGTCCCTGAGCGACGCCGCGGGACTGCTCAAAACGCGCGGGCGGGCCATGCAAGACGCGGTGCCGGTTGGCGAAGGGGCGATGGCGGCGCTGATCGGTCTCGGCCTTGACGAGGCCCGGGCCGTTGCCCTGGATGCGGCCCAGGGCGATGTTTGCGAAGTCGCCAACGACAACACGCCGGGGCAGGTGGTCCTCAGCGGCGGCCGCGCCGCCATCGAGCGGGCTCTCGAAATCGCCTCCGAGCGTGGCGCCAGGCGATGCGTCTTGCTGCCGGTCAGCGCCCCTTTTCATTGCGCCCTGATGGCGCCGGCGGCCGAGGCCGTGGCCGAGGCCCTGGACGGGATCACGATCTCGGACCCAATGGTGACACTGATCGCCAACGTAACCGCCGGGCCGGTGGAAGATGTCGCCGAAATTCACCGTCTGCTTGTCGAGCAAGTGACTGCCATGGTGCGCTGGCGCGAAAGCGTGCTTTACATGTTGGACAAGGGCGTCGATAGCCTGATCGAGGTCGGCGCCGGCAAGGTGCTGACCGGCCTTGTCAGGCGTATCAACAGCGATCTGACCGGTATTGCCGTGACGGCGCCGGACGAAATCGAGGCATTCTTGAAAACCCTATAATAGAGTCTGTCTCAAGGCGTCTTGATTGTTTTGGCAGGGAAGGATGGGCAAACCATGTCTGATTTGAACGGAAAAACGGCTTTGGTGACGGGCGCTTCGGGCGGCATAGGCGGCGCCATCGCCCGGGCGCTGCATGTCCGCAAGGCGACCGTCGCCCTGTCGGGGACGCGGACCGATGCCCTTCGTGCCCTGGCCGATGATTTGCAAGAGCGCGTCCACGTGATTCCTTGCGATCTGGCCGATCCAGAGGGCGCCGCAACCTTGCTTCGGGATGCCGCCAAGGCGATGGACGGTGTCGATATTCTCATCAACAATGCCGGAATGACTTGCGACAGTCTGGCCATGCGGATGTCGGACGAAGATTGGCGGAAAGTCTTGGACGTCAATCTGACGGCGGCTTTCCGATTGTCCCGCGCCGCCCTCAAGGGGATGGTCAAAAAACGATGGGGGCGGATCGTCGCCATCACTTCCGTCGTCGGGGTGACGGGAAACCCCGGCCAAGCCAATTACGCCGCTTCCAAGGCGGGACTCATCGGCTTGATCAAGTCCGTGGCCCGGGAAGTGGCGGCAAGAGGAATCACCGTCAATTGCGTGGCGCCGGGTTTCATCGCCACGCCGATGACGGAATCGCTCACCGATGATCAGAAAGAAAATCTTCTGAAGATGATTCCCGGCGGCCGTTTCGGTACCGCTGCCGAGGTCGCCGCCGCCGTTGTCTATCTGACCAGCGACGAAGCGGCCTATGTCACCGGCCAGACCATCCATGTCAATGGCGGAATGGCTATGATCTAGCATAACCCCCGGCTTTCTAAGGTCTTTTCCTGAATACTGGTCAAGGCTTATGATCTGTGTTAGGAAACGTGTCCAGTTGCCGTCCAGCATGATTTTTGGGAACAACCGGAACCAAGGGCCGCCAAGTCTGATTGATTAGAGACTGGACGGGCCGCGTGAGATTGCGGCCTCTAATCTTTGCGTAAAATGAATTTTCAATCCGAGGGAAGAAACCATGACTGATGTCGCCGACCGTGTAAAAAAAATCGTCCTGGAGCATCTGGGCGTCGAGGAATCAAAAGTGGTTGAAAATGCCAGTTTTATCGACGACCTGGGCGCGGATAGTTTGGATACGGTCGAACTGGTCATGGCGTTTGAAGAGGAATTCGGCTGTGAGATTCCCGACGAATCCGCCGAAAAGATTCTGACTATCAAGGACGCTATTGATTTTATCGGTTCCCGAGGCGCCTGATTTTGGGCTGATGAAGGGCGGGACCGTGCCGTCGCTGGAGCGTTTTGGCGGTAAAATCGACGCCGGTTCACGGTAATTGCATGAGACGCGTGGTTGTCACCGGTATAGGGCTTGTTACGCCGCTGGGTTGCGGGGCCAAGTTTTCTTGGCGGCACCTGATCAACGCCGAGTCCGGCATCGCCGCCATCCAATCCTTCGATGTCTCCGACATGCCCGCGAAAATCGCCGGACAGGTACCCGAAGGCGATGGCGCCGACGGCAAGTTCAACGCCGGCAACTGGGTCACCCCGAAAGAGCGCCGTCGCATGGATACTTTCATCCTCTATGGCTTGGCGGCGGCAAGCCAAGCGGTCGAGGATGCCGGCTGGACGCCGGGCGACGAGGAATCCCGTTGCCGCACCGGCGTCATCATCGGCGCCGGCATTGGCGGGCTGTCTGAAATATCAAGGAGCGCCGTAACAGTCGAAACCGTCAGCGTCAGGCGCCTAAGCCCGTTTTTTATCCCCGCCAGCCTGATCAATCTGGTTTCCGGGCACGTCTCCATCAAATACGGCTTCAAGGGGCCCAACCACGCGGTGGTCACGGCCTGTTCAAGCGGCGCCCACGCCATCGGCGACGGCGCCCGAATGATCATGCTCGACGACGCTGACGTCATGGTGGCGGGCGGCGCGGAAGCCGCTTGTTGCCGCCTCGGCATCGCCGGTTTCTCCCAGGCCAAGGCCTTGTCGACCAATTTCAACGATAGGCCGGAAAAAGCCTCTCGGCCGTGGGACGTGGACCGGGACGGATTTGTCATGGGTGAGGGCGCCGGGATCGTAGTCCTGGAGGAACTGGAGCATGCCAAAAAGCGCGGCGCCAGCATCCATGCCGAAGTGGTCGGTTACGGCATGTCGGGAGATGCCTATCACATCACCGCGCCGGCCGAGGACGGCGACGGCGCTTATCGTTGCATGCAAGCGGCGCTCAAGCGGGCCAATCTGAATCCGGAAGATATCGACTACATCAACGCCCACGGAACCTCGACTCCCTTGGGCGATAAAATAGAACTGGCGACGGTGAAACGGCTGTTCGGGCCGGCCGCTTATGAGCTTTCCATGTCGTCTACCAAATCCGCCATCGGCCATCTGTTAGGCGCCGCTGGCTCCGTCGAGGCCATCTTCTCGATCCTTGCCATGCGGGACGGGGTAGTGCCGCCGACCCTCAATCTGGACAATCCGTCTCCCGGCTGCGACCTCGACCTGGTTGCCCATCAGGCCAAGGAGCGAAAAGTGCGGGCGGTCCTTACCAATTCCTTTGGATTCGGCGGAACCAACGCCTCCTTGATCTTTCAGCCACCGCCTTGATTATCCGGTCCCTGGCGCGCTTCGCCTGTTTACTCCTCGCTCTCGGCGTTGTCTCGGTCGGCGTTTTCATTTGGGGATATGCTCAATTCGTCAGGCCGGGTCCGCTGCCGGCGGATAGGGCCCTGCTCATTCCCCGCGGCGCCGGGGTCGACGATATCGCCAACGTCCTTACCAGCGCCGGGGTTCTCGCCGATCCCTGGATCTTTCGCTTGGCCGCTAGATTCGGCGGAGCAGGCAAGAAGCTACGCGCCGGAGAATACCTTTTTCCGGCTCAAATCAGTCCCGAGGAAATCGTCAAGCTCCTGCAAGACGGCAAAACCGTGGTCCGCCGCCTGACCATCGCCGAAGGGCTGACGGTCGGGCAGGTCGTGGCCCTGCTTGACGCCATCAAGGAACTGAAGGGCTTGACCGGGCCGCCGCCCGCCGAAGGGACGTTGCTGCCCGAGACTTACCATTTTTCCCACGGCGACCGCCGGGACGCCGTCATCGCCCGCATGGCCAGGGCCCTGGACGAGATCCTCGGCCGGTTGTGGGCCGGCCGGGCGCCGGGGCTGGCCTTAAAGAGCCCCGGCGAGGCGCTGATTTTGGCTTCCATCGTCGAAAAGGAAACAGCCAAGAAAGAAGAACGCGGGCGCGTCGCCGCCGTCTTCCTCAACCGTTTGCGCCTGGGTATGCGGTTGCAATCGGACCCAACGGTAGCTTATGGACTGGCGCTTGCCGGGGGGCGGTTGAAACGGCCCTTGAACCACGCCGATCTAAGGACGCCAACAGCCTATAATACTTATATGATCGATGGCCTGCCGCCGGCTGCCATCTGCAATCCTGGCCGCGCCGCCATCGAGGCGGTGCTCAATCCGGCGCCGAGCGACGAGCTATACTTCGTCGCCGACGGCGCCGGCGGCCACGCTTTCGCCCGCACCCTGTCTGACCACAACCGCAACATCGCCAAATTGCGCGACATCCGTCGCCGCCAACGCATACCGGCACGATAGGGTGTTTGCCGTTTGTGCGCCCGAAAGCCGGCCGCCGGCGGAGTTTCCATCACTTCCGGGTAGAGCCGAGAACGAAAGTTTGCGATAACGGTGCAAGAAGACCAATTACAATGGTGGTAAAATTTAGGTATTATTAGGAATGAATTTGAATGTTACTTGGGAGATATCGGCTACTCTTCAGGGAGCCCATGGGGTTGAGCCTTGCTCTTTTTTTTGCCGCCGGCGGCGGCGGAGTTTTCGCAACTTAGGTTTCTTTTTTTCCGCTTTTACCGCTTAGAATGGGGCGCCATGCAAAAAGTCGAGCGCGATTAGATATCCACGCCTCGGTTTGAGCGTGGGCCCTAGCCGCTGATTTTAAATGGTGGAGCCGAGGGGGATCGAACCCCTGACCTCGACATTGCGAACGTCGCGCTCTCCCAACTGAGCTACGGCCCCTTGCCGGTGAACCGGCGGATAATGTCGGCATGCCCGCCGCCCTGTCAAGGACCGGACGCCTGGACGCCGCCGATTAAGAGTTGCACTTGCCAGTACTGGGCGCGGGCGCTAGTTTCTGGGCTCGGTCCCATCCAACCGTTTCCGGAAAAGCCGATGCAATCGATGTTGCTGCTGATCTATGCCGTTCTCGATCTGTTTATCTTTTTTCTGATCTTCGCGGTGGTGATGAGTTGGTTGGTTACTTTCAACGTCATCAACATCCATAACCGTTTCGTCCGCCTGATCCATGATTTCCTGCACCGGATCACCGAGCCGGCTCTGCGGCCCATCCGCCGCTTGATGCGCCGTTGGCTGCCCGATATGGGCGGCATCGACCTGTCGCCGGTGGTGCTGCTCCTTATCGTTTGGTTCTTCCAAAATCTTCTCCGCGAATATGGTGGAATCTGACCCCACTTTCTGGTCACGGGCGGCGGGCTTAAAGTCGCGGTCATCCTGAGACCGAAAGCATCCGCCAACCGTATCGGCGGTGTTGCCGCGCTTGGCGATGGAAAAGCCCGGCTCAAAGTATCGGTGAGCGCGCCGGCCGAGGGCGGAAAGGCCAACGCCGCCTTGATCAGGCTGCTGGCCAAAACCTGGCGCCTGCCGAAAACCGCGTTCACGATCACGGCCGGACCCAAAAGCCGCCGCAAAACGCTTTTCATCGAAGGCGAGAGGGAAGTCTTTCTCGAAAAAGTCAAGCGCTGGCTCGAAAAGTATCCGCGGGCGGCACCGTGGTTTTAGCAAATTTCCTATTGCCGGCGGCTTGCCGCTGGCTTACCAAGACACCCCCTTCGGCGGTAATAGGATGAAAAAACAGTGACCAAAGCAAAAATCATTGATGGCAAGGCTTTTGCCGCCAGTTTGCGGCAAAAAGTAGGCCAAGGTGTGCAAGAAATCCAAGCCCGGCACAGTTTGACGCCGGGCTTAGCCGTGGTGCTCATTGGCGAGGATCCGGCCAGTCAGGTCTATGTCCGCAACAAATGCAAACAGACCCTGGAAGCGGGCATGCAATCCTTTGAACACCGCCTGTCCCCCGAAACCAGCGGCGAGGAGCTTCTCGGACTCGTTCGTTCCCTTAACGAAGATGATGCGGTTCACGGAATCCTGGTCCAGCTCCCCTTGCCCGAGCATATCGATCCCGGCCCCGTGCTCAACGCGATCGATCCCGACAAGGATGTGGACGGGTTCCATCTTCTCAACGCCGGCCGTCTGGCCACCGGCAACGGCGCCGCCATGGTCCCTTGCACGCCCTTGGGCTGCCTGATGCTGGTCAAGGACCGTCTGGGTGATCTCTCGGGACAAAGAGCGTTGGTCCTGGGGCGCTCCAACATCGTCGGCAAGCCCATGGCGGCCTTGCTGCTGGGCGAGCACTGCACGGTCACCATCGCCCATTCCAGGACCCGGGACCTGGCCCGGGAATGCGCCCGCGCCGACATTCTCGTCGCCGCCGTTGGTCGGCCCCTCTTTGTCAAGGGCGATTGGATCAAGCCGGGCGCCACGGTCATCGACGTCGGCATCAACCGCGTCGAGGCGCCGGACCGGGGCGCCGGCGCGACCCGCCTGGTTGGCGATGTGGATTTTCAAAAAGCGGCAGCGGTCGCCGGCGCCATCACCCCGGTTCCCGGCGGTGTCGGCCCGATGACCATTGCCTGCTTGTTGCGCAACACCCTTGTCGCCGCCTGCCACAGCAAAGGCCTCGAAGTGCCGGACCTGTGAGCCCGCCGCCGGGAGATGCGATGATAGAAGCGCGTCAATGACCGATCTCAGCTTGATCCGCAACTTTTCGATTATCGCCCATATTGACCATGGCAAGTCGACCCTGGCCGATCGGCTGATTCAGTTTTGCGATGCTCTCTCGGAGCGGGAAATGAAAGAGCAGGTGCTCGACACCATGGATATCGAGCGCGAGCGCGGCATCACCATCAAGGCGCAGACCGTGCGGCTCGGCTACCGGGCGAAGAATGGCGAGACCTATCAATTGAACCTTATCGACACGCCGGGCCATGTGGATTTCACATACGAGGTCAGCCGTTCGCTGGCGGCTTGCGAAGGGTCGCTGCTGCTCATCGACGCATCGCAAGGGGTCGAGGCGCAGACCCTGGCCAACGCCTATCTGGCCATCGGCGGCAATCACGAAATCATCATCCTTCTCAACAAGGTTGACCTGCCGTCGGCGGAGCCGGAGCGCATCAAGCTGCAGATCGAGGATGTGCTAGGCCTTGATTCTTCGCGGGCCATCGCCATCTCGGCGAAGACCGGAGCCGGGGTGCCCGACGTTCTCGAAGCTCTGATCGAACGCTTGCCGCCGCCGCGTGGTGAGGCGCTGGCGTCGCTGAAGGCGTTGCTGATCGATTCCTGGTACGACCCCTATCTCGGCGTCATGATCCTGCTCAGGGTGCGCGACGGGTTTTTGCGCAAGGGCATGAAGATCCGCATGATGTCGACGGGGGCGGTGCAGCAGGTCGAGCAGGTCGGCGTGTTCACGCCCAAGCCGACCCAGGTCGGCGAACTGGGTCCTGGCGAAATCGGCTACATCACGGCGGCCATCAAGACCGTCGCAGATACCCATGTGGGCGACACCATCACCGAGAATAAACGCCCGGCGCAAGAGCCCTTGCCCGGATTCAATCCCTCGCTGCCGGTCGTTTTCTGTTCCATCTTTCCGACCGACAGCAACGATTTCAAGGATCTGCGCGACTCCCTTGCCAAACTCAGGCTCAACGACGCCAGCCTGGTCTTCGAGCCGGAAACCTCGACGGCCCTGGGATTCGGTTTCCGCTGCGGTTTTTTGGGGCTCCTGCACCTGGAAATTATCCAGGAACGTCTGACCCGCGAGTTCGACCTGGACCTGATCGCGACGGCGCCCTCCGTCGCCTACCGCGTCCATCTTGGCGACGGCGGCGAGTTCAGCTTGCGTAATCCGGCCGACATGCCGGCGCTCGAAAAAGTTACCGCCATCGACGAGCCGTGGATCAAGGCGACCATCGTGGTCCCCGATGAATACCTGGGCTCCGTTCTGACGCTGTGCACCGAACGGCGCGGCGAACAAGTCGAGCTGACTTTCGCCGGTAGCCGCGCCCTGGCCGTCTACCGGTTGCCCCTGAACGAGGTGGTATTCGATTTCTATGACCGCTTGAAATCAATCTCCAGGGGTTATGCCAGCCTTGATTACGAGATGGACGGTTACCGGCAGGCGGATCTGGCCAAGGTCTCGATCCTCGTCAACAGCGAGCCGGTGGATGCCTTGGCCTTCATCTGCCACCGCACCCAGGCGGAAGCCCGGGGCCGCGTCGTTTGCGAGCGTTTGAAGGAGATGATCCCGCGGCAATTGTTCAAGATCCCCATCCAGGCCGCCATCGGCGGCAAGGTGATCGCTCGCGAAACCATCGGCGCGATGCGCAAGGACGTTACCGCCAAATGCTATGGCGGCGACGTAACCCGCAAACGCAAGCTGCTCGAAAAACAGAAAAAAGGCAAAAAGAAGATGCGCCAGTTCGGCAATGTGGACATCCCGCAATCGGCTTTCATTGCGGTATTGAAAATGGATGATAATTAGAAGACTGTCCGCGAAAGCGGTTTCCCGCTGTACTGTATTCACCCCCGTTCTTGGCTTGCTCTTCCTTCGAGACGCCGCCATCCCGGCGCTTCGGGTGGAAGAGCCAAGCTAGGGCGGCACCGGGTAGGCCAAGAATCATCCAGGCGGGCAAGGACAGCACCGTCACCGACACCGGGTCCCACAAAAAAGGCGCCAGGTCTCTTTCGATGATGATCCTAGAAACAATGAGAGTGTCCGGCCAGAACGTATACCAGGTGTCATAGGCCGAAAGAACGGGGCTTCTTGTCCCGCCTATGCCATGGGCGGCGATTTCCGCGGCGCCGACAAGGAAAGCGGCGGCAAGCAGACCATAGCCGAGATAGAAAAGAACGCGCATGGCCGCATCATAATCCCGCCCGCCGGCAAAGGCGCCCGCTTTCTGCACTCTGCCTGTCGTCCGTGCCAGCGGTTGTAAAACCATTGCCGACGTGATGGCTGTCCGTTACCTTTCGCCGGTTGCGAGGAGGGGTGGCCGAGTGGCTGAAGGCGCGCGCTTGGAAAGCGCGTATACGTTAACCGCGTATCGGGGGTTCGAATCCCCCTCCCTCCGCCAAACCCATTGAAGGGTAATTTTTCCGTTGCCGCCGCCATGACGACCTTGCTTTACAGCCATCCTGATTGCGCCCTGCACGATCCCGGCGCTGGCCATCCGGAATGCCCGGATCGTATGCGCGCCGTTTTGGCCGCCTTGGAGAGCCAAGAGTTCGCTCGCCTCGAGCGCCGTCAGGCGCCGAAGATCGGCATTGCTGAAATCGAACGGGTGCATCACCACCCTTACATTGAGGATGTCTTCGCCAAAATGCCTTTATCCGGGCAGCGGCATCTCGACCCCGATACCGCCCTCTCGCCGGCCTCGGGTGAAGCGGCGCTCGCCGCCGCCGGCGCGGTTACGGCCGCCGTCGACGCCGTCATTGGCGGCGAGGCCGATAATGCCTTTTGCGCCGTGCGCCCGCCCGGACACCATGCCGAAGTCGACCGTGCCATGGGTTTTTGCCTATTCAACAACGTCGCCATCGCGGCCCGGTACGGGCAAGCGGTTGGCGGGCTGCAACGGGTGGCGGTGGTTGATTTCGACGTCCATCATGGCAACGGTACCCAGGCTGCTTTCGAAGGCGATGGCGGCCTCTTTTACGCCTCCAGCCACCAATCGCCTTGTTTCCCCGGCACCGGTGACAAGAGCGACCGGGGCTGCGTTGGCAATATGGTCCATGTTCAACTCGCCCCGGGCGCCGGCTCGGCCGAATTCCGCAAGGGCTATGAAGAGCGCATTTTCCCGGCCCTGAGGAATTTTTCGCCTGAACTGCTGCTGATTTCTGCGGGCTTCGATGCCCATGCCGACGACCCCCTGGCGCTGGTCAGGCTGGTGACCGAGGACTACGCTTGGGTGGTCCAGAATCTTCTCCATATCGCCGCCCAATGCTGCCGGGGAAGGGTGGTGGCGACCTTGGAAGGCGGTTATGACATGGCGGCGCTTGCCGCCGGCGTGACGGCCCTTGCGCGAGCATTTATGGATGCCTGATTTGCCGGTTGCTCTGGCTCTTCCCGGCGCTTAATCTATTGCCGTACCCGTCGCCCGACAGGGCCCGCCCCGCCCGGAGAAACAATCATGGCAAAAAAAATCGTTCCGGCGGACATTGCGAAAATGAGCTTCGAAGAGGCGCTCTCGGAGCTGGAAGACATTGTCCGCCGGCTCGAAGGGGGCAAGGATGACTTGGAGGAATCAATCAAGGCTTACCTCCGCGGCGCCGATCTCAAGAACCACTGCGAGGCCAAGTTGCAAGAGGCCAACGCAAGGGTAGAGAAAATCGTGCTTGGCCCCGAAAACTCCGTTGCCACCAAACCCTTGGCCATGGATTAATGTTCGAACAGCTTTCGCTTCTTTGCCGGATGTCATAACGGCTTCGCCAAACACCGGATTAGATGGGTGCTGGCGCCGCCCGCGCATGAAAGGCTCTGCATTCACGGCGTCGCGTTTTGGCGGCAGAGGAGGAACTCTTTAAAATGATCCGGATGAATTTTCATCCCCGCGAGGCCGCCAAATGAGCGATTTCAGAGAGGCTCTTGCCGAAAATGCCAAGGCGGTGACGCAAACTCTCGACCGTTTTCTTTTTGTCGATGACGAAATCCCCGAGAAGCGTTTGACCGAGGCCATGCGCTACGTCGTCCTTGCCGGCGGCAAGCGGGTCCGCCCGTTTCTGGTGACCGCCAGCTCCGGCTTGTTCAACGTCTCCGAGTCCTCGGCCTTGAGGACGGCGGCGGCGGTGGAAATGGTCCATTGCTATTCCCTGGTCCACGACGACTTGCCGGCCATGGACAACGATGACCTGCGTCGCGGCCAGCCCACTTGCCATATCAAATACGACGAGGCGACGGCGATACTGGCGGGCGATGCCCTGTTGACAAAAGCTTTTGAAATCCTCGCCAGCCCGGCGACTCACTCCGATCCGAAAGTCTGCTGCGAACTGATCGCCGAACTGGCCAAGGCGATCGGCGAAGAAGGCATGGTCGGCGGCCAGATGCTCGACTTGCTGTCCAAACAATGGACCCTCGGCAAACCCGAGGTAACGCGGTTGCAACGGATGAAAACAGGGGAACTGATCGCCGTTTCCTGTGAGGCGGGGGCTATTTTGGGTAAGGCGCCCGAGACCGTCCGCCTTGCGCTTCGCGCCTATGCCCACGACTTGGGCCTGGCCTTTCAGATCGCCGATGACCTTCTCGACGTGGAAGGCAACGAGGCCGATGTCGGCAAGAAAACGGGCAAGGACGAAGCTGCCGGCAAGGCGACTTTTATCTCCATTCTAGGTGTTGAAAATGCCCGAAAACAAGCCGGTATGCTTGCAGGGCAGGCAGCTCAACATCTTGATATATTTGATGAAAAAGCCGATTCATTGAGAAAGCTGGCACAATTTGTTGTGGAACGCCGGTCCTGACATGCTAAAACCTGTTCCTTGTATTTTAAGGAAATGGAATTGACTGATAAGGCAAAGGCATCGATTCTCGACAAAGTCGACGAACCCATCGACATCCGTGAATTTTCGTTGCAAGAACTGTCGCAACTGACAGATGAGTTGCGCCAGGAAATGGTGCAGGTTGTTTCTTTTACCGGCGGTCATCTGGGGGCTTCCCTGGGCGTCGTCGAGTTGACCGTCGCCCTTCACCATGTGTTTAACACTCCCGACGACCGTTTGATCTGGGATGTGGGTCATCAAGCTTATCCCCATAAGATTCTGACCGGCCGGCGGCAACGGATGGGCACCCTGCGCCAGGCCGGGGGCCTTTCCGGCTTCACCAAACGTTCCGAAAGCGCCTACGATCCTTTTGGCGCCGGCCACAGTTCCACTTCCATCTCGGCCGCCCTTGGCATGGCGGTGGGGCGCGATCTGGATGGCCGGGACAACCATGTCATCGCCGTTATCGGTGATGGCTCGATGAGCGCCGGCATGGCCTTCGAGGCCATGAACAACGCTGGTCCCATGGACGCCAGGCTGATCGTCATTCTCAATGACAACGATATGTCCATCGCCCCGCCGGTGGGTGCCTTGAGCGCCTATCTTTCACGGCTGATTTCATCCAAGTCCTATCGCTCCATCCGTCATTTCGCCAAGGAAATGTCAAAAAAATTTCCCCGTGGACTGGAGGAAGCGGCGCGCAAGGCGGAGGAGTACGCCCGTGGCATGGTTACCGGTGGCACGATGTTCGAGGAAATGGGTTTCTTTTATGTCGGTCCCATCGACGGCCATAACCTCCATCACCTGCTGCCGGTATTGAAGAATATCCGCGACGATAAAGAGCCGGGACCGATCTTGGTGCACGTGGTGACCCAAAAAGGTCATGGCTACACGCCGGCCGAGGAGGCCGAGGACAAATTTCACGGAGTCGGCAAATTCGATCTGGTCACCGGCGAGATGGCTAAGTCCGAAAGCACCACTCCGACCTATACCAAGGTTTTCGCCAAGGCTTTATTGCGGGAAGCCGATGACGATGAGCGCATCATCGCGGTGACCGCCGCCATGCCGGCGGGAACGGGGCTTGATATGTTCGCCGAGAAGTATCCGGACCGCTTCTTCGACGTCGGCATCGCCGAGCAGCATGCGGTGACGTTCTCCGCCGGTTTGGCTTGCGAGGGGTTCAAGCCTTTTGTCGCCATCTATTCCACTTTTTTGCAGCGCGGATACGATCAGGTGGTCCATGACGTGGTTTTGCAAAACCTGCCCGTTCGTTTCATTCTTGACCGCGCCGGCCTGGTCGGTGACGACGGCGCCACCCATGCCGGCGTTTACGATCTGGTCTATCTTTGTTGCTTGCCGGGAATCGTCGTCATGGCGCCGTCGGACGAAAGGGAACTGTTGCACATGATGGCGACGGCGGCCGCCTTTGATGACGGGCCCATCGCGATCCGCTATCCGCGCGCCGAATGTGTAGGCCTGGAAATGCCGGCCCGTGGCGAGGTTTTGCAAATCGGCAAGGGCCGGGTCATCCGCGAGGGGACGGCGGTTGCCGTCCTCAGCCTTGGCGGGCGTCTCCAGGAAGCGCTGAAAGCGGCCGACGAACTGACCGCCAAGGGTTTATCGACGACCGTCGCCGACGCCCGTTTCGCCAAGCCCTTCGATGAAGAGCTGGTTCGCCGCTTGGCTCGCGAGCACGAGGTCTTGATCACTATCGAGGAAGGGGCCGCCGGCGGCTTCTCGGCTCATGTGGCGCGGTTCCTCGCCATCGAGGGGCTTCTCGACAACGGTTTGAAGTTTCGGCTGATGACTTTGCCCGATCGCGTCATCCATCACGACAAGCCAGCGGCTCAATATACCGCCGCCGGCCTGACTACGCCGCATATCGTGGCGCTGGCGCTGGCGGCGCACGGCCGCGTGGACGAAGCCGCCACGCCGGCGCTGGCGTGAGCGTGCCGATTTTACCTGTCCATAAGAACCTATCCGCCGACAAAGCAAGCAAGATTCGCCTCGACCAACTGCTCGTCGAGCGCGGCCTGGCAGAAAACAGGACCAGGGCGCGGGCCCTGGCCATGGCCGGGCTGGTGTTTGGCGGCGGCAAACGGCTCGACAAGCCGGGGCAATGCATCGCTGCGGATACCCCGCTGGAGATCAAGGGCTGGAACCATCCCTGGGTATCGCGCGGCGGCATCAAGCTGGCCCATGGGCTGGAACATTTTTCCATCTTTCCCCAAGGTTCGGTCTGCCTGGACGTAGGGGCTTCCACCGGCGGCTTCACCGATGTTTTGCTGAGCCAAGGGGCGGCCAGGGTCTATGCTGTCGATGTGGGCCGCGGGCAGCTGGCCTGGAAATTACGGCAAGACAGTCGCGTTGTCCTTCTTGAGAAGACCAACGCCCGCAACCTCAACCGCGAGCAGGTGCCGGAGCCCATCGATCTGCTTGTCTGCGACGCCAGCTTCATCGGTCTTGAGACGGTGCTGCCGGCGCCGCTGGCCCTCGTCCGTCCGGGAGGCCGGCTGATCGCCCTCGTCAAGCCGCAGTTCGAGGCCGGCAAGGGAAAAGTCGGAAAAGGTGGCGTGGTCCGCGATCCGGATCTCCACCGGCAGGTGATCGAACGCATCCGGGCTTGGCTCGAGGGCAAAGCTGGATGGTCGGTTCTGGGGGTCGCCGAAAGCCCCATAAAAGGGCCCAAGGGGAATAGGGAATTCCTGATCGCGGCTCGCCACGAGCCGTATTAGAACGGGCAGCTAGTGCAAATCCCGAGCCGATGGGCTTATCGGCGACGACGCATTTGCATTTAAAACAAATAGCGAGAGCATTTCAGGTGAAAGTAGGTGAACCGGAAATGCTCTAGGGTGTGTACTTATAAACTGAGGGTCTGCTTACTGCCGCAAAGCGGACCTTTGCAGGCCTCGACTCGGACATTCGCTGGATTACGGGGTTCGTAAGGTGGGTGTATGGAGAAGAGTTGTTTTCCGCAAACGATCAACAGGGCAACCCCGGACGATATTAATCCCTTTGGGATTTTGTCGCTTAAACACCCCAAGTCGATGGGATAGGGACGGGCCAGTGCGTTTGCCATGGGGAGGGGATTTACTAGTGTTCGCTCATCACGGGAAACCGTACTTCGCAACGCCTAAATTAAAAAAGCAGGGAGACTTAATGATAAATCGATTGCCAACCGTAGCGTTGATCGTCGGAGTCCTTGCGGCCGGTGGGGCCCAGGCAGCTTGCGCCAAGGGTGATCATCGCCGACATGAACTGGCCCTTGGCCTCGCTCGCGCTCTGTGCACGGATCCAGAAATTCTTCTCATGGACGAGCCTTTCTCTTCCCTCGACCGATTGATTCGTTCCGGCATGCAGGACCTTCTGGTCGAACTGCATGACAAGCTGCACAAGACGATTGTCTTCATCACCCACGACCTAGACGAGGCCCTGCACCTCGGCCACCAGATCGCCATTCTCAAGGATGGCGTGCTCTCACAGGTGGGCCGTCCGGAAGAGATCTTGCACAACCCGGCCGACGGGAGGCCTTCGTACGCGACGTCAACCGGGTGCAGGGGCGGCAAGCTATCGTCTAATTACCGGGAGTCATTTATGAGTACATGACCTAGTTACGCCGTTGTCTTTCGCGGCATGACTTCGCGGTGGATGCGCTGGCCCAATTCCTGCCGCGCTTTCGCCAAATCATAAGCCATTTGCAGGCGCATCCAGAATTCCTCGCTGGTGCTGAAATAGCGGGCCAGGCGAAAAGCGCTTTCGGCGTCAACGGGGCGGGCGCCGCTGATGATCTCGCCGATGCTGCTGGCGGGTAGGCCGATGTCGCCGGCGACCTGGCTCTGGCTGAGATGCAGGGGCTTTAGGTATTCCTCCTCGAGCACGTGGCCGGGGTGGGCGGTGGCCACATCCACGGCGGCCGCTTCGCCGGCGGCGGTGGCATCATCGGATAGGTAAGGGAGTTCTTGCGGCCGAGGCGGGGGAATATCCTGGATTTCCGTCGTCAATCCGGCATCCTTCCAGGCCTTTATGCCGCCCTCCAGGTTGATTGCCGGCGGTTCATATCCGGCCTTCAGCAACTGCTTGATGGCGGCCGCCGAGCGTTTGCCGACGGCGCAATGGATGACCAGCTTCTTGCCGGAAATTCGCGGAAACAGATCGGGATCAAAAACCGACAACGGGACCAGCATCGAACCGGGAATGTGCTCTTGCTCGTATTCGGAGGTTTCGCGGACGTCAACAAGCATCGCCATGCCTTTATCAAGCCAGCTTTTGACCGTCAGGGCCTCGGCTTCGACGATGCCCTGACTCGCGTTTTCTTTTTTGGCCATGGCTCCGGTTCTTGAGAATGGTGCAGGTGAATGGCTGAAACTTAAACTATCAATTTTATATGTCAAATAAAAAATTACACACTATTAATATGTTTAATAATAGGTGTCTCCAGTCCTTCAGGGCCGCTGGCGGGACCAATAGTCAGTCGGAACACTGGCCTTTGTGACGTAGCAAGTGGTCGGCAAGGGTGCAGGCCATCATCGCCTCGCCAACGGGGACGGCGCGGATGCCGACACAAGGGTCATGGCGGCCTTTTGTGGATATCTCGGCTTCTTCTCCCTGGGTGCTGATGGTCATCTGCGGCTGGGCGATGGAACTGGTCGGTTTGACGGCGAAACGGACGACCAGTTCCTGGCCGCTGGAAATACCGCCGAGTACGCCACCGGCGTTGTTGGAAAGGAATAGCGCCGACCCATTCCCGTCGATTCGTATTTCATCGGCGTTTTCCGGGCCCGTCAATTCCGCCGCCCGGAACCCGGCGCCGATTTCCACTCCCTTGGCGGCGGGGATATTCATCAGGGCCTTGGCGAGGTCGCCGTCGAGCCTGTCGAAAACCGGCGCACCCAAACCCGCCGCAACGCCGGTCGCCCGCAATTCGATCACCGCCCCCGTCGAGGAACCTTTCTTGCGCAGACGGTTGAGTAAAATTTCCCAGTCCTTGGCGGCGTGGGCGTCGGGGCACCAGAAGGGATTGTTGTCGATCTCATCCCAGTCCCACCGTTCGCGTTCGATCCGCCGCGCTCCCATCTGGACCATGGCGCCGCGAATCTCGACCCCACGACCCAGGACCTTGCGGGCGATGGCGCCGGCGGCGACGCGAGTGGCGGTCTCGCGGGCGCTGGCGCGGCCGCCGCCGCGGTGGTCGCGGACGCCGTATTTATGGAAATAGGTGTAATCGGCGTGGCCGGGGCGGAACAGATCCTTGATGTCGTCGTAATCCTGCGAGCGGGCGTCCTCGTTGGCTATGAGGAGAGCGACGGGGGCGCCGGTGGTCTTGTTTTCGAAAACGCCGGATAGGATCCGTACCAGATCGGGTTCGCGCCGCTGGGAGGTATGCCTGGACTGTCCGGGCCGGCGGCGGTCCAAATAGGCCTGAATGTCTTCCTCGGTAAGCGGAATTCTCGGCGGTATGCCGTCGACGACGCAACCGATGGCGGGACCGTGGCTTTCGCCAAACGAGGTGACGCGAAAAAGGGTTCCGAAGGTATTGCCGGACACGCTTTTAAACCGTGGAAATATCGGGCGCGTCTACCGCTTTCATGCCGACGACATGATAGCCGCAGTCGACGTAGTGGGTCTCGCCGGTGACCCCGGACGAAAGATCGCTCAACAGATAAACTCCGGCGCCGCCGATGTCGTCCATGGAAACGTTGCGGCGAAGTGGCGCGTTAAGCTCGTTCCATTTGAGGATGTAACGGAAATCGCCGATGCCCGAGGAGGCCAAGGTCTTCATGGGCCCGGCGGAGAGGGCATTGACCCGAATTTTGCGCGCGCCCAGATCCTCGGCCAGATAGCGCACGCTGGCTTCCAACGCCGCCTTGGCGACACCCATGACGTTGTAGTGAGGCGTCACCTTCTGCGAGCCGCCGTAAGTTAGCGTGACCATGCTGCCGCCGTCCGGCATCAAGGGGGCGGCGCGTTGGCTAAGGGCGGTGAAGGAATAGCAGCTGATGTTCATGGTCTTGAGGAAATTGGCCGGCGTGGTATCGATGTACTTGCCTTTCAACTCCTCCTTGTCCGAAAAAGCGATGGCGTGGACCAGGAAGTCCAGTTTTCCCCAGCTGGCCGCAATGGTTTCGAAAACGGCGTCGATGCTTGACGCGTCGGTGACGTTGCAATGGAGCACGATGTCGGAGGCAAGCTGTTCGGCCAGCGGGGCGACGCGTCTCTCGAGCGAACCGCCCTGGTGGGTGAAAGCCAGTTGGGCGCCCTGGGCGTGGACAGCCTTGGCAATCCCCCAGGCAATGGAGCGTTCGTTGGCGACGCCCGTGATCAAACCCTTTTTGCCAGCCAACAGCGGTCCAGGAGGTGTCATGGATGTGTTATTCAATGGGCCACGCCAAAACTTTTTTTGATAGGTTGGCGTCATACTACACAAAAATCCATGATCGCAAAAGCCTAGGAAAAATCCATTCGGATAGGCTCTCGACCTGATATCTCCTCTTTCACCGTTTGACGGCGGGGCCGCCGCCGGCCAGCGCCAACGTCAGCGGACGATCTTCCAGGTGCCGTCGGGTTGCCGGCAAGCGCGGCCGAAAGCCTTTTCCATGCGTCCGCCGACGTTAATGGTGGTCTCATATTCACGGCAATTCTGCCCGTTGGTCGTTTGGTAAGTGCGGGTCGGCGTGTAAGTTCCCGAATTGCCGCTGTCGGGATTGTTCCAGGTCGAAGTCTGGCCCGCTTTATTGTATTCCAAACTGTTCTGGGCGGTTTGCCCGGCGTGCAGGCGGTCGGCCTTGTCCAGGGACTTGCCGATTTCACTGCCTGCCCAGGCCCCGGCCAGGGCGCCGATGGCCACCGCTGCGAGCCTGCCGTCACCTCTGCCGACCCGCGAGCCGGCAAGGGCGCCGACACCGGCGCCAAGCAGGGTGCCCATGGATTGCTTCGGTCTGTCTTGAGTGTTGTCGCAAGCAGCAAAGAAAAGAATAGCCATAAGTGTCAATGTGATACGTTTGCTGTTCATGATCTGCCGGCCTCCGGCCAATGATTTCTTGACAAATGGGAGTGACGAACCTTCCTTGGACTCACGGCCCGTGGCTGCAAGATGATTTCAAGGCTGTTGCATAATATTATAACCCATTATACCGCAAAGACGACATGACCGCCACCACGAGCAAGGACCCGATCGCATTATTTCGAGACTGGCTGATCGACGCCGAAGAATCCGAACCCAACGATCCCAACGCTATGACGCTGGCCACCGCGACGCCGGCGGGGGCGCCGTCGGCGCGCATGGTTCTGCTGGCGGGCGTGGACGAGCGCGGCTTCGTTTTCTACACCAATCTGGCGAGCCAGAAAGTGGCCGAACTGAACGCCAATTCAAGGGCGGCATTGTGCTTCCACTGGAAGACCCTGCGCCGTCAGGTCCGCGTTGAAGGGATGGTGGAACCGGTTGATGAAGCGGAAGCCGACGCCTATTTCGCCAGCCGCCCCCGGATGAGCCGGATCGGGGCTTGGGCATCCCGGCAGTCGCAACCCTTGGCGGGCCGGTTCGAGTTGGAGAAACGGGTTGCCGAATTTACCGCCCGCTTTCCCGCCGGCCCCGTGCCTCGTCCTGATTTCTGGTCGGGGTTCCGGTTACGGCCCGAGCAGATCGAATTCTGGCGGGACCGGCCGTTTCGTTTGCACGAGCGGGTGGTTTATCATCGCCATGAAGGCGATTGGCTGATTGAATATTTGTATCCTTGATGTCTGACGCAACGGCACCTGCGGAAACCAAACCTCCCCTGTCGGAGGAGGCAAGCGGGCGGTTGATGACGCTTGCCACCTTCGCCTCGGTCTCGGTGGCCTTGGTCCTCATCGTGTGCAAGTTCGGCGCCTGGCTGGCCACCGATTCCCTCAGCTTGCTGTCGACACTTATCGATTCCTTTCTCGACGCCGGGGCGTCGGTGATCAATCTGCTGGCGGTTCGCCGTGCCTTGCAACCGGCCGACCGGCACCATCGGTTCGGCCACGGCAAGGCCGAGCCCCTGGCCGGGCTGGCGCAGGCCGCCTTCATTTTCGGTTCGGCGGCTTTTCTGCTGATTGAGGTGTGGGAGCGGATTTTCCATCCCAGGGACATTGAAAATACCACCATTGGCTACGCAGTGATGGCCTTTGCCATCCTCCTCACCCTGGTCTTGGTGCTGTTCCAGAAACATGTGGTGCGGCGGACGGGCTCGGTCGCCATCAGCGCCGATTCCCTGCACTACCAGACCGACATCATGATCAACGGCAGCGTTATTATTTGCCTTTTTCTGACCGCCAATCTGGGTTGGAGGTATGCCGACCCGGTGTTCGCCACCGCCATTGCTGTCTATATCCTGTGGGGTGCTTGGCGGATCGGCTATGGGGCTTTTCTTTTGATCCTGGACCGCGAACTGCCCGACAAAGAGCGTCGGCGCATCAAGGAAATCGTCTTGTCCAATCCCGGTGTCCACGGCCTGCATGACATGCGCACCCGTACGTCGGGGCAGAACATGTTCATTCAACTGCATGTGGAAATGGACGGGTGGTTAACTCTTTACGAGGCCCATGAGATTGCCGAGGACGTGATACTGGCGGTCGAGCGGGCCTTTCCCAGGGCCGAGGTTTTTGTCCACGAGGATCCGGAAGGCGTCGCCGAAAGACGGACCATCTTCAAATGATCCCAGCGCCGTGGCCGTTTAACCGGGAGCTCTGTTGACGGTGATCGCCGAGGACCAAAGCGAGGTCATGGAGTTCCTGTCCGCCACCGGCGTTTTCGGCGGCGGCGGCGTGACGCGCATCGAGACCCATATTTCTGTTATTTTCCTGACCACCAAAAAGGCCTTTAAACTCAAGCGCGCGGTCAAGCTGCCTTTTTTGGACTTTTCCACCGCCTGCCGCCGCCGCGCCGCCTGCGAGGCCGAGGTCGCCATCAACCGGCGCACGGCGCCTGGCCGACCTGATTGTCGTCGGACGGCCGACGCTGGAATCGAAATCTTCCGTCACCATGACCCTGAACGCGGCGCTTTTCGAAACCGGCCGCCGGGTCCTGGTGGCGCCGCTGCTGGCGCCTACTTCCCTGGGCCGAAATATCGCCATTGCCTGGAACGGCAGCGCCGAGGCCTCTCGCGCCGTCGCCAACGCCATCCCCTTTCTGAGCCGTTCCGAGGCGGTGATTATCTTGGCCGCCGAAACCGACAAAACCCCCCATTCGACTGCCGGCGAACTGGCCACTTATCTGGCTTGGCACAGCATTGCCGCCGAGATCGGGGACTTTTCTCCCGAGCGCCCCTCGGTGGGCGAAGCATTGCTCGGGGAAGCAACAAGCCGTGGCGCCGACTTGTTGGTCATGGGCGGCTATTCCCACTCGCGCATGCGCCAGTTGATCCTGGGCAGCGTTACCCGCCATGTCCTGACGGCGGCGGAATTGCCGGTGCTGATGGCCCATTGAACGGTACTGGAGATTTCAATCCATCTGGATTTGCTCTAACGTCGTTGCAATGAAAACAGGCCGCAAAACCGTCATCATCACCGGCGCCAGCCGTGGCATCGGTCACGCCACCGCCGCTTGTTTCCTGGAAAGGGGCTGGCGGGTGATTACCTGCTCGCGCGGCGACACGCCGCCCGAATGCAAGCGCGACCGCAACTGGACCCTTCATGTTCCCACCGACCTGGCCGACGCCGGCAGCCTTGAGAATTTTGTCGAAACGGTAAACGAGGCCCTTGACGATCAGCCCCTGCATGGGCTTGTCAACAACGCCGGGATATCGCCGAAGGCGCCGTTCCAGGAACGTCTGGGCTGTCTCAACGGCGATCTGGAAGCCTGGCGGGATGTCTTTGAATTGAATTTTTTCGCCGCCCTGAAATTGTCCCGGGGCTTTGCCGCCGCCCTGCGCAAGGGCAAGGGTGCCATCGTCAACATCACCTCCATTGCCGGCCATTCGATCCATCCCTTCGCCGGTTCGGCTTATTCCATCTCCAAGGCGGCCCTGTCGGCGCTGACCCGGGAAATGGCCAACGAATTCGCCTCGCTCGACGTGCGCGTCAACGCCGTCGCCCCCGGCGAGATCGAAACGGCGATGATTCAACCCGAATACGAGGCGCTGATTCCACGCATCCCCCTCAACCGCATGGGCCAGCCCAAGGACGTGGCGAATGCCGTTTTCTACCTCTGTTCCGAGAACGCCGGCTACGTCACCGGTGACGAGGTCTGGGTCACCGGCGGCCAGCACATGTTTTAGGGGAAGCGTTCTGATTATGACGAGAGCCGCAATCCGCACCACGTGCGAGCATATGCGGGAGGCGACCACCGCCACGGAGCGGGCAGCGACGCGGCTGGAAGGGATCGCCGGTTCGTTGCGCCAGCATAGCGACGGCATCAACGCTTCCTTGGAATCGGCCGGCCAGGGGTTCGGTGATGTGGGCGACCTGCTGGCGCCGCTCCCAGGATCTGACCGACGTTTACGGCGAAGCATCGGGCCACCTCAGGGCTTTTGGCGATATCCTCCATCAACAAGCGGCCGGGATGTCGTCCGCTTCCAGCGAGGCGACGGGGCCATGCTCGGCAAGGTCGGCGACGGCATCCAGGAACGCTCCCACCAGATCACCGGCAAGTTGTAAGACGCCCGCCATGTCCGAGGACATGGCATGGAGGAATTGGCGGCCTCCTACGGAGAAACGGAAAAGGGCTTCAAGTCCCTGAGTGAGACCCTGAGCCTGCGGGTTGGCGAGATCGGCGAGGTGGCGGCAGAAACCCTGAGCAAGATGGAGGTTTGGGACAAAAGCTTGAACAAACGCTCGCGAGGCTTGAGCGACGCCTCGGACGAAATAACCAGACAGGTCCTCGAGGCAAGCGCCGCCATTAACAGCCGGACCCAGGAGATGAAGGAGGTTTCTGGCCAAGCCGGGGCGCTGGTAAACGAACTGAAGGAGCGCGCCGAGCAAACAGGCGTCGCTGATTTCCTGCGCCGCGCCACATTCATCACCGAGCGCCTGCAGTCCCTCGCGGTCGACATGACCCGATTGCTGGAAACCCACATCAGCGAGGACGACTGGCACCGTTTCAACAAGGGCGAAAATGGAATCTTCATCCGCAAGATGCTGGGGTTCAAGGAAAAATCCCGGCTTGCCTAGATCCGCCAAAAATACCAGGGGGATGGGGAGTTCAGGGACTACGTGGACTGTTATCTCTCACAGTTCGACAGCTTCTTGAAAGAGGCCAAGAAACGTGATCACCGGGAGGTGTTGAGCACCACCTTCCTGTCCTCGGACATGGGCAAGGTTTACATGCTACTGGCGCGGGCGCTCGGCCGGGATATCTGAGCTTTTCTTACAAGCGCGGACGAAATCGACGAACCGCCGGGTCCAGCGGTTGCCGCCGACGTTGCGCAGATGGGCAAAGCCGGCCACCAGGTTGTGGATCACAATCCCGTCGTGGCGCCCATCGATGCCCGACCCGCGCAAGACATCGTATGCGTAAACCGGCTCGAAGCCGAGGTTCTCCAGACTGGAATAATGAAACTCGTGGGCCGGCTGCTCGCTGACGTCCGGTGCCGGCCAAGGGCAGCGGCCGGTTTCCCTGAGCCGCGTGTATCCCCGGCCTTGCGGTTTTTCGTGCATCACCGCGTCGGCAGCGATGACGCCGGCCATCTCGCGAACCTGGCCCGCCCAGGAAAGGGAGCGGGCGAGATACATCAGGCCCCCGCATTCCGCATAAGCCGGCAGGCCGGCCTCGATGGCGGCGCGGATTTGCCGGCGCATGGCGGCGTTGGCTTCCAGCTCCGCCATGTGGGTTTCCGGAAAGCCGCCGCCGATGATGAGACCGTCGATCTGGGCAAGACGGGCATCGCTCAGCAAGTCGATGGGCACCAATTCGGCCCGCGCCGCCGCCAGGGCTTCCAGGTCGCCGGGATAGTAAAAGCCGAAGGCCCTATCCCGGGCGATGCCGATTTTAACCTCGGGCCTGACCTCGGGCTTGACGCCGGGCGGCGGCGCCGCTGGGGACGGCGGCGCTATCGCCAACAGACGCTCCAGGTCCACCTGTTGGGAAATGACCTGGGTGATGGCGGCGATCTTGGCTTCGGCGTCGGAGGCTTCGTTGCTGGGGATGAGCCCCAAATGCCTTTCCGTAATTTCCAGCCGCGGATCGCAATGAACGGCGCCCAAGACTGGCAGGTCGGTGTAATGCTCGATGGCGGCGCGGAGCTTGGCTTCGTGGCGGCCGCCGCCGACCTTGTTGAAAATCACGCCGGTGATTTCGACTTTCGGCTCGAAGGCTTGGTAGCCGAGAACCAAGGGCGCGATGCTACGGGTCATGCCGCCGGCGTCAATGACCAGCACCACCGGCGCGCCGAGCAAGCCGGCAAGCGCCGCACTGGAGTTGCCGCCGTCCAGATCGAGCCCGTCGTAAAGCCCCATGTTGCCTTCGATAAGGCAAAAATCGGCGCCGCCGCGATGGCCCTGGAAGGTGGCGGTGATCTCCTCGCTGCTCATGGTGTGGTAATCCAGGTTGCGGCAGGCCCGGCCGTGGGGCAGGGCGGCGGCGGTCAGCCACATGGGGTCGATGTAATCCGGGCCCTTCTTGAAAGGCTGAACGATGTGGCCCTCCCGGGCCAGCGCCCTGATGATGCCGGTGGCAATCGTGGTTTTGCCCGATGACCTGTGGGCCGCCGAGATCAAAATTTTAGACATGGCTCAGGCCGTTTCTATCTTGTTTCGCCGTCGGCGAGGCTGACCGGCAGGATGGGTAGCATTTTTAGCGTCAAGGCGACCAGCCCGACGGCCAAGGCGACGCCGCTAAGGCCGAGGCGATGGAGGCGACGTTCAAGGCGTCTGAGGCGGCGACGATCAGGAATATGGCGAAAACATGCGGCATGCCCCAGACGACCCGATTGGACATTCCGGTAGTGTGATGGCTGAAATGTTCCATGTAATAGCCGCCGAGCAGGCCGGTGATGAGGAACAGGGTCGCGCCACCAAGCAGACAATGGTATCTGGCTTCGCGGCCTTCGATTTCGCGGAACCGGGGCATCACTTTAAAGCCCCCGATAGCGGACCCCCGGCGCAAGGGCCTTGGTCATTGCGTTGATGCAATGCATGCAGCGGATGCAGCTTTTGTCGTCGATCTCTAGGCTGTCGTCGTCGTTGAGGCTGAGCGCCCGGGTCGGGCACATGTTGACGACCTGGCCGTTGATTTCCTTGCGGCCGCGCTCGGCGACGATTTCCTCGACCTTTCCCTGATCGGCCTTGATGCCGTCGCGCCAGGTGCCGATGACCGCGAAATCGGAGCGGTGAATGGCGTTGACGCAGTCGTTGGCGCAGCCCGAGAATTTGAACTTGAACTTGTAAGGCAGGATGGGACGGTGCAATGTCGTCCAAGGTGGCGTTGATCATCATCCGGTGCGCCTTTTGCTCGTCGAAAGCCGCTTGCACGTTTTCGGTGGTGGCGCCCTGGAACATGATGTCGCCGCTTTGGCCGTGAAAAGCGATCAGGCCGGAACCGTGATTTTCCCAGATATCGCAAAGCTTGCGCAGGGTCTTGGTGTCGTAATGCAGGCCGGCCGGAGGCTGCACCCGAAGAGTGTGGAATTCGGACGATTCGGGAAATTCATCGGCGGCTTCCGAGAAACGCGGGATGACGGCGGCGCCGTAGCCGCGCACCCCGACGGTGCCGCCTTTCCAATAGCCCTTGCGGGTCGCGTAGGAATGCTCGAGCTGTCCGAGCAGGTCTTGTATCATGGCCGCGTAATGCTTGCCTAGGGAATTGGCCAGCCTTTTCAAGCTGCTCACGAAACTCGGCCAGGGGCCTTCCTCGAGCCGGTCAACCAGGGGCGTATGGGGAGTTTTTTTCACCATTACCGCGCAACTATTATATTCAAGTATACTAATATGATAATCCCGTCAAGATAGACATTAATTGCCATTCC
>DASCPW010000058.1:0-10091 GCA_036012725.1 Rhodospirillales bacterium
GGTTACAAAAGCCACCATCACGCCAAATTGGAGGTCCACCGGCCGGCGACGGGAAAGCCGCTCATGTGTTTGGATGACGCCAGCATCGTAGCGGTGGCCAGTGATGAAATCTTGGCCAACATCCCGGTGCCGTTGTTCGATCTCAACGATATCGTTGCTATCGCCGATTTCATCGTCGGTCATTGCGATCTGGCCGTGAAGCCGCAGATTGGCGGTCTTAAAGAGCATTGAAGAATGGCAGTGCCAGAAGAGTTTCTTGTCAAGCCCAACCCGGCCGATTCGCGCCTCAGCCGGCGGCTTGACGGCGTCGATCAAGACGGTGTTCCGGTCGCCGCCTCGGTGATTGTCGAGAGGCCGCTGACCCTGTTCCTCAATGGCCAGGAAATCGTCACCATGATGACCATTGGCGATTACCCGGAATATCTGGCCGTCGGTTACCTGTTGAACCAGAACATGCTCGCCGCCGGCGACGAGATCAGCGGCATCAATTTCGACACCGATATAGAAACGGTGGTCGTGCGTACGCCCCGGCAAACCAACTTCGAGCAAAAACTACAAAAAAAGACACAGACTTCGGGCTGTGCCCAGGGCACCCTCTTTGGCGACGTGATGGAGAGCTTCGATACGATCCGGCTTTCCCCGGAAGCGACCATCCGTACTTCCTGGCTTTACGGCCTGATCAAGAAAATCAACACCACTCCGAGCCTCTATTTACAAGCCGGCGCCATCCACGGCTGCGTCCTTTGCCGCCAAGACAGGCCCTTGCTCTACATGGAGGACGTCGGCCGTCACAACGCCGTCGACAAGATCGCCGGTTATATGTTCCTCGAGGGGATGGCCGGGCCTGACAAGATTCTCTATACCACCGGTCGGCTGACCAGTGAAATGGTCATCAAGACGGTACAGATGGAGATCCCCGTTCTGTTTTCGCGCTCAGGATTCACCGCCTGGGGGGTGGAACTGGCCCAGCGGGCGGGATTGACCCTGATCGGCCGGGCCAGGGGACGGCGTTTCATCACCCTTGCCGGCGAGAACCGCATCGTCAACGACTCCGACTCCAGGCGAGGAGATCGATGATGAGCCCTTGTCCCTACGGCGGAAAGGAAGCCGCTAATGGCCGCCAGCTGATAATTTTAGATATCTTTAAAACCATGATATTCCAAACCATTAAAATCAAACAAAGGATGGGTGCCCGAGCGGTTGAAGGGACCGGTCTTGAAAACCGGCAGACCCGAAAGGGTCTCGTGGGTTCGAATCCCACCCCATCCGCCAGCTTCCTTTTTATTTCAATGCGTTATAATAGAAATATCTATTTTACCCATTAATTAACCCATGAATAGAACGCCGCTTGAAGCTGATTTAGGCCGCTTGGCGGTTTGGTAGGGCGACACCCCTCAATGCGCCTGTACTAGCCTTAAACAGGGATAAACCCGACAAACCACTGATCTTGGGATCGTTGGCATCAATATCTAATGATGAACACCCACATGATGGATGACAATGTCGATACTCTTATCGCCAGGGCGCGTATTAGACTGGATTGAGCGGCAAGCATGGAAAGCATCCGAGTCGACATTATTTTCGACCCCGTCTGTCCATGGTGCTATATCGGCAAGCGACGCCTGGAACAGGCTTTTGCTCTACGTCCCAATATCAAGGTCATACCCACATGGCGGCCTTTCTTGCTCAATCCCGAAATGCCGGCCAGCGGTATCGACCGCACTGCCTACCTAATCAAGAAGTTCGGCGGCGAAGCGCGGGTGAGCCGCGCCTTCGGCGCCATCGCCGAGGCCGGCCAGTCGGTTGAGATCGGTTTTGCGTTCGATAAGATCCGCCGCACCCCGAACACGGTAAACGCCCACCGCCTGGTCCGTTTCGCGGCTCCCTCCGGCAAGGCCGGCGACGCCGTCGAAGCCTTGTTTCACGATTATTTCGTAAACGGTAACGACATCGGCCAGATCGATGCGCTGGTGGCACTCGGCGGCGGCCTCGGCTTCGTCGCCGCCGCCTTGCGTGGCTACCTGAAAAGCGACGAAGACATGGATTTCATCTACGAGGAAAACGCCCGCGTCCACCGCCTTGGCATCAACGGTGTGCCGGCCTTTGTCTTCAACGATGGCCTGGCTATCTCCGGCGCCCAGGAACCGAGAGTCCTGGCCCGTATCCTCGATGCGGCGAAGGAAACCGAGAACGCCGCTTGAATAGCAACAACGGCCCCTACTCCGTGGCGATGGCCGCCAGTTCCCGCAGCAGGCGCTGGACACCGGAAAGCCTGATCTCCGCTTTCTCCCAGGCGCGTCTGAAGACCAGCTTGTGGTCGGGGCGCAGCTTAGTCGTCGCGGCCTGGGCGGTGATAAAGACGATCAGGCCCTCTGGGTTGGCGAAGTCGTCGCCCCGGAAGGAGATCACCGCCCCTTTCGGTCCCGCCTCCACCTTGTCGACGCCGGCGGCCTTGCACAAGCCCTTGATAGCCACCGTCTTAAGCAAATTCTCGACCGCCTCCGGCAGGGCTCCGAAGCGATCGATCATCTCGGCAGCAAAGGCCTTGATCTCGTCATTTTCCCGCACCCTGGCGAGGCGCCGGTATAGCTCCATGCGCAAATTAAGGTCGGCAACGAAAGAGTCCGGGATCAACACGGGAATGCCGATGCTTATTCGCGGGCTCCAGTCCCCGTCCTCTTCCTTGCCGGCGTCGCCTCCCCTGGCTTCGACCACCGCTTCTTCCAGCATATGCTGATAGAGCTCGATGCCAACCTCGCGAATGTGGCCCGACTGTTCTCCGCCGAGTAGGTTGCCGGCGCCACGGATGTCGAGATCATGGCTGGCAAGCGAGAAACCGGCGCCCAGGCTGTCCAGGGACTGCATCACTTCCAGGCGCTTTTCCGCTGCCGCCGAAAGTTTATGGCGCGTCGGCAAAGTTAGGTAGGCATAGGCCCTGACCTTCGAGCGCCCGACCCGACCGCGCAGTTGGTAAAGCTGAGACAATCCGAACATGTCGGCGCGGTGAATGACGATGGTGTTGACGCTTGGCAAGTCAAGCCCGGATTCGATGATATTGGTGGACAGCAACAGATCGCAGGCGCCGGCGTAGAAAGCGGTGACCGCTGCTTCCAGCTTGCCCGCCGGCATTTGGCCATGGACGGTGACGATCTTGATTTCGGGAACCAGAACCTTGAGTTGCCGTTCCACCCTCTTGATATCCTCGATGCGCGGACAAACGCAAAACGTCTGCCCGCCCCGGTAGCGTTCACGCATGATCGCCTCGCGTATGACCACCGGATCAAAAGGAAGGACGAAGGTCCGTACCGCCAGCCGGTCGACGGGAGGGGTGGCGATCAAGCTCATCTCCTTGACGCCGGCAAGGGCCAGCTGCAGAGTCCTCGGAATGGGCGTCGCTGTTAGGGTCATGACGTGGACATCGGCTCTGAGTCTCTTGAGTTTTTCTTTATCGGCAACGCCAAAATGTTGCTCCTCGTCGATAACCAGAAGCGCCAAGTCACGAAAGCGGACATCGCCGCTTAATAGGGCGTGGGTGCCGATGACGATATCTACGGCGCCGTCCTTCAGTCCCGCCTTGGCTTCCTTCATCCGTTTGCCCGTCACCAGCCGTGAAAGTTGTTCGATGCGGACCGGATAATCGGCGAAACGTTGGCTAAAGGTCTGATAATGCTGCCGGCACAACAGCGTTGTCGGCACCACCACCGCCACCTGCCGGCCCTCCAGCGCCATGACGAAGGCGGCGCGCAAGGCGACCTCGGTCTTGCCGAAGCCGACGTCGCCGCAAATCAGCCGATCCGCTGGCGCGCCGCTGCCCAGGTCTGTGAGGATGTCGTCGATGGCACGGCGCTGGTCTTCGGTCTCGGTGTAGGGAAAGCGGGAGCAAAACTCGTCAAATAGGCCGTCGGCGGGGGCTGCCTTGCCGACGGCCTTGACCGCCCGCGCCGCCGCCACCTTGATCAGTTCCTCGGCCATATTGCGAAGGCGCTGCTTCATTTTTGCTTTTCGCGCCTGCCAGGCGGCGCTGCCCAGACGGTCAAGGGCGGCGCTGGCCTGCTCCGAGCCGTAGCGGCTGATGAGCTCGATGTTCTCCACCGGCAGGAACAGCTTGTCGCCGCCGTCGTAAAGCAGGCGCAAGCAATCGTGAGGAGCGCCCGCCACTTCAATGGCGGTCAGTCCGTCGTAGCGGCAGATACCGTGATCGGCATGGACCACCAAGTCGCCTTCAAAAAGCGAAGTGGCATCGGTGATCAGGTCCTCGGCGCGGACCTGGCGGCGCGGCGGCCGCCGCCAGCGTTCGCCCAAGACGTCCTGCTCGCTGATCACCGTTAGGGCGTCCGAAGTGAACCCCCTTTCCAGCCCCATAACCGCCAAGGCGGCGGTGGCGGCGGGAAGACGTTCCGCCGCCGCCAAATCCGCGACGCGGCCGACCTCGCCGACGCCATGCTTGTTCATCACCAGGGCGAGGCGGTCTCGAGAACCTTCACCGAGGGCGACGACGATCACCCGCCGGCCGGCTTTTATCTGCTCGCCGATATGTTGGCCAAGGGCGTCGAACAGATTGTCTCCCGGCCGCACCCGGACCTCGGCGAAATTTCTGCCCTGCCGCCCGCCGGCGTCGATGCAATCCTCACCTTGCGGCGCCGCAAAGGGAGAAAGATGGCCAACTGGATTTTCTACTAGTAGAGAATCCCATAGCTCCCGGCCGAGATACAACCGGTCCGGCGGCAGTGGGTTATAGACCGTGTCGGCGGCCGCCAAGCCGCTGGGGGAGATGGTAGCGCGCGCCGCGTAATATTCATTGATCAGTTCCAGCCGGGCATCACACGCTTCCTGGACTTGGTGGTCGAGGATCACCACCGCGCCGCCGGGCAGGTAATCGAACAGGATTTCCAAACGCTCATGGAAAAGCGGCAGCCAGTGTTCCATGCCCATCTGCTTTCGCCCCGCTGAAACCGCCATGTAAAGAGGGTCGTGCTCGGCCGCCACGCCAAACAAGAGGCGGAAGCCGGAGCGAAAACGGCTGACCGCACCCGTATTCAGCAACACCTCGTTGACCGGCTTGAATGTTACGCTTTCGGTCTTGCGGCTGGTGCGCTGGCTGAGCGGGTCGAAAAGGCGGATGGCGTCGACCTCGTCGCCAAAGAAATCAAGCCGTGACGGTAGCCCCTGCCCCGGCGGAAAGACATCGACAATACCGCCGCGAACGGCGAATTCGCCTGTCTCCATAACCGTTTCCGAGCGGCAATATCCGTTGCTGAGCAGGAAATCAATCAGCGAGCCGAGGTCGAGCCGCCCACCGATGGCCAGATTGAGCGACGCCCCGGCGAAAGCGGAGCGCGGCGGCACCCGCTGCAACAGAGCCGAGACGGTGGTCAGTATAACCCGTCGCCGGGCGCCGTCTTTTTTTTCCAGCAACCGGGTCAGGGTGTCGATGCGGCGGCAGACGATCTCGCCATTCGGTGAAACCCGGTCATATGGCAGGCAATCCCAGGCCGGAAATTCAAGTCGTTCGAGGGAAGGCGCAAAAAAGGCTAGCGCTTCGGCGATGCGCGCCATGCGCCGGTCGTCGCGGCCGACGAAGAGGATGTCGCCGCCCCCTACTTCATCAGCTCCGCCTGTCTCTCCCAGCGCCTCGCCAGCCAATTGGGCTAGCAAAAGTGCGTCAAAGCCCTCGGGTGCCCCCATGATCCGGAGTTGGACTGGTTTTAATAGTATTTTTCTAATAAGATTCAGGTTATTAATTTTCATTCTTAAAGTTCTTTATCATATCCATAATATCGTGATCATGAACCGGCGGAATCGCCTCCTTGCCGGAAACCCAGTTGAATAGATCGTTGTCATCTTGCTCTATGAGCATTTCGAAGCGGCCGACCTGCTCATCGCTAAGATGGCGGAGACGGGCCTTGGCGAACCGGCCGAAGAGGATATCGTTTTCCGCCATGCCCATGTGGCAACAGCGGAACAACAGGCGCTTGCGGCGAGTATCCAGGGAATCAGGCATTGTGTCCTCCGTTAGCGGCTCTAGGATATAGAGTTTAGGCACCTCTCTGTCAGCCACGGCTTTCGTCCATGCGACCCGAATGTCTCTATCCTTTGTTCAAGCCGGTTACCGAGCTTCCCGGTGTCGGCGCGCGCATCGCCAAGCTGATCGAGCAGGTGGCGGGTCCACACGTCGTTGATCTTTTGTGGAGCCTACCGACGGGGATCATCGACCGCCGTTACGCGCCCAAGATCGCCGCCGCCGAACCGGGAGTGGTGGCGACGCTAACGGTGGCGGTGGACCGGCATGTGAAGCCGCCTAATCGCCGTCTTCCCTACAAGGTCTATTGCTCCGACGATACCGGCAGTTTGGCGTTGGTATTTTTTCACGCCCACTCTGATTACCTGTTGCGCCGCCTTCCCGTCGGGGAGGTGCGGGTGGTCAGCGGCAAGGTGGAGCATTTTGGCGGTGAAATTCAGATTACCCATCCCGACCACATCGGCGATCTCCGTGACCTCGAGCGTTTGCAGACTGTGGAACCGATCTATCCGCTAACCGCCGGCCTGTCGCTCAAGGTCCTGGGCAAGGCGCTTACTGCCGCCCTCGAGCAAACGCCGGCGCTGAACGAGTGGATCGATCCCGCCTTCCTTTCACGACAAGGTTGGGAATCGTGGCGGCAATCGCTCCGCGAAGCCCACGCGCCAGAGGACGAGGCGGCCCTGGCGCCAGGGTCCGCGGCGCGGACGCGGCTGGCTTATGATGAGCTTCTCGCCAACCAAGTGGCCTTGGCCTTGGTCCGTCTTAACATGCGCTGCCTGAAAGGACGGCCTATCGATGCCGCCGGCGAACTGGCGCGCAAGGTTATCGACGCCCTGCCCTTCCAACTCACCCCTGGGCAGGAGATGGTGCGCAAGGAAATTGCCGCCGACATGGCGGCCGATATCCGCATGTTGCGCTTATTGCAGGGCGATGTCGGCAGCGGCAAGACGGTGGTCGCCCTGCTAGCCATGCTGAACGTCGTCGAGGCTGGCGCCCAAGCGGTGATTATGGCACCGACCGAAATCCTGGCGCGCCAGCATTTGGCGACGATCGCTCCCCTAGCGGCGACGGCGGGAATCAAGGTCGCGCTGCTTACCGGGCAGGATAAAGGCAAGGCCCGCCAGGCCGTGTTGGCCGGTCTCGCCAGCGGCAAAACGGCGCTCGCCGTCGGCACTCATGCGCTATTTCAGGAAGATGTCGATATCAAGGACCTGGCCCTTGCGGTCATCGACGAGCAGCACCGTTTTGGCGTCCATCAGCGCCTCACACTGGCCGCCAAGGGTGGCGCCGTCGATGTTCTAGTAATGACGGCAACGCCCATTCCCCGGACGCTGATGCTGACGGCTTACGGCGATATGGACGTCTCGCGTCTTCATGAAAAGCCGGCGGAACGCAAGCCCGTCGACACCCTCGTCATGCCGCTGCAACGTTTAGGTAGCGTCATTTCCGCCGTTACCCGCGCCCTCGATAAAGGGGCAAGGGTTTATTGGGTTTGCCCGTTGATTGAGGAATCGGAAACTCTCGACATCGCCGCTGCCCAAGACCGCCACCAGGAATTGCTGAAGATTTTCGGCAACCGGGTCGGTTTGGTCCATGGGCGCATGAAAGGCGCGGAGAAGAATCAGGTCATGCAAGCCTTCATCGATGGTCTGATCGACATCCTGGTGGCAACGACGGTGATCGAAGTCGGCGTCGACGTGCCGGAAGCGACGCTGATGGTCATTGAACATGCCGAACGTTACGGCCTGTCCCAGCTTCATCAACTGCGTGGCCGTATTGGCCGCGGCGATAAGAAATCGGCCTGCTTGCTGCTCTACGCCCGGCCACTTACCGATACCGCGCGCGCCAGGCTCAACATCCTGCGTGAAACCGATGATGGCTTTCGCATCGCCGAGGAGGACTTGCGCCTGCGCGGTGCCGGCGAACTCTTGGGCACCCGGCAGAGTGGCCTGCCGGATTTCAGATTGGCCGACCTCACCCAGCAGGGGGAGCTATTGGCCACCGCCCGCGACGATGCGGCGCTGATCATCGACAAAGATGCGGAACTCACCTCGGAACGTGGCCAGGCATTGCGGAGCTTGCTTTACCTTTATGAGCGCGACGCCGCGATCAGGTATCTTCGTTCCGGTTGACCTCGAAGCCCTTGGGGACCAGCACCGGCGCCCGTTCCCTTTCGCGCAGGATGTCCAGTTCCTCGAAGGTGGCGGCGGCGACGATGGGCTTTTTACGCTCCTCCTCGGGACGCCGGTCGGGCGGGGTAACAATGCCGCCGGAAATAACCATCTTGATGGCTTCTTCCACCGTCATCGACAAAGGCACAAGTTCCTTCTTCGGAACGAACAGCAGGAATCCCGACGTTGGATTGGGGGTGGTCGGCAGAAAAATGTTGATGACCTCTTCCTCGGTGAGGTTTTGCACCTCCCCTTCGGTGCGCCCGGTGATGAAGGCGATGGCCCAAATACCACGGCGAGGGTATTCCACAAGCACCGCTTCGCGAAAGGCGTTTGATTGTTGCGCCAGGACCGTTTCCAGGATCTGTTTGACGGCGCCGTAAACGCTGCGAATGACCGGCATCTGGGCAAGCACCCGTTCGCTCATGCGCATGAAGGCGTGGCCGACGAAACCGGCCGTCAACGCCCCGATAAGTATCAGAACGACGATGACGATGAGCAATCCCAGTCCCGGCAGGCCGTATGGCAGATAGGTCTCCGGATTGTATTTGGCCGGGATCAAGGGGGTGACCTGGCGGTCAACGAAATCGATGAAAATCCAGGCCAGATAAAAAGTGATGCCGATGGGCGCGGTGACGAGGATGCCGGCAAGAAAATAGTTACGCAGACGGCCGCCTAGACCGATTTCTTTCGGTATCGGCTTGCTGGACATGGAATTGCCATCATCGAAGGGCGGCTGTTTATGTGGAATCCCGATCTTCATGGCGTCACCATCGTACACCTTGGCGTTTGCTGTTAGAGCGGGGCACCGTTTACTTCGACATTTTGCGGATGTTTTCCGCGAAAATGTTGAGCAATCCACGGATAAACGGGTCCGTTTTGGCTAATTTGGAGGAAAACATCATCCGCGAGACGACGATAAGGGTGGTCCCTTCGCTGGCGCGCGCCGTGGCCATGCGCGGCTTTATCGTCGATTAGCGCCATCTCGCCGAAAATACCGCCTTGCTTGACGATGCCGAGAACAACGGTTTTCCCGTCGATGTCTTTGATTATTTCGACGGCGCCGGACTGCACCACGTAAGCTTTTTCGCCATCACTGCCTTCCTTGAGAATTATGCCATCGGCTGCAAACGTCGCGCGTTCCAAAATGCCTTTTTCGGCCATGGTGGCCTTCTCCTTTAATGTTTATGATCGCTCTTTCTAGCATCGTATCTTATTCCGACCAGGTAACGGCGAAAAAAGGGGCAATCAAGATAATACCGGCCACTAGGCTTTATCCCGACCGTCCGATTGTCGGCGTCGGCGCCGTCGTCTTGCGAGACGGTGAAGTTCTTCTGGTCCGCCGCGCCTCGCCACTGCCCGACCGTTTTTGGTCATTGCGCCGTTCCCGTGGTCGCTCTCCGCCAAGCCATTAGAGGAATAGTATAACGCGGCTTAAATGGTATTGAAAACAATGGACTGCGCGGAAGTGTGATGGGTTCACTCCGATAGCAACGGCCTCGATTTCCTGGTCCCTGGCCTAGTACCAGGCGCTGGCATCGAAAATCAGTAGTTCCGCAGCACCATGTTTATATATAGAAATTTACTATAAATCTTATTGTATTACAACATATTAGAGTGTTTTCTTTATTAAGAACACAAAGGTGCCATTCTCCTCGCCGCTTTCCACCAGCTCGTTGCCGGTGGAGCGGCAAAACGCCTCGAAATCCCGCACCGAGCCGGGATCGGTGGAAAGCACTTGCAGGGTGTCTCCGACGGCAAGCCCCTTGATGACTTTCCTGGTTTTCAAGATCGGCAAGGGGCAATTCATCCCTTTCGTGTCGAGCATGGCCGTCATGGTCTGTACTCTCTGCTTTTCATCTTCACTCCGATATTGGAATATTCCTGGCGATGCCCAGTCG
>DASCPW010000059.1:0-9496 GCA_036012725.1 Rhodospirillales bacterium
CGCCCGGCCAAGATAAATCAATCCAGAAATACTGATCGCGGCGACAATCAGGAAAAGCCCCATCCAATATTTCTTATTAATAAGTATCAGGGCAAAGTCTTCGCCGTGATTATTTTCTGCTGAAACACTCATATTCGACCCCTTTAACACCATTTTCAGCGATAAATCTGCGACGCAAGAGTGCTGCGCGTCATTCCGTGACCAGACTCAATCCGAGCCCTCTCAACGAACTTCTCTTAAATATGTATGAATTATACACCTTTGGTATATAAATAATCTACATAAACCGCTCGCCTTGTCAACCAACAAGTTGCGCCGGCAGCCAATAAAATCCCCTAGCCAAAGGCCGGAATCGGCGGTGCGCGACAGCGCCAGCTTGTGGGTAAAACTCTACTGCCAACATGGCTTTGAACCTATGGGCGAACCGCCCATCGGAAGGTCCTGTCGCCACGAAAAACTCAAGGCATCGCGAACTCCGCAAACTCTTCAATTCGTTAAAACTCGCGGTACCAAAATTCAACATCTTGTGAGGCTCTACACTTCGAGACGCGGCGAATCAGCGAAAACTTTCCGATTCTACTGTTTTTTGGATGGGCGGACGGGATTCGAACGTTTGGAAACGGCGGTCGAAGGCCGCCACTTGTTCGATGATCAGCTCACCAAGACCAGGGTCCGAGCCGATGGCGCCAAGATAATGGATATGATCCTTACCCTTAAGAGCCAACATCCACGGAAGGTCGTGATCCGCGTGTCGGCCACCGCCGGCGAAAAGCCCCATCGCCAAGACCGGGCCGGCAAGCCCTTCGAGGGCGCTGCCAACTCCGGGCTGCTGGTCTATATAGGCTGTCCGTACTTGCTGGAAGCTACATTTTGTCCGAAGACGTGCCGCCTGCTGCTCGGTCGCCTGCCACGACGCCGGGTCACTAGCCGATCCATGGCCGATAAGCAGCAGCGCCGCCTGATCAGGCGCGACACCATGGCCCTCGGCGAAGCGCCGTGCCCGGCCCTCCACCAAATCGGCCAAACCCTCCGCCAAGCCGACCGGCGGGCACAAGTAGAGATGGCGGACGGTAGTTTTGGTCATCAATCCAGCACGACTGAAAGCCAAGGGAACGGTCTCTCGAACGAAGGTCCCGTTGGACATGAACAGCGGTACCAGGTAGGCCGTTTCAGCCGACAGACCGGCAAGTGCCTCCGCCGGTCCGGGACAGCCCTGGAGGGCGGCGGCACGGGTCTCTTGGAACAGGCTCCGCTCGTCGATTTCAGCCGCCTGGCGCCGCAGCTGGGTGTTGGCCGCCTGGCAGCTAGCCGAGCCGTGGCCGACGACGATCAGGGCACTTTCCTCCCACCGGACGGGTTCAGTGGCTGGTTCCCGCCGACAGATGGATCTTGTTGTAGACATTGTACTTTCCCGACGGCTTGCGCATGGGGATGCGTTTGACCTCTTTCAGGGTGGCGGCATCGTAGACGATGATCGCGCCATCCATGTCCCAGATGCTAACCAGCGCATAGCGGCCGTCACGGGTGAACTCCACATGGGCCGCCGTCTTGCCCGCAACCGGCCGCAACGTCTTGACGATCTCGAGGGTACGCTTGTCGATAACATGGATGGCGTCGCGATCCTTGCCGAAAAATACATCAACCCAGGCATAGGGCGTCCGTTCATGGCTGCGCATGAAGAATCCGGGACCCAGCGTTGAGATCCGCTTGCGGGTCTTCCAGGTCCGCATGTCGATGACGCTGACGGTGCCTTCCTTCAAATGTGGGGTGGCGAGAACCGGGCCGCCATCATGGGTGAAAGTTATCCCCGAGCCCAGGTGTGGCATGCCATCCAGGTCGATATCGGCAATCTTGCGCCCGGCATTGAGGTTTACGACCTGTCCATTGCGGGCGTTGCGGGCGGCCCCGATCAGGTGCCGGTATGAAGGGTCGAAGAAGAAGTCGTCCAGGAAGTCGTCGAGCCTGATCCGCCGGATCGGAAACGGGCCGCGGTCAAAGGTGCCTTCCTCATGGCCCGGCTGGTGGTTGTGAATCAGCCCCACCGGAACGGGCTTCGGGTTATCCATATAGGAAATCTCCCAGATTTCCGGGATGTCTTTGAGGGCGGCGACAAAGCTGTTCCTGGGATATGCCGTGTAGACGGCGCTGACCCTGGATGTAACGCTCTTGCCATCGGCGACCGGGGTCACTTTCAGAGGTGAGAGATCGTGGGCATCCAGAATCACGAGAGTATGCGGCAACATGTTGCCGGCCATAACGGTGCGCCCATCGCCGGAAACGGCGATATTGCGGGTATTGATACCGACCCGCGCCTCGGCCACCGGCTTCAGGCCCCAGAGATCGTACTTTCCAACCCATCCGTCGCGCGAGGCCAGATAGACAAAGCGGCCGTCCGGCGAGTACTTGGCGCCGCCGTGAAGGGCGAAGCGGGACGGGAACCGCCAGATCGGCTCGAAACGGTCGCCGTCGAGGATGGTGACATGGTGATCGCCGGTTTCGACCACAGTGAACAGGTTGAGGGGATCGGCGTCGTGCACCGGCCTTGCCGGCAACGTCTGCGGCCAGTTGTGAACGACGTGGCTGGCGCGGATTTTCTCGATCGGCCATTCAGGGACCTCCGCCAGTCCGGTGTAGATGTACGCGACCAGGAGTTTTACCGCAGCTGTGTCGAGGACATCCCCGAAGGCGGGCATCTGGGTGGCCGGGCGGCCGCCAGTAATCATGGCGCCGGCCTTGTCGCGACGGAGGCGGCGGAGGGTCTCCGGCAAAAGGGGCGGCCCGATGCCCCCGAGACGGCCAACGCCGTGACAGGTGGCGCAGTGCTTTTGGTAAAGGAGATGGGCCGGGGAGTCGGCGGCCGAGGCCATGACGGCCATGAGGACGGCAGCGGCAACCGGCAACGCGACCTTAAGCCGCCGCATGTCCCCCCCTTCGGCGGGGCGCGCCCGTCGGCTCGACGCCGATCTCCTCATCGCTCAGATAGCAGGCCGGATCCTCGGCCCACGGGTCGCCAGTCACCTGTAAGGCGCGAACCCGGGTGTTGCCGCCGCAGATATCGAAATAAGCGCAAACGCCGCAGCGGCCGCCGATATGTCTAGGCTGGCGCCTGAGGCCGACCATCAGCGAGTCCCGGCCGTTCTCCCAGATTTCCGAGAACGGCTGCTCCCGTACGTTACCCAGGTCATGGTGCCACCACATGGTGTCCGGATGAACGGCACCGCTGTTATCTATATTGGCGATGTTGACGCCGGATGCGTTGCCGCCCCACTGGACCAGCTTGGCCCGTATGTGAGTCTCCAACCGGGGAAAATGGCGGCGCACCCAATAGAGCAAGTAGACTCCGTCGGCGTCGTTGTTGCCGGTGACGATCTCCGTCTTGCGGCCGGCCCGGGCATCGCTCCAAGCGGTGTCGAACAGAAGGTCCACCGCCCGGCGCGTGGTGTCGAGATGGGTGTCATCAGTGCGGTTGCGGTTGCCGCGCCCGGCGTAGTTGAGGTGTGAGAGATAGAAGCGGTCGATCCCCTCAATGTTGCAGAGCTGCAAGAGATCAGGCAACTCGGCCGCATTATCGATGGTAAGGGTGAACCGAAGCCCGACTTTGATGCCGGCATCACGGCACCGCCGAGCCGCCGCCAGCGAGCTATCGAAAGCGCCGGCCTTGCGGCGGAAGCGGTCATGGGTTGGACCGATGCCATCGAGGCTGATGCCGAGGTAATCGTAGCCGGCGGCAGCGATGGCGCCGATGTTGCCGTCGTCGATCAGGGTGCCGTTGGTGGACAGGGCGACAAAGAATCCGAGTTCCTTGGCGCGTGCCGTTATCTCGAAGATATCGGGCCTGAGCAAGGGCTCGCCGCCGGAAAGGATGAGCGCCGGCACGCCAAATGCTTTCAGGTCTTCCAATACGGCGAAAACTTCGTTGGTGGTCAATTCGCCCTGAAAGTCGGTGTCGGCGGACATCGAGTAGCAATGCCGGCAGTTGAGGTTGCAACGCCGGATCAGATTCCAGATCACCACCGGGCCGGCGGGACCAGGCATCGGTTCCAGGGGCGTCGGCTCGGCGATTTCGCGCATGAACTGGCTGATTCTGAACATTCGGCGCTTTCCCTCTAGGCCGCGAGCCTGAACCCGGTTTTCTTCAGAATCCGGGTGCTGTAGAGAATCTCGTGACGACCCGTCCGCGGGCCGAGAATATCAGCGATGCGGCGAACCTTTTCCTCGACCTCGTCGCGGCACCGGCCATGGACCATGGCAAACAGGTTATAGGGCCATTGAGGCTGGTGCCGGGGCCTGAGGTAGCAATGCGAGACGAAATCAAGCGCCCCGACCGCACGGCCAGCGGTGGTTACATCGCTATCGGCTATGTCCCAGACCGACATGCCGTTGGCCTTGAAGCCGAGCCGGTAATGGTTAGGAACGGCACCGATGCGGCGGATAATCCCGGCGGCCAACATCCGCTTCATCCGGGCGATTATCTCTTCGGGCTCGAGGCCGAGGGAGAGCGCGACGGCGTGATAAGGCCGCGCCGTCAGGGGCAGCCCTTCTTGGGTCGCCGCGATGATGCGGCGGTCCGTGTCGTCGATGGCGGCAGGGGCGGGGCGGGCACTCATGGCTCTAACCTTAAGCCGATGAAAAACTCCTCCGTCTTCGGCAAGTTGAGCACGGTGAGGCCGGTTTCCGCTTCGATTGCGTCGATAACCCGGGCGATGCGCCCCGGACGGTCGGTGGCAAGCACGAACCACATATTGAGGCTGTGCTCGCGGGCATAGTTATGGGCGACTTCCGGGTGGGCGTTGACCTGCCGGGCAACCTCGTCGTAGCGATCCTTGGGTACAGCCGTGGCGGCGAGCGTCAACCCGCCGCCGAGCCGCTCAGCATGGTACATCGGGCCGAAGCGGCTCAGCACTCCGTCGTCGCGGAGCCGCGCCAGGCGCGCGATGAGTTCATCCTCGGAGAGGCCCAGGCGTAGGGCAACCTCGGCGTAGGGCCGCTCGCAGAGTGGGAACCCGTCCTGCAACCCACCAACGACGAGGCGGTCGACGGCGTCCATTACGCCGCCCCTTTCAGCGGCTTCGTCTCAAGGGCGTAACGGGCGCCGCGCTGCTTGAACCGGTGGCGGCTGAACAGCGTCACCCTGTCTAGGTCAGAGAGTCCTTCATCGCCGGACAAGGCGTCGATTTGCTCCAACACCGCCTGTTCTTCGGTACCGTGGATCATGCAGTAGATGTTGTAGGGCCAGTCGGGAGGACACCGCCGGCGCTCATAGCAAAGGGTCACGAAGGGGTGCGAGGCAATCTTTCGGCCGAGGCCGGCGACGCGATCGTCGGGAACGTTCCAAGCAACCATTGCGTTGGCCTTGTAGCCGAGCTCCCGGTGGCGGACAATAACTCCGAAACGAACAATAACCTGGTCGGAAATGAGTCGCCGCAGGCGGGACAATACTCGACTCTCGCTCAGCCTCAAGCGCTCGCCAACCGCCGCATAAGGGCGGGGGGTCAGGGGCAGACCATCGGCAATGGCCGCCAGCAGGCGCGCGTCGGTCTCGTCTATCGGCATTTCAGCTCGAACCCCAGGTCGATATGAAAGGCAGTGACGAGGGGCAGGTCGATGACCTGGAGTTCCACCTTATTCTCGATCTCGCGGAGGACTTGGGCCAGGCGATCCCCATCAGGCGCGGTGATCACGAACCACAGGTTGATGGCGTGATCGCGTTCATAATTGTGGTTGACCTCGGGGAAGGCGTTGACTTGGGCGGCCACCTCCTCGAGCCGGTGATCCGGGACCCGTATGGCGGCAAGCGTGCTGGCGCCGACGGTGCCGGGCCGGATGACCGCGCCGACCCGGCTGACCGCGCCGGCCTCGCGGAGCCCGGCGAGACAGGCCAGAACCTCATCCTCGTCGATCCCCAAATCCGCTGCGATCCGCGCGTAGGGCCGGGGCTCGAGAGGAAAGTCCCGTTGATAGTCGTTGAGCAGCCGATATTCGATCGCCGTCGGGTCCATGACCTAAAGTCCGATCCTGTGAGCGCGGGCGGCAAGGAAAATCCCACTCGGCTTCTCGGCCACAAGGCTCGCCGACCGGACGAAGGTGCGGGTGTCGTAAACATCGACCCGGTTGGCATCGCGTACCGATATCCAGACCTGTTCGCCGCGCGGCGTGAATTCCAGGTGCATGATTGCCTTACCCGGCTTGAAGCTGTGAACGACCTTGAGGGTCGGAACATCAATGACCTGCACGGTGTCGTTCAGCGGAAAAGCGAAATTGATCCAAACCTGCCGCCCGTCGGGCCGGGCAACGGCGAAAACCGGCTGACCATGGACGGGGATACGGCCCTCCTCGCGCCAGCTTCGCGGATTGACGACCAGGATCTCGTGGTAGCCGATGGCGGGCAGGAAGATCATACCCCCGGCGCGGGCCCAACCTTCCAGGTGTGGCATCTTGTAGACCGGCAGCTTGCGCTTGCCGCGTCCGTAACCGTCAAGAATGCGGCTGACGCCCCGATCGGGCCGCCACAGGTCGAGCATGGCGAGCCCGTCCTCGCCGAAAAGGCCGGCGATATAGTAGCGGCCGTCGCCGGTAATCAGAGCATCGTAAGGGAGCTTGCCGATACCGGTGAACTTGGTGATCTTGGGGTTTGCACGATCGTTCATATCGGCGATCCATATCTCGCCGGCATCATAGAGGCTGAACACGAACCGCTGGCCTGGCGCGTCGACCAAACCGACAACCTTGGAGCGGGCGCCATCGGCGGCGATTGCCGGTATCTCGGCCACCGGCTCCAAGGTTCGGCTGTCGAACAGGCGGACCCCACCCGGGTCGTAATTGGAAACGGCGACCAAGGCGCCGTCCTGCGAAATGGCGCCACCGATGCTGTTACCCGCCTGGATGATCCTCTTGACCAGACGGCCGGCCAGCAGGTCCACCTTGTTCAAGCCACCGTCGCGCCCGAACACAAAAGCGTGGCGCTGGTCGCGGGAGAATACCGCCGTGGCATGGCTGAGGTCGCCCAAGCCCGCCACCGAGCCGACCCCGGTGCGACCGGTGGTTTCGACGATCTTCAGACTTCCGGCGGCCCGCTTGATGATTATTCCCAGGTCGCCGGTGCCCCTTACCGTGCCAGGGTCGGCGGTGGACGGTTTGGCGGCGACGATGGCGGCGAGCATCGCCACGGCCAAGAGTGCGAACCGGATTACAGGTGTCATCGCCGGCGTCATTGGGGCAGGCCCTCCTTCAGCCGCCTGACCATCCAGGTGGCCTCATCGGGTTCCAGGTGAAAGCGCCAAGGTGGCATCGGCGTGCCCGGCAGACCGTCGAGGATAATCCGGGCCAGCATCTCGTCCGCCTTACCGTCAAGGTTCTCCGGCAATAACGGTGGTCCGAGGCCGCCCTTCATGGTTAGCCCATGGCAAGAGCCGCAGTCCTGCTTCAACAGGTTCATCAGCTCCGAGCGGTGCCCGGCGGTGAAGTGTTCGCCGGTGAAAGGGCCGGCCATGGCCGCGCTGGCGGCAAAAAGCAACGCCGCCGGGAGCCTATGCATGTTCCCGCGCCATGGTCGGTACCGGCTCTTCCGTGTCCGAAGCGGCAACGCCGGGGACATCGGCCAGTTCGACCACGCGGCCGATGACAAACAGCACCGGCCCTCCGAAGTCCGCCTCGGCGACAACGCGGGCTATCTCGCCCAAGGTGGAGATGATATGGCATTGCTCGGGCCGGCTACCGTCACAAATCGCCGCCACCGGGGTTGTAGCCGAGAGCCCGTTAGCTATCAACCTGATCGATATCTGGGAGATATTGGCGAGACCCATGTAAAGGACGAGGGTTGTCGCGGGGTCGGCCAGGCCCGGCCAATCCAGGTCGAGCTCATTCTCAGCGCAGCAATGCCCGGTAATGAAGCGCACACCGTTGGCGTAGCCACGGTGGGTGAGCGGAATGCCTAGGGCGGCGGCGCAGGCGGAAGCCGATGTGACCCCGGAAATGACCGCAACAGCAATGCCGTGACGGCGGAGATGCGCCGCTTCCTCGCTGCCGCGGCCGAACAGGTATGGATCCCCCCCCTTCAGACGCACGACACGGCGGCCCAAGCGGGCGAGATTGAGCAACATATCATTGATCTCGCGTTGGGGAACGGGGTGGAGTCGCGGTTGTTTGCCGACGCTGACCCTGGCCGTTCCCGGCGGAACCAAGTCCATAATCTCTTTCGAGACCAACCGGTCGTAAACGATCACGTCAGCCTCGTCGAGCACCCGCCGGGCCTTCACGGTCAAGAATTCCGGGTCTCCGGGTCCGGCCCCGACCAGATAGACTTTCCCTTGGTTTAACATTTGCAACTCCTTGGAGAATACCGGAAGAGTCGTCAGTAAATACCGTTTTTAATTATTGTCGGCGTTGAGCTTGCCGATCGCTTTGACCAGGCGCTCGCCCGGCCTATTAACTGACAGCGAGGCAGTTTTTTTACTATGTTGCCTGTAATGGGCACTTACACACCGACGCCGGTGACCAGAACTTGATTGTACATTATCTTCACGTCCAATTTGCGAAAATTCAAGAGGATTCTCGACGGACTCTCCGATTACTTGCCGAGGCGCCGACCAGGGCCACCAAGCGCGGTTACGTAAAGGTTGGGTACCAACATCACGCTTTATCTGGTTTTCCCGGCGGGCTCAGGTCGGCCTTGTCGAGGACGCTGTCACGCCTGTCCTTATGGTCCTTGAAACACGTCACCAATTCGGTGCTCAAGTCGGTCATTGATTGCAGCTTTTTGATGGCTTTTTCACTGAGATCATCGGTCTCCGGTTTTTGTAAGTATTGCCCAACCTTGCTTAAATAAAAATCAATGGCGTTGAGATAATCGTCGATGCTTCGCGCCCGTATATAAGGAAGATACCACAGAATCCACACGAAGGGGACAAGCAACACGGCGCCGCCGACGACAACGATGATCAACATCATTTGCGCCAGCCACCGGATGGTATCCAGGCTCTCCGTTACCTGCCGGCGTTTCATGTGGTTCAGTGGCAGGACCTCACGAGTTAGGTGGACCATGCCGCGGAGCGCCGGACCATCGTCGACCACGACTAGCCTGTCGATCTCTTCGGGCAACACTCTCTTTTTGGAAGCAAACGTCCGCGCCTTTTTCAGGTTCGCCTTGTAGGCGGCGATGACGCCCTCAATCGCGGCAAGGGAAACTTCCTCTTTGTCGTTTAACTCTTTTCGTCTGTATCGGGCTATGGTGGTGCTTGCCTGCTGAAGATTCTTCGCGACCTTGGCGGAATAGGGGGGCTTTTTGCGTAGAATGTAGTTCTTGAAGTTGTGGACCATGCCGCCAAAGCCAAGAGCAATCCGCAGATCGGCAAGGATCTGGGTTTTTGTTTGGCCCATCTCCTCGGACTGCCGGTTGGCGGCCACCCCCGCGATCAGGGTTGCTACCCCCTTGAGCGCCGGTTCATTGTTAATGCGTACGAACTCGTCGATTTGGCTGGCAGAGCTTCCCTCACTAACC
>DASCPW010000060.1:0-9248 GCA_036012725.1 Rhodospirillales bacterium
ATATTCGCTTTGGTCTTGCGTGAATGTGGCGGTGACGAACTAATCGAATCTGCCCTTATGGGATTAGGATTTGGTCCCAATGGTCTAATTATCTTCGTCTTGGTTGTGGTCTTCTTCCTTGGTTTCTTCCTTGACTGGATCGAAATCAGTCTGATCATACTACCGTTGTTGGCGCCAGTAATTTCTGGCCTTGATTTGCAGATTAACAGTTTCGGCTCCGTTGACTTCCCTAATCTGACATGGTTTGCCCTGTTGGTCGCTGTAACACTACAAACTTCGTTCCTGACCCCACCGGTCGGGTTCGCCCTCTTCTATCTTAAGGGGGTCTGCCCTCCGAGTGTGGAGTTGGTCGACATTTATCGTGGAGTAGTACCTTTTATAATATTGCAATTGATCGCCCTAGTTCTGGTGTTTATCTTCCCGGAATTGACTACTTGGTTACCGTCGGTTGCTTATGGAAATAAATAGATTTTAGTCCATCCTAGGCTGGAAGACGGTAGGATGTACTCGGTGGACCACTTAGATGAACCATGTGCTCGAGCACGTCGGCGAGGCCAGGTGTGGCGGTGGTGGCTCACCGGCACGAAATTGCCAACCAGCCGCATCAACCGATCTGCCGGGACACATTAGGTCACAAATATTCAGCCCCAAGTATCCGGAATACGTAGCCTCTGCCATTTTAAGACGAAATCCTGATGCCCCGTTCTGCCTCCGTTTCTATCTTCGGAGCAGAATGGTCCCGTTATTGCGTTCGCTGAATGACCGCTGTTAGCTATGAAGAGAACCGCTGTTTCTTCGTCGGGGAAGTGCGCGATGCAGGCAACCACATATCTGGAGCGACTTGTTGTCGATGTCCCGCGATTCCGTTTCCGTGATCGGGTCTGAAAGAAGCTCCATTGCGACCGTGGCAACAATTTCCGTTACCAGCATGTGAATCAAGAGAATGGCCAGGGGCAAACAAAGCGTTTTTAGGCGTCGGTCAAGGGCGCCGACGAACTGGTTGTCGAGAGTGTGGGGTGCCTCTCTCAAGGCTATTTTCACGTATCCCCTGGCGGGTTTATCCGCTGTTTCTCTGGCCGGTGTAATGTTCTGGGGCGGGTTCAACTGGAGCCTGGAACTGACCAATACGGAACAGTTCTGCATCTCGTGTCACGAGATGAAAGATTACGTCTACAAGGAATATAAAAATTCCATCCATTACGCCAACCGCACCGGCGTCCGGGCGTCCTGTCCCGACTGTCATGTGCCCCGTGAATGGGTCCACAAGGTGGTACGGAAAGTGACCGCCAGCAACGAGATGTTCCACTGGTTGATTGGGTCCATCAATACGCCCGAAAAGTTCGAGGCCAAGCGGCTCGAATTGGCGCAGTATGTGTGGAGCAGCATGGAGGCGACCAATTCACGCGAATGCCGAAACTGCCATGAGATGAAGTCTATGAGCGCTCGACAGCAGACACCCAGGACGTACATCATGCATGGGCTGGCAGAAATGTGGGGAAACACCTGCATCGAATGCCACCAGGGAATCGTCCATTCCTTGCCAAAGGGTTTCGACAAGGAAGCGATGATGGACGTGCTCCATGACCGGTTGGAGAAAGAAAAGGTGGATTGCCGCCCCTGTCATGAGGACATGGCGGGGCCGCCGCCCGGACAAGGCTGGTAAGGATGGCGGTGGCCTTGCAGTTTGACCCATGCCAGGGAGCTCCGGAGCGCTTGGCTTTGGGTTGGAAACCCGATAACCTGGTTGAATACAACAGTATGAGGCGGCGCCAACTTTTTGGTTTATGCTTGAGGCCTCTCCGGGGTCCGTTGCAGTTTAAAGTTGCCTACAGGGAGGTCATGCCATGTTTCCTCACAAACACCTGATTTACGGACTAGCTGGAATGGTCTGGTTAGCGTTCGGAGGACCCGGCTTTGCCGAGACAGCAACGCCGATGATGCTGAAACAGGGCGAGGAGCTGTTCCAGGTGAACTGCGTCATCTGCCACCAGGCCGACGCCATCGGCTTGCCGGGGGTGGCGCCGTCGCTGACCAATCCGGAGCTCCTGAGCACTTCCTCGGACAAGTACTTGATGAGTACCATCCGTGACGGGCGCGAAGACACGTCGATGATGCCCTTTGCCCATCTCGGTCGCAAAAACGTGCGCGCCATCGTTGCTTATCTGCGCTCCCACGCCAAGGGGCCGAACCGGGCCGAAGAGGTGGATGCCCAGCCCGACGCCCGTGGCGACCCGCGTCTTGGAAAACAGTGGTATGACTATGTTTGCTCCACCTGCCATGGCTTGAACGGGGACGGCTACGAGGCCGGCGGCACGGGCACCGCCGTGGGCCTGCCGGGTTTCCTGAACAAGGTCTCCGACGGCTTCATCCGCGAAACGATCAAGAAGGGCCGCTCCAACACCCGCATGCTCGCGTTCCAGGGACCAGAAGGACTGGCGGACCTGTCCGACCGCGAGATCGACGACATCATCGTTTACCTTCGCGGCTTGGCGAAGAAATAGGAGACCAGAGCCATGAAACGCCTCAAAAACAAGCTTTCGCGCCGGGATTTTGTAAAGACGGGCGCCTTCATCACGGCCGCGGGTGCCGGCGCCGGGTTGATGGTAGGCGCCAATCCGGAACTGGAAATCGCCACCGCCCAAGCCGCCGAAACAGAGGACGACCGCACCACCGCCATCGCCCAATGTCCCTATTGCGGCGTTGGCTGCGGCACCATCATCCAGGTGGAGAACGGCAAGATAGTCTCCATGCGGCCCGACAAGGACCACCCCACCAATTACGGTCTGCAATGCATCAAGGGCCTGACCGCCGCCGAACCCATGTACGTGGACCGCATGGAGGGCGATTCCTACGTGCGTAAAGACGTCTGGGCGGAATGGAACAAGCCCAATCATGGCGACCTGGATTTCGCATCCAAGACCAAAGGCTCCTTTGACGAGGAAAATTTCCTGCGCGTTTCCTACGAGAAGTCCTCCGAATTGGTCGACCACAAGATCGCCCATTTTGTCAAGAAGTACGGCGGCAACTCCATCGGCCTCTATGGCTCGGGCCAGCTCACCATGGAGGGCCAGTACCTCGAAAACCTGTTCATGAAAGGTGTATTGGGCTCAAACACTATCGAGGCCAATGCCCGCATGTGCATGACGTCCGCGGTCACCGGCTATTTCGCCACCCTCGGTTCGGACACGCCGCCGCTGGCCTACGAAGACATCGAACTCTCGGACATGATCATGCATTTCGGGCACAATGCCCGCGAATCGCACCCGATCATCTTCTGGCGCGCCGCCGACCACAAGAAGAAGAGCGGCATCACGACCGTGGTCGTCGATCCCAGGCGAACCGGCACAGTGATGGGATATGAGGACATCAACCCCAAGAACACCGTTCACGTACCTATCCTCAACGGCGACATCAGCTTCCTCAACGCTATCGCCCACGTATTGCTGAAGGACCACGAGGACGTGATCGACTGGGATTTCGTCAAGAAACACACCACCGGATGGGAAAAGTACGTGGACGGCATACTCAAAGATTACAGCCCCGAGCAAGTGCAGGACCGCATGGGCGGGCCCAACCACGACGTCTCGCCAAAGTTGATTCGCAGAATCGCCGGCATGTTCGCCGATGCCACCCGCAAACGGCTGTCCCGTGCCAAGGGCAAACAGGTCGGAGGGTACGGTGGCGTCATCATCATGTGGGGCATCGGCTACAACCAGCATATCCACGGCCAGCACAACGTCATCTCGATCATCAACCTGCTGACCTTGACCGGCAATCTGGCCAAGCCCGGCTGCGGCCCCTTCTCCATGACCGGCCAGCCCAACGCCATGGGCGAACGCTTCACGGGTGGCTTGACCGGGCGCCTGCCCTTTAACATGCCTTTGAAGAACGCCAAGCACCGCAAGAAAATGGCCAAGGCCTGGGGGGTGCCAGAAAAGAACCTGATCAACGCCATGAACTCCAAAAACCCGGGTTATGCCGTCGGCATGATGGAGCGCGCGCTCAAGGGCGACGTCAAGGCATTCTTCTTCGTCTATGCCACCCACATTGATCTGCCCGACCAGTACAACCTGGTGCGTCCGGCGATATCCAAGACCTTCAACGTGGTGCAGGAAATCTATCGCCACGCGCCGAATAATCTTTATGCCGACGTGATCTTCCCGGCGGCCACATGGGGCGAGGTCGAAGGCGTCTATATTTCCTCGGAACGGCGGATCAACCTCTGCCAGAAGGCGGCCGAGCCGCCGAAGGGATGCCGGCCGGACATGGATATGGTCATCGACAAGGCCAAGAGCATCGGCAAGCTTCTGGGGCTCGATGTGGACAAGAGCCTGCCCTACAAGCGTAAGAAGGATGGGTTCTATGATCCCGAAGAAGTCTTTCGCGATGTCATCAAGGCGTCGGAAGGCACCGACACCGATCTAACCGGAATCCTTGAGGTCGAGAAGATTGATAAGATTTCGCCTTATGAGCAACTCGAGGAACTGCGCGGCATCCAGTGGCCGGCACCGAGCTACGAATCCGCTCAGAACGGCGGCACCAAGCGCCGCTACATGCTCCAGGAGGGTACCTGGAAGAACAAGCCCTACGGCTATTTCCGGACTAATGACGGCAAGGTCCACATGAAACTGGTCCAACAGGACTATTCCGAGCGAAAAAAGATAACGAAGGAGCTGATGCGGTTCGGCGCCGAAAAGGACCTTTACACCATCGACCACATAGATCTCATCAAGCTGGCGCGGGACAAGGCGCTGACTCCCGACATCCCCGACGAGGAACACCGCGGCAAACGCTGGCAGAACGTTCCCAAGGACAAATATCCCTACTGGTTCGGGTTGGGAGTGGTCTACGAGCACTTCCATACCGCCAAATCCAACCGCAGCCCGACGACGCGCCGACTGGTGCCGGAGATGTACGTGGAAATGCATGCCGACGACGCCAAGGACTTAGGGATAAAGGACGGCGACAGGGTGCGCGTGGTGACAAGGCGCGGTTCCTTGGAGGCGCGCACCCAGGTCGGCACCAACTCCCTGGTCAAGCCGGCCCGCAACAACGTACCACGCGGCTACATGTTCGGGCCGTGGAACCTGTCGGTGGCGGACAGCGCCGATCCGAAGAAGAACAAGTGGCTGGCCAACGGCACCACCAGCAGGGTCTGGGATCCCGTCTCCGGGCAGGTTGACTTCAAGAAAAGCGCTTGCAGGATCGAAAAAATCTAAGCGCATGCATCGCAGGAATTGCCTCAAGGCACTTACCGTTGCTGCTGCCGGTATTGCCTGGGCGGCGGTGACGCCAAGTGCTGGCCGGGCGGTCAGGTACCGGCACGGCCTACGCTATTTGCGTCCACCCGGGTCGCTCGAGGAGGATGAATTCCTCAGCCGCTGCATCAATTGTGGCCAATGCGGCGAGATTTGCCCCAACCGCACGATTAAGTATTTCGGCTTCGAGAACGGCCTCGATTCGATCGACACGCCTTACATCATCCCCCGTGAAAAAGCCTGCATCCTGTGCATGAAATGCGGCGACGCCTGTCCGACCGGCGCCATCAGACAGATTGCGCGCAAGCTCGAGACCATCCTCAACGGCGTCAAGATGGGGCACGCCCGGGTCGACGAAAGCCTCTGCTTGTCCTTCCAGGGCAAGACCTGCGGGGTGTGCTACCGGGCCTGCCCGCTGCCGGACGTGGCGATTACGGTCGGCATGCTGGAGCAGCCCCACGTCACCGACAAATGCGTCGGCTGCGGGCTTTGTGAACGGTCGTGCATTCAGATGCCCCAGGCCATTCGCATCATTCCCAACCTCGGATAAATGTCGAACGGCGATGAATCATGGGCGTGTCGGTGCAAAAACCTTTTTTCCTTTGGCGCCACCTGAACAAGCTGCGCTGGGTGAGCTTGAGCATCGTCTTCACGATGCTGGTGTTGCTGCCATTCGTGCATATCTATCAGACCTATGTGGCGGCCTATGCCTATGACCTGCTGTCGCCGTCGGAAAGGCAGCTTTACGACGTCATGGAGGCCCTGACCGGGCCCTTCACCGACGATCCGGCCCAAGACCTTGATGCCATCAAGGGCAACACCTGGTCGGGGACGTTTTGGGGATGGAAACTTTCGGACCCCCTGGCGGCGGCCGGCCAGGCAGCAGCGGGCGTGAAAACCCGATCGGCGCTTTATTGGCCGTTCCTGATCACCACCGCCATTCCCATCGCCTTGACCGTCGTCTTCGGGCGTTTCTTCTGCGGCTGGATATGCCCGGCGACCATCCTTTACGAGCTCAACACTAATTTTGCCGCCTGGCTGCGCTGGGCCGGGTTGAAACCCGGCAACCGCCATTTCGACAAGCGCATCAAATATGCCGTGCTGGCGCTGGGCTTGGTCCTGTCGGGCGTCACCGGCTCGATGATGGTGGCGGCGATGTATCCGCCGGCCATTATCGGCCGCGAGATATATTACGGGGTGGCGCTAGGCGGGTTCGGCGCCGGAACGGTGTTTTTCCTTGCCACTTTGTTGTTCGACCTGTTGGTAGCGCGTCGGGGATTTTGCCGCTATCTGTGCCCCGGCGGCGCGCTTTATTCCCTGCTTGGGCGGTATCGGGTGGTGCGCATCTGCCGCATCGTCGAAAACTGCAACGACTGCGCCAAATGCAACGCGATCTGCGAATTCGACCTTGACCCCATGTGCGACGACTTCGGCCAGGAGTGCAATAATTGCACCGCATGCATGGCCGTATGTCCCACCGACGCCTTGACCTTCACCCTCCGTCCCTGGGACGGACCGACGCGGGGGCCGGGACACCTGGGACGGCAGCACCGTGGCAAGTCGGAAATAGATGAAAAGACCAAGGAGACGGCTTGATGGAACGTCGAGGATTCCTGCAAGATCTTACCGTCGGGGCGGTGGTCTTGGCTGCCGGCGCCGTCCCCTATGGTTTTTTGGCCCTGTTGGCCCCAGGGGGCCAAAGAGGGGGAGCGGCGCAGGCCCGTAATTATCTGCGCCCGCCTGGCGCGCTCAAGGAAGACACCGCTTTCGTCGCCGCCTGTATTGGCTGCGGACTGTGCGGCGAGGTATGTCCACCCCGCTGCATCCGCTTCCACGCCCGGGATGGCGGCACCAAGGTCAATACGCCTTATATCGACCCGGAGCAAAAGGGCTGCATCCTGTGCAATAAATGCATGGAGGTCTGCCCCACCGAGGCGCTGATCGAAACGCCGCTTCCCGACATCGACATGGGGATCGCCCGGATCGACCGCACGGCGTGTTATCCCTGGGTTGACCGGGGCATCTGCGGCGCTTGCGTCAGCATCTGTCCATTGAGCGCCAAAGCGATCGGTTTTAAGATGTGGAACCAGTACCGGCCGGTGATTAAAAACGGCTGCGTCGGTTGCGGGGTATGCGTGGAGGTGTGCCCGCACCCGAGCGTGCCGATCTGGGTCGCCGAACGGACGGATGAAACGGCCCGGAAACAAAAGGCATAAACGGTGCCCAAAACCTTGCTTCACCTCCTGTTCACACTTTTGACCGCTGTCGTCTGGCTATCGGCGGTGGATGACGCTGCCGCCCACCACGTTTTGGGCCGTCCCTCCTACAGCCTCAACGAAGATTCCAACACCCCGCCGTCCCTGCAGGCGGAAACCAGGATCGGCGACTTTCTGGTAACCTACATGGCTTTTCCCGCCTTCCCACGGCCGGAACAGCCCGGGAGGATCTACCTCTATGCGTCGCGCATCGATGACGGAACGCCCTACCAGGGCAAGGTCACGTTCCGTGTGCGCGCGGACTCCTGGTTTTCATGGTTGGGCATGGACAACAACAGCGAAAAACTCGGCGTTCAGTCGCCGGACGGTAATGTCTTCCGCCAGGGATATATGTTCCACGAGGCAGGTGACTACATTATTTCCGCCGCCTCCAAAGCGGACGAAGTTCCTTACACGATCGATTTCCCGTTGCGTATCGGCGAACCCGTGCCGGTCGGACCGATCGGCATTATTGCCGGGTTGCTCGTAGTCGTTCTGGTAAGCGTCAGCATGATGCAGCGCCGGCGCTCGATGACCGGAAAGATTCGTAGCGACCATGATAACAATGACCCTGTCTGAGGCCGCGATGAAACGCCGAGAATTTCTCAAACAGGGAGTGCAAAAGATAGTCGGGATTGCGTCCGAGTTGGCCGGCGAGGAAGCTGCGATGGGGGCTGAAAACTGGCTTCGGCCCCCCTTCGCCGTCAAAGAGCTGGATTTCCTGCTCAATTGCACCCGTTGCGACAAGTGCATCAAGGCCTGCCCGTACGAGGTTCTGTTCAAGCTGCCGGCGCATCACGGGCTTCAAGTAGTCGGCACCCCAGCCATGGACCTGCTCGTACGGGGTTGCCACATGTGCCGGGGCTGGCCATGCGTTACGGCGTGTGAACCCGGAGTCCTGAGGCTACCGGACCAAGACAGGGCACCCTCCCCCGAAGCGACCAAATTGGCCCGCGTCACGATCAATACCAAGATTTGCCTGCCTTATCTGGGCCCCGAATGCGGTGCCTGCGCTTACGCCTGTCCGGTCCTGGGCGCACTTGAATGGGAGGATGGGCTCAGGCCCGTCATCAAGCAGGACGTCTGCACTGGATGTGCGCTTTGCCGGGAAGCCTGCATCGTGAATCCCAAAGCGGTCGATGTTTCAGCGTTCATCCCGGACGATGAGGAGAAGGCGGAGGGGTGACCTGCCTGTCGATACGCCGGAGGAGTTGTCGACCCAGCTGGACAAGCTCGTCTCTCAGGCGCCGGCGCCTCAAGACGCACGCCGCTGGCCAACCCCAAGCATGGTCGCAACTTTGGGCGTTTTGAGAAGGGCGTCGGAATCGCCGGTTATTCGGGTAGACATGGCCACCCAAAATTCTATTTTTTTGGCCAGAGTCTCGGCGGCAACCTCTACAACTTCAGACATGCCACCGATTTTCCATTCTCTCAAGGGAGATCGAACATGAAGACCCTGCAAACCGCTTTGTTCATTTTGCTATCGGGGATCGTCATCCTCGTCTCGCCCGGCTTTTCCCGAGCCGGGGACGCCGCGACGCTGGAGGGGCAAACGACGAGCGCCGATCTGGATAAGGAAACCCCTTGTGCCATCGGGCGCGGGCGAGAATGCGACATTAAACTCGCCATCAAGCGCGGACTCTTTGAAACGGGGTTGCGGCCCCGATTCCCCGACAACCTGAAATGCCGCAATATTGACGAACAGTGGGCCATTTCATATACGTACAAGCGTGAC
>DASCPW010000061.1:0-5359 GCA_036012725.1 Rhodospirillales bacterium
GTTCTGAGGTGCCGGCGATAACCAAAATCAAGGTCAAGGTCTGTAAGCTCGCGGCGTTTGATAATGTTTTATCGGTCGGCGTGGAACTGGAAAAAAACTTTTAGGACCGGAAGGTTTCTTTAGTATCCTTTCGCGGCGCCTGGGGTGGTAAATAAAGAAAAAAAGAAAGTCGTCATCAAGCCGGAAGTTGTGAAAAAGTAGCCGCCGAGTTTCACCAAGCAGATGGTATGTTTCCTCCTCTCCTTATGCAGCATTGGCCTGGTGGTTATGGGCATCATGACTTTCCTGATGTCGGCCATGAAATAGCGGCCGGAAATCATCGGAAAAACCGTTGCGTTTTTGCTCAAGTCTGAAGAGGCGGAATTGACTATTTGCCATCGCCATACGGACCCAAAGATGCCTAGGGCGCACGGCTACAAACTGATAGACGGATGAACATGAAAGTCGATGTAAAAGGCAAAGACGGGAACCATGGATTCGAGGTCGAAAGCGGGGAAAACCTGCTATTCGCTGGCTTGCGCAATGCCGTGGGGCTGCCTTACGAATGCGCCACCGGCACTTGCGGCACCTGCAAGGCACGGGTGAGCGTGGGCGAGGTTGACCCAGGCTGGCCGGAGGCTCCTGGACGGTCCTACCTGAAAGCCGGGGAGAATGAATTGCTTCTCTGCCAGGCGACCACGGCTACTGGATGCTCACTTTATGTGCCGGCCAAATTGATCCCGGACCGCGAGCCGGCTTTTCTTCCTGGCTACCGGAGCGGGGAAATCATCAAAACCGAATCCCTGACCCATGACGTAATTTTTTTCCAGCTGGCAATGGACCAGCCCTTGGATTTTGAGCCCGGCCAGTTTGTCGTTCTTGTTGCTGACGAGGTGGTGGGCGGACGTGCATACTCGATGGTCAACTACACCTGCCAAGCCGAGACCCTGCATTTCGTTGTCAAAAGAAAACCCGGCGGAAAATTTTCGGATTGGCTGTTTGATAATGACATCGTCGGCCGGACTCTTAAACTCTTCGGTCCCCTGGGCCAGGCAGTCTTCCGTCCGGAGGAAAACAAAAACATCCTATGTATCGGCGGCGGCTCGGGCATCGCCGCGATGATGTCGATCGTTTCCAGAGCCTGCCAGGAAAGTTATTTCAAGGATCACAAAGGTTATCTGTTTTTCGGTGTTCGAACGGCCATGGATACGTTTTTCCTGGATAGGTTTTCGGACCATGTATCCACCTTTCCCGATAACCTGCGGGTGACGGTGGCTTTGTCCGACGAGGAAGTGCCGCCGGCGCTCAAAAACAAATATCCAGGGATCGATTACGATACCGGCTTCGTTCATTCCGTTGCCTCGCAACAAATGACCGGCAAATATGACAACCTGGTCGCCTTTGTGGGTGGACCGCCGCCAATGGTGGATGGCGCTCTTCGCATGCTCATTCTTGAGGCGAGGTTGTCTGGCGGCGACATTCGATACGATAAATTCGGGTAAACATTGCCCGGTTATATGGTTTCGCCAGCCGCGGTAACATGCGTCACAAGATTAAGGAGCCCATGATGGCCATCATCAGCACCATTCAGAAAACAAAATTTTTTGCCGGACTTTCCCAGCAAACCCTTCAGGCCATCGCCGAACTTGGGCACTTCGTCTCCTTTGAGGAAGGCGATAAGATTTATGAATTCGGCGATGACGCCTTGGATGCATTTTTAGTGGAATCAGGGCGCGTTCGCTTCTCACTCGGGGTCGGTAACCGTCCCGAGAGCAGTGGATCGATCATGAGCAAAGGCATGCTTTTTGGTTGGGCCGCGTTGTTAGAGGAACAGCCGCGCCGGGTAGCCACTGCCACCTGTCTAGAAGCATCGAGCTTGTTCGTCTTTCCCGGCAACCAGTTGTTGGCGCTTTTCAATAATGACACGTCCTCTGGTTATCTCGTCATGCGCCGTCTGGCGACCCTGATCACCCGGGACTTCATGTCGATCGCCACCGTTTGAGGGCCGGTCCGGTCAGAAGAGGACGCGGTTCCCCGGTCACGTTCTATGCACAAAATCAGAGTTCTGGACTTCTGAGGAACGTCCCATGCCGCTGGTGACCATGAAACCAATGTTGAAGCATGCGCAGGCCGCCAAGTATGGCATCGCCGCCTTCAACATGATCGACTATAACAGCGCCCGAGCCATCGTTGACGGGGCGTTGGAGCTCGGGGCGCCGGTCATCATCCAACTGTCGGTGAAGACCATCAAGCTGTGGGGGTATCAACCAATCGCCGACTGGGTGCGCGGCCTGGCCAAGAACGCCGGCATCCCGGTCGCCCTGCACCTGGACCACTGCAAGGATATCGAGATCATCAAGGGCTGCATCGACGCCGGCTGGACCTCGGTGATGTTTGATGGCTCGGCGTTGCCGTTCGATGAGAACCTGGCTCAAACCCGCCTGGCCTATGACCTCGCTATCGCCGCTGGCATCGGCATGGAAGCCGAGATCGGCGCTATCGGCGGCGTCGAGGACGATAAGTTCGTGGCCGAGGACGAAGCTGTCCTGGCCGACGTTGATGAATGCATTGCTCTTTGCCGCGAATTGCCCGAACTGGCCGTTTTCGCTCCCGCCATCGGTACCGCGCATGGCTTCTACAAGGGCACCCCGAAGATCGCCTACGACAATCTCGGGAAGATCACCAAGGAAGTCGACATCCCCATTGCCTTGCACGGCGGCACCGGCCTGTCCGACGAACAATTCCACCGCTGTATCAGCTCCGGCTGCTCGAAGGTCAACATCTCGTCCATGCACAAGCTCCAGTTCATCGAGGCCTTTATCGGTCTGCGTGCCAAGGAGCCCGGGCAGGGTGAGCCTATCCCCTTTATCGCCGAGCAGTACGAAGCCCTGAAGGCGGACGTCAAACAGATGATCCGGAAATTCGGCTCGTCCGGCAAGGCGGCTGCCGCCGCCGCGGTTTACCCCTGATATCCCTGGTTAGGAGCTTTCTTTATGCAAGCACTGATCTTCGATTGTGACGGGGTGCTCGTTGATACCGAGCGCGATGGCCACCGGGTAGCCTTCAACAAAGCTTTCACCGCCAAGGGACTCGGCTTCGAATGGTCGGTGGAACGTTACGGCAAATTGCTGAAAACCGCCGGCGGCAAGGAGCGCATGCGCCGGCACTTCAATGAGACCAGGTGGCCGGTGCCGGAGGCCGAGAGCGATGTCTTCATTAGGGGCTTGCACAAGCTCAAGACCGATCTGTTCATGGAGTTGATCGAGTCGGGACAGTTGCCGCTACGGCCGGGAGTCGCCCGCCTCATCGACGAAGCCATTGCCGCTGGGCTCAAGTTGGCTGTCTGCTCGACCTCTAACGAGCGTGCCGTACAGGCCACGATTGAAACCATGCTTGGTCCCGAACGCGCCCCGTACCTGCCGGTCTTCGCCGGCGATATGGTGCCGGCCAAGAAGCCCGACCCGGCAATCTATAAGCTGGCGAAGGAACGGCTCGGCCTTGATCCGGCCCGCTGCGTGGTTATCGAGGACAGCAACAATGGCCTCCGCGCCGCTATCGGCGCGGGCATGCACTGCATCATCACCATATCGTCCTATACCGGCGAGGAGGACTTTACCGATGCTGAGCTGGTCGTCCCTGAACTCGGCGATGGCGACGCCATTGCCATCCGCCTGGCCGACTGCCAGGCTGTCTGTGCCAGCTTTGCAAGTTGATGCGATGAAAGCAGCCTTGATCGCCGATGACCTGACTGGCGCAAATAATGCTGGCGTACTGCTGTTAAAGCAGGATTTGGCGACAATAACCGTTACCTACGAAAACCCATCTTTTCCGGAAACATGCGATGCCATCTGCATTGACACGGACAGCCGTTATCTACCTCAAGAAGAGGCAAAACGCCGCGTCAACGCAGCGGCAAGATGGGCTTGCGAACATGGGGCAGAAATTTTATGTAACCGAGTTGATAATCTGCTGCGAGGGAATATTGGCGCCGAGATTGACGGGATATTGAGCTATTTGGGCCGGCGGGCAATGGCGGTTGTGGTGCCGGCGTTTCCCGCCTTGAAACGTTGCGTGGTTGACGGCTATTTGCTTGTCGATGGATCGCCGGTGCACGAACACCCGGTTGCATCCAACGACCCAATTTCACCGGTTAAGCAATCATTTATTCCAGATATCATCGCCGAACAACTGGACGCTCCGGTCTCTCTTGTTGGCCTGGATAATGTGGCGGCGGGGGCGGAACGCCTTGCGGCACGGCTGGAAGCCGACGCCGGGGCGGGGACGCGCATCGTTGTCGTGGATTCAAGCAGGGATGAACATCTGCGTACCGTCGCCCAAGCAATGGCAAAGCTGGATAGGGTGCTGGTCGCGGTCGATCCCGGGGTTCTGTCGGCGGCTTATCTGAAAACGTACCGTGAGAAAATAAAACCTGCTGGGCGGGGTAAAAAAGTAATCATCTCGCTTGGTAGCGTCACCTCGCTCTCCCTGCGGCAGTTTGACTATTTGATCTCGAAATGGGGAATTAAAGCGGTACGGCTCGATCCTAGCTGTTTGATCGGCCGGCGCCGGAAAAGGGACGGGGAAATAAAACGGGCGATAAGGGAAGGTTTGCGGCGGTTAGAGACGTCTTCGGTAATTGCGCTCACCACCTTTTATCCAGGAGATACCCCCCTTGATCTGGAATCACTCGCAAAAACAAAGGGTATTTCACCACATATGTTGTCGAAGCGGATCAGTGACGGATTGGCCGAAGCCACCTGTGAGGTTATTAAGAGTAGCAATGGAATGATCGGCGGCTGTTTCCCGAGCGGGGGTGACGTGACGGCCTCGCTGTTTAAAGTCGCGGAAACGAAAGCAATCAAGATTTTGGGGAATGTAATTCCTCTGACCGCCCATGTCGAGTTCAGCGGCGGCTTTCTGGAAGGCTTGCGCCTGGTGACCAAAGGCGGGTCAATTGGAGATGAAGATGCCATGGACACCTGTCTAAACTTTCTTGTGCAAGAGCTTGGCTAGTGGCTAAGCGGTTGCGGGTTGCCGAATCCATAAAGCGGAAGTTGACCGAGGCATTGTCGCCGCGGCAACTGAAAGTGATTGATGAATCCCACCATCATGCCGGCCATGCCGGCGCCCGGCCGAGTGGGGAAAGCCATTTCCGGGTGGAAATCGTCGCCGCCGCTTTCGCGGGGAAGTCCCAAATCGACCGTCAGCGGATGGTTTACGCCGCATTGGCCGACATACTGAAAGCCGGGCTCCACGCTCTGGCCCTGAGGACCTTGACCCCGGAAGAGGATTCGGCTGTTGATTGAGGCTGTTGAAACACCCAGGCGGACGATCCCAACTACCTGATCGTCCGTTCATCCGCCACCACCCTTTAAGGGGG
>DASCPW010000062.1:0-4083 GCA_036012725.1 Rhodospirillales bacterium
GGGCATCGAGGACGCCAGCTGTAGCCAACATGCCGCCGGCGATAGTTATAGGGGCGGGAGCACAGGCGGTTACAAGAGTTATCAAAAGGGTAGGGCTTGCTCGTCGCAATAAACGTTTCATCGTGAAGTCCTCCAGCAAGGCCGAGTATCGACCTGTTTTTAAGTTTCGAGCCGGAGGCTAGTGAACGATTGCGACAAAAAAAGGGGAACATTGGGGCGAGATAAAGGTGATTTCGTGGCTATCCACAGAAGGACGCCGGAGACGATACCGTCCAGCAAACACACCATGCAATCTTCTGATGATCCCCTGACGATAGCCGGATTAATTGGCTGCTTTGCCACCAACAGAAGAAGGAAATTGACGAAGAAACCATTGCGAGGGAAGCTGGTGTGGCCCGGCTATTCAATATTGCTGTAAAAGCGGCACATGAATTACCGCTAGTATGTGGGAGGATTTGGTCTCCCGCATCCGTTGTTTCAGAGCGGCAGCCCGCGCACTATGAAATACACTGCAGACAGAAGGAAACCTCACCATGTTCCACCGTTTCCTCACTTGGCCAACCATCTTCATCGTCGTGGTTTGTTTTTGGAACGTCGGCTGGCCCCAAATTCACATGATCAATTACCATGGGGAATGATTTCACATGCTTACCCAGTGCTTACCCAAATAAACAAGAGCCTAGCAGTTTCCTGCTAAGCCCTTGATTTTATTGGTGGAGCCGAGGGGAATCGAACCCCTGACCTCTACAATGCCATTGTAGCGCTCTCCCAACTGAGCTACGGCCCCTCAGGCGGTATTGTGGTTCGCGAGTTGTCCCTGGCACGGTCATGTGGCCAGGCGAGTGGGGTGGAAAGGTAACGAGTTTCGACGGTTCGAGGCAAGGGAAAAGCAGAGTGCAATCGGGCTCATGGGTAGCTCAATTCTTGTCTTCGACGCCCTCGTCCACATGTTCCATGACTTCGGAAACATCGTCATCGTTCTCGCCCAAGTCAGAGGTATCTTCAATCAGTTCATCGTCGTCGTCATCGCCGACTTCCTGCAAGTCGGCTTCGTCTTTCTCTATCTCTTTCAAATCCGTTTCTTCGTTCAAGATCTCTTCTATGCCATCTTTGTCGCCATCGTCGTTCTCGCCCTCATCGTAGAATTTGCTCAGGGCTTTTACGACCTCGGCGGCGGCAACCGTTTTCGCGGGCGTTGCGGCGGGCTTTTGCTTACGGGCCGTCGGCTTGCCAGGACGCGGCGGTTTGGGGGAAGAGGAGGCGTCAAGCTTGGTCCCACATTTTGGGCACACAGGCGGCGTGCGGTCGAGGTCGTAAAAGCGTGTGCCACAAGTCTGGCAAGTATGCTTTACTCCCAAATCCATTTAAGCCATCCGTCCTCTTCCAAGTTTCATTTCGCGTTAATCGCCAACGCCGACTACTGCTGGCGAAAGGCCGTTGCAGCGGCCTCATATGGACATATCCTATCGCGGTCCACCGTGGCCCGCGGAACTTACCACCGGTTTATTGGCAACAGGATACCCGTTCAAGTCATGATAAGCCAATTGCCATGATCCTCCGGCTCTGTCAAAAATAAAAATGGGAAATAGGAAAACTTTTTTCGGTAAATGCCGGAGCGGCATGTGAAGTTGCCGTGAACTCAAGGAGTCGTCCTTAAAAAATCCCGCCAAAACGTGCCTACCAAAAGGTGATCTTATGTTCGAGAAATCCTGCCCGTGATGCCGATGATCTCCCACCCCGTTAAGACCATTGTCGGGGAAATTTCCGTTGCCGGGGACAAGTCGATTTCGCATCGGGCCCTCATCCTCGGCGCCACGGCGGTCGGCGAAAGCCGTATCAGCGGCCTTCTGGAAGCCGAGGACGTGTTGCGGACGGCCACCGCCCTCGGCGCGCTTGGCGCCAATGTTGAGCCCGGCGGCGGCGGTTCCTGGCATGTCATTGGGCGCGGCGTCGGCGGCTTGGCCGAACCCGAGGGTGTCCTCGATATGGGCAACTCGGGAACAGGCGCCAGGTTGTTGATGGGTTTGGTGGCGGCCTATCCCTTCACCACCATATTCAGCGGCGATGCCTCTTTGAGAAAACGCCCCATGAACCGGGTCATGGAACCATTGCGGAAGATGGGGGCGGTCTTTGCCACCCGCGCCGGCGGTCTGTTGCCGGTGACGGTGACGGGGACCGAAAGTCCCCTGGTCATCGAATACGAGTTGCCTGTCGCCTCGGCCCAGGTGAAGTCGGCGGTGTTGCTGGCCGGACTGAACGCACCTGGCAGGACCACCATCGTCGAGCCCCGCCCCTCGCGTGATCACACCGAAAGGATGCTGTCCCACTACGGCGCCGAAATCGCTGTTAAGGATTTGCCGGGTGGCGGTCGCCGGATCACGCTGACCGGCCAGCCTGAAATTTCCGCCCAGGACGTGACGGTGCCGGGAGATTTCTCTTCCGCCGCTTTTCCGATAGTGGCGGCGCTGCTGGCGCCGGGGTCTACCGTCACTCTCAAGGGTGTCGGCGCTAATCCGTTGCGGTCGGGGTTATTGGATACTCTTGGCGAGATGGGAGCGGCGATCGGCATCGACAATAGGCGCCATGAATGCGCTGAATCCGTTGCCGATTTGACGGTCAAATCAAGCCCGCTTCACGGCGTCGAGGTGCCGGCGGAGCGGGCTCCTTCGATGATCGACGAATATCCGATTTTAGCCGTTGCCGCGTCTTGTGCGCAAGGGACGACGCGGATGCGGGGCTTAAATGAACTCCGGGTCAAGGAAAGCGATCGCCTGGCCGCCATGGCGAAGGGGCTGCGAGCATGCGGCGTCAAGGTTGAGGAGGAGGCCGATTCACTAACGGTCCACGGCTCGGGCCGTCCTCCCAGGGGCGGCGCCGTGATCGCGGCGGACATGGACCATCGCGTCGCCATGGCCTTCCTGGTGCTCGGCATGGTGGGCAAGGAACCCGTCCATATCGACGACGCCAGTTGCATCGGCACCAGTTTCCCGGGCTTTTCCGAAGTGATGAACGAACTGGGCGCCCGCATTGAGGCGATTTCGTGATCATTGCCATCGATGGGCCGGCGGCCGCCGGCAAGGGTACATTGGCCCTGCGGTTGGCGGATCATTTTGGGCTGGCGCTTCTCGATACCGGGCGGCTCTACCGCGCCGTCGGGGTTAAACTGGCTCGCTTGGGACTTTCTGCTTCCGATGTCGAGGCCGCGGTTGCTCTGGCTCACGAGGTCACGGCGGTCGATCTTGATGATCGAGAACTGAGGAGCGATGCGGCGGCCAATGCCGCCTCGCGCGTCGCCGCCATGCCGGAGGTCCGGGCGGCGCTTGTCGAATTCCAGCGTACCTTCGCAATGAACCCGCCGGGCGGCGCCAAGGGAGCGGTGCTTGATGGGCGCGACATTGGCACCGTGGTCTGTCCGGATGCCGATATCAAACTGTTTGTCACCGCTCGAATCGAAGTGCGGGCGGAGCGGCGTGTTAAAGAGTTGCGGGAACGCGGACTCAAAGCTATATATGACCGCGTTCTGCACGAAATGATGGAACGCGACGCCCGTGATACGGAACGTGACGTGTCTCCCCTGGTGCCGGCAGAAGACTCATTGGTGATAGATACCAGCGATTTGGATGCCACGGCGGCTTTGGACCTCGCCGTGAAACACGTTTCTTCGCGGAAACTTTCCGGATAAGTTTTGACGCCGGTTCTTAGGAACGAAAGACTAGCCAGCCACGCGACGGTGGCGGAAGTAATCGACAACATATGGAAAAGACCACCGGAGATAACCGGTTGGCAAGAAAAATAGGTATTTAAAAATTAAGGATAACCCATTGATGGCTCCCACACCTCTCCCCTCCCTCAGCGAGGAAGTAGCTCCTCCCAGCGACGAGAATTTTGCCGAACTTCTGGAAGAATCCCTTACCGATGCCAAATCTTTCGAAGGCCGGGTTGTCAAGGGCACCGTCGTCAGCGTCGAAAACGACATGGTGATGATTGATGTCGGTCTGAAATCGGAAGGCCGAGTGCCGGCAAGGGAATTCGCAATTCCCGGTCAGGATAGCGAGATCGTGGCAGGTGATCAGGTCGATGTTT